>JAKVBD010000240.1 GCA_022446985.1 Lentisphaerales bacterium
CCTGAAGACGAGATGAATAAACGCCGCAAGGTGGCGCTATTTGTGATCGTCATCATGGCCATCGCATTTGGTGTTTTGTTTCGCTATGTCTGGCGTATTTTTACACCGCCAAAATCACCATATGTTAAGAAGAGTAACTGGAAGAAAAACATCCCGGCTTACTTTTTGCTGGCTCCGGCAATCATCACCATCGCAGTGTTTAATTACTATCCACTTCTGCACGGTTCAGTCATGGCTTTTCAGGACTATAATGTTCTTGGAGGTTCGACCTGGGTTGGAGTAGATAACTTTGCCTCTGTTCTTTATGATCCAATTTTCTGGATCTCACTTTGGCGCACCGTTGAGTATGTTTTCTGGTCATTGGTTTTGGTATTCCTGTCACCGATCGTACTGGCTCTGGTTGTTTCAGAAATACCTTACGGTAAGGTTTTCTTCAGAGTCGTTTATTACCTACCGGCGATTATTTCCGGTCTGGTTGTCATGCTCATGTGGAAGATGTTCTATGAGCCTTCATCATCCGGTATGTTCAATCAAGTTCTGGCAATGGTTGGTATAAGCCCGCAGCGCTGGTTGGAAGATAAGACTTTAGCGATGATCTCGATCATTCTACCACTGGCGTGGGCAAGTCTTGGGCCCGGTTCGTTGATTTATCTGGCTGCCTTAAAGACAGTGCCGGAAGATCTTTACGAAGCTGCCTCAATCGATGGCGCCGGTTTCCTGCGCCGCATTTGGTACGTGACTTTACCGACGATCAAACCACTGGTTTTAATTCAGTTAATCTTCGTTTTGATCGGTGCTTTCCAGTCAGCAGATAATGTTCTGGTTATGACTGGTGGAGGTCCGGATAACGCCACAAATGTTATCGGTCTGGAAATTTTCTACAACGCCTACGTTTACCTGAATTTCGGAACGGCAATCGCCATGGCCTGGATACTTGGCCTGCTTCTCATCGGGCTGACGATGTTCCAGATGCGCCGTATTTCACGAATGGATTTTACAGCGGGAGCTGAATAATGAGTATAATTTTAAAAACTGAAAAGAAGAACTGGTCTTCGCGTTTTATCTATCTGATCATGTACATCATGCTTTGTATAGGTGCGAGTACGATGATCTACCCATTTCTTCTGATGGTTTCGGGTTCTTTTAAAAGCCGTATGGATGCCAATGAGTTTAATCTGGTACCGACATTTCTGCATGATAACACCATGCTTTTCAAGAAGCAGCAGGAGTCCAAGTATAACGAAAACCTGCAGATGTACCTGTTGACCAATAATGAAAAGGTCATCAACTTCCGCGGTATAGAAACGCCGACAACAGGTTCGGCATCAGTGGTGACGGACTGGATTGAATTCATCAATCAGGATCTACCGACTTCATGGTACCTCGTTGGGTATGGTCCAACTGCAGATGGTAAGATTATTCAACGCAATGAGCGCAAGTATCGCGAATTCATCCAGGAGCGCAGTGAAAACAGCCTGGAGCAGTTTAATAAACTCTATGGAGAGCCCTTGGAAAGCTGGTTTTTCCTGAAGTTCCAGGCTGAGCGCTTGATGGATAGAACTTATAAGTTGAATAAGACGCAGTTGATTCGCGACTTCTATGACTTCAAAAAGACTGTTTCTGTAGACGACCGTATCTACATGTCGGTTGATGGTGCTTATCGCCGTTATTTGAAACAGATCGGTGCAGAGCAGGAGAGCCTGACAGTTAAGTTAACTTCTGAAAATATGGAAAAGTGGGTAAGAACTTTACTTCACCCGCAATTCATAAATGTCAGTGAAGAGGCTAAAGGCCATTGGCAGAAATTTATCACTGCGAAGCACCGCGAAATCAAGTTTTTAAATAAGGCCTATGGCACGACTTATACGAGCTTTGCTGACGTTCCTATGCCGCAAGACAAGATTTACTCTAGTGCCCAGCTAACTGATTTTGTCTTATTTTTATCGAACGAGGAAACTCTTCCGGCTCAGTATATAAGCCTGGATACTCCAGAATTTCGCTGGCGTCAGTTTTTGCAGAAAAAGCATGGCGATGTAGCGGCTGTTGCCTCAGCTCATGGTCGTGAATATGAAAGCTCAGCAGATATTGCCATGCCGCAGAAAGAGTATGATCATGCACTTTTGATCAAGAATGAAGGCGAGATTAAATCCAATTTTATTACCCGTAACTTTACGATGGTTTTTGAGTATGTTTTACTTTACGGAAAAGGTTTGTCGAACACGGTTATTTACTGTCTGTTATCAATCGTCTTGTCGCTTTTGGTCAATCCTATCGCGGCATATGCACTGTCGCGCTACAAATTAGCCAGTCAGTTTAAGATCCTTCTTTTTCTGATTGCCACTATGGCTTTCCCGGCAGTTGTAACGATGATTCCAAACTTCCTACTACTGCGCGATCTTGGTCTTTTAAATACCTTTGCGGCACTCTTGTTGCCGACTATGGCCAATGGTTACTCAGTCTTCCTGTTGAAAGGCTTCTTTGATTCCCTGCCACGTGAACTTTACGAGGCAGCGGATATCGATGGCGCAACGGAGTGGAACAAGTTCTGGATGATTACCATGAACCTTTCCAAGCCGATTCTAGCGGTGATTGCTCTGGGAGCTTTTAATGCCGCTTACGCTAACTTCATGTTTGCATTCATCCTGTGTCAGGATCGCGAAATGTGGACTCTCATGGTGTGGCTTTATCAGTTACAACAGTTTTCGTCTCAGAGTGTCGTTTTTGCTTCTCTTTTAGTCGCAGCTATACCGACCTTACTGATCTTTGTTTTATGTCAAAATGTAATAATGAAAGGGATTGTCGTCCCTACGGAGAAATAAGTATGTCTACAATCACAAAATCTGAAATAAAGCCGGTAACGTACAACAACGTTTTCTTAAACGACAGTTTCTGGTTACCAAGATTAAAAACACAGAAGAAGCGCACGTTACCGTTTGCTCTTGAGAAAACAGAGCGGGCTGTTGAGAATCTGCAGCGTTGTGCAAATTTCCTGAAAGGAATTGAAGACGAAAAACCATTTACCCATCGCTTTGTGACTTCTGATTTATACAAAGTTATGGAAGGCGCAGCATCATTGCTCATGACAAATGAAGATAAGGATCTTGAAGAGCAGATGGATGAGATTATTGATATTATTGCTGCTGCTCAACAGGACGATGGTTACCTGTATGTCAATCACATTACCGGAACTTTTAACGTTGGTGAAATGGGTGAAAAACCATACAGTCACGTCATTCATTCTCACGAACTTTACAATGTCGGTCATATGTATGAGGGCGCTGTTGCTTACTACCAGGCGACGGGCAAAGATGCCTGGCTCAAAGTAGCAGAGAAGTCAGCGCAGCATGTTCACAGAGTATTTGTAGAAGGAGACCCTAATTACAATGATGGCAAACCGATTAACCA
>JAKVBD010000241.1 GCA_022446985.1 Lentisphaerales bacterium
GGAAAAGGCCTACTGCCGAAAAAGTAAAACTATAAGGGTCCTTCCGGCAGAGCCGGAGGTTTACCGAATTTAATTAACGCTCTTCTTCAATATCTTTTCAAAATAAAGCTGTTCACGAACTCGCTTTTTATACGAATAAGTATTTGAAGTTCAGCTGTTTTGCTGCGCAATGCTTATCACTGTGTCTAATCTCTTCTGAAGAGATTGAAATAGAGAAGCTGATTGGCTAGAATTCATTTTGTCAAAAAGGAATAACTATGTCAATCAGCTTACTTCGGCATAATCAGTCAATATCCGGTTATCAACATCATTTCTATGAATATGGTCCTGGAGTTGTAATTGCTCATATTTCTAAAAAAAGAATAAGCTCTGTTGCTCAAAATGCGGTAGCTTATCAGTAACAGCTACAGCAATTGGAGTACGGCAAATCAAAGGCTTGCCCATGGGGCGTTTACAACTCATTTTTAATGTTAAGATGCATCGCCTAAAATGCCATAATTGTGGCTCTTTTCGAATGGGAAAAGTTCAATTTATTTTTTCAAGTTCAAGCAGAGTTTCCAGAGCTCTTGAAAGAACAGTGATAGAGCTACGCCGTGAGATGACGATTAAAACAGTTACAAGATATCTGGATCTTCTTTGGTAAACAGTAAAAAATATTGAAAAGAAGCATCTCAAGAAAAAGTTTAAAAGTATTCCTCTAAAAAATCTCAAAACTATTGGCGTTGATGAGATTTATATGGGAAAACAAACTGGAGATAAAGGTTACCTGATAATTGTGCGAGACTAAATTTCTGGAGTTGTTCTTTTCGTTGGAAAAGGCAAAAGTGGGGATTGTCTTGAGCCATTTTTACATAAGCTTTAGAGATCCCAAGGCGATATTGAAACCATTGCAGTCGACCTAGCACCTTCCTTTACCTCCTGGATTCTACAGAACTTCCCAAAAGCTTTAACCGTCTATGGTCACTTCCATGTCATTAAGCTGATGAATGATAAAATCATTAATATCAGACGTAGGACAATGAATTCCTTAGAAGAAACTGAAAAGATGGCTTTAAAAAATCGGTGGTGTTTTTTTGTCATGAATCAAGAAAATTTAAACCCTGAAGCTTCTGAAGAATTAGAGCAGTGTAAAAGCATTTTTGAGGATCTTGCAACTGCGCATTACCTCAAAGAGGCATTAGGAACAATTTACAGAAATGCTGGAAGCAGATACCTCGCAGATGTTACGTTTGAGTGGTGGTATGAGCTCGCGACAGAAAGTAAAACTCATGAAATGAAGACGATGGCTAAGACAATTAAAAAACATAATAGAGGAATACTCGCATATTGGCAAACGGCTATAACATCGGCTTCAATGGAGGGCTTTAACAAAAAAACAGGATGGCTCACAAGACAAGCCTACGCATACAAAGACGAAGAATATCTCATACTAAAAATTCATAATCTGCCTCAAATGGAGTTAAATAAATAGCTACGACGATTTACAGCAACACGTAAAGAGGCGTAAAACTATTAAATATATATCACTTAAGCAGACTTTTAGTACACTAATTTTTTACTAAAAATCTTTTGGATAAAATTAAGGCCACTTATGAGGTTTATTGTTTTTTGAGGGGGCCTTTTTAAGCAGACTCTTATATCTGTCTCCCAATACTTTGTTTCATGATAATAATACATGTCCTTTGCTTCACCTTCAGCATCAGAGTGACTCAATGGCTCTGCAAATAAAAATGTTTCGTCCCAGGAGTTCAACCGCTCGTCAAAACAACTGAATCCCATTATTTCGATCAATAAATCATCATGAGTGAATGTTGATCTGAAGCAATAATCAAGCAAGGTAGAGTTAGCTTCATCTCTATCCAGTTCTTGATGACTAAGGGCGCTAACTCTTAGTTTTCAGTTCACTTAGAAATAAACGTATTTCATCATCCTTATTCGAAGCAAAGTCGGCCCTTGACTGACTGTCTATTCCAGCAGATCCATCAGCTTTCTTTACTTTACTAAAGGCTGCCAAAAGGCTGGACTCTGAGAGCAACCTTGAATACAGGCTGTAGTAAATTCGTCTACTTTGCATTTCTGTTGATTCTTCCATTATGTGTCCCATATAAGAACGAGTTCTTAACCTGCACTTACAAGCCTTCTAGCTCAAGGCAACGTACTTTTAAAATTACTGGCTACTCTCATGGGCGGGCTTAAACTTAGATTCCGTTTCACTGGTTTCCGTACTTAAGACACCACATCTGCCGATGTCTTCGTGTCCTTCTTAAATGAAAATGACATAGTTTCATTACCATTTCACATATACTTCATCCCTTCGCAACCAATGGCTCTTTTGGCATCTCCAATGGTTCCTGCAAACTTAGGTCGCAGATCATCTCATGTTTATCCTCCATACTGTTACCAGCTTTCACAGGCCGAGACTTTAACACTACTATGGAATCATCTGACTCCCTGCACTACTAAATCTAATCTTGAATAACCTCTTGATTTCGCCTTACCGTAAAAAACGGATAATACAGAAGATCCCCAGTTAATGCGCTGAATCTCAGGGTGATCTCGGCCTATTACAACCAAGCGGGTATTCCAGCTTTGCTGGGCAAACTAAAAAAGGCAAACCAATCTAGGTTTGCCTTAAAATCTTTACATATAAATGTTAATTGCTAACTAGAAAAGACGAACCAATCTAGGTTTGCCTTAAAAGCAAAAACTAAAGCTGTTTACAAAGCTACAATCTCTTCAGCTTGTGGTCCTTTTGCACCCATGGTGATTACAAACTCCACAGATTGACCTTCATTTAAGCTTCTGTGACCTGAACCTTTAATAGACGTATAATGAGCAAATACATCAGAACCAGATGCTTGTGAAATAAAACCAAAACCTTTATCTTCATTGAACCACTTAACGGTCCCTTCAACGATGTTAGACATAAATATATCCTTTCAAATTAAAATAATACCCATATTGGGAGATAGTGCTTGTGGGAATAAATAAACTGCAAAACGGGGAATTATTGAAAAACAACGAAATGGAGGTGTGAATCTGCAGAACGGGTAATTACTGATAAAACAACGAAAGAAGAATAAACAGTGTCTTCAAGCATCATCATAATACAGGCTAATTACTGTTTGTATAGCTCTTCTATGAAAATAAAGCCAATAAAAAAGTATAACAATTTGATCAACCTAATAGCTTCCACTCGCTGCGCTCGTTTCAGCTATAGGTTCTCAAAGCCGTTCTGGAAAATTAAAAAACAAAGCAAAAGGCAAAAATGAAATTCACAACAATACTTCTAATAATTGCGATTCTACCATCCTTCAGAAGTGATCCTGAACTGAAAAAATTAAACGAATTTCACAACTAAACTTTTCCCAAAAGTC
>JAKVBD010000242.1 GCA_022446985.1 Lentisphaerales bacterium
TTCGATGCGTCCACGCTTGAGAACTTCCTGTGGTGGAAAATCGATCTGACCCGCTTCCGACATAACACAGAGGTACTCTTCTGTTTCAACAGAACGAAGTGGACGAAGACCTAAGCGGTCCAGTCTGGCACCGACTTTTACACCATCAGAGAAAATCAGGGCTGCAGGACCGTCATTTTTCTCTTCGTAAAGTGAGAAGTACTCATACATCGCGCGAACTTCATCGGAAACATCTGAAGAATTTTCCCAAGCCGGGGGCATCATTGCTAAAACAGCAGTTACTATATCCAGATCATCTTCGACGACACGCCGCTGTAATGTTTGGTCTAAACGGGCCGAGTCAGACTGTCCTTTAGGAAAGATCACCTTTTTATTTTGCTGCTTGGCAATCGCATCCTCAGAAAGTCTATTTTTCTTATCCGTATTCAACTCACCATTGTGAGCCATACGACGGAAAGGCTGAGCCATAAATGCTGCCGGCTCAGTATTGGTTGAAAAGCGGGTATGGAAAAGGAAAATACGGATTTCCATCGCCGGATCACTCAGATCCTTAAAGTAAGGAACAACTTCATGTGAGTTTAAGCGGCCTTTATAAACCATCGTACGCGAACTGAAAGACATGGGGTAAAAGCCTTTCATTTCCGGGTCTCTGTAGCCAACGACTTCCATTTGAAGAAGCGCATCATTAATTATTTTTTCAAACTCTACGGCTTCAGTTACGCCTGCAGGACGGCCAAAAACCAACTGTTTGATTGGCAATTGCGCCTTAACCGAAGCATCGTTGATAGACGCATTATTGACCGGAACATTACGCCAGCCAAGTATGGACATATTGTGCTTAGTAACAGCCTCTTCAATTAACTTGGTAGTACGCTCATGTTGAGCTTCATTTTCTGGGTAAAAGAAATTACCGACTCCAAACTCACCAAGTTCAATAGAATCATTATCTAAAAAGCGACGGAAGAAATTTAAAGATATGTCAATATTAACCCCGGCTCCATCACCTATTCCCTGAGAACTCATGCCACCCCGGTGAGGAATTACGCATAAAGCCTCATGTCCCTTTACAAGAACATCATGACTCTGCTGGCCGTCTTTACGGGTGATGAAACCCACACCACAACTGTCACGCCCATGGTCATGACTATAAAGCATGTTATCTGTACTCATAAGATTTCTCGCAAGTTCAAAATTAAAAAGCAAGAGAGATCTCCCTCCCTTTAAGATTTCGTTTATCTCCCCAAAACTTAATGAAACAAAATCTCAACTAAACTGTTTTTCTGCAGCCCTATATTCCCTTATCCCAGACTTGTCCACACCAATTTACGAAATTGTTCATACACATATCGATTTCATTACACTTATTGTAATAATCATACAATAAGACTACATACAGTTAAATTCACAAGAAATCGTATTTTTTAGAATTTTTATACTCATATATGAAAATACTATTCTAGGTTCTATAGTGATTTAGGTGAGAAACGACTGAATTAAAAATAAGCTTCAGTTCATGTATAAATATCTTTTTCTATTGGCCATTAACTGGCAATTCTATTCACATGCCCAAACTGCATTTGATTACCCCCTATTAATTATGCTTCTGCAGAAGTCTCCAACGAAATAGAAGTACTAATAAAGAAAATCCAACCTCAAAAATAGAACTGAATTTTGATAAAAAACTCGGTTATCTACCTGCTGTACTCGAAGCTTTAGGTATCGACAAATCCAGCCAAACTTTAGTTTTTTCAAAAACCAGCTTCCAGCGTGAACTTATCTCTCCGGAAACTCCGCGTGCTATGTACTTCAATGATAACACTTATATTGGCTGGATTCCTAACAGTGACGTTCTGGAAATCATGTCCAATGATCCTAAGCTGGGAGCTATTTTTTATACCATGAAACAGAAGCCTCTAGAGGAACCGGTCATTATTAGAAACGATCATGATTGCCTTGACTGTCATTCTTCTGCACGAACCCAAAGCGTACCAGGCGGTATGCTCAAATCGCGTTTCATAAACCTTGAAGGCTCGCTCATGTCTACAGTTGTTAATCATCGAACTCCAATAAACAAGCGTTGGGGCAGCTGGTATGTTACAGGAAACTCTCCTGCAGACCATCATTTGGGGAACTTACGGAAAGCAGATGAAGATCTCGATAACATCAATATAACCGACCTTTCCGCTCTTTTTGCTACCAAGCAATACCTCACTGACTCAAGTGACATAGTCGCTCTTATGGTCATGGAACACCAGATCCACATGACAAACCTCATTACAAGGGCTGCTTACAGAACACGCATTATCCTTGATAAAAGAAACCTTGATGAAAACGCTACTGAAAATATCGATAAAGATGACCTCGAAGATATATCCCGGCAACTGACTCCCCTACTGGACTACATGCTCTTTGTCGATGAAGCTCATATAAATGCCCCCATAAAAGGTAACACAGACTACCAATCTTCATTCGAAGCCACAGGCCCAAAGACTCGAGATGGTAAATCTCTTCGAAAGCTCGACCTTAACTCACGCCTCTTCAAATATCCCCTCAGCTACATGATCTATTCTGAGAACTTTCAGCAATTACCCGCTATCGCCAAAAAGATCACTCTTAAAAACCTGAAAGAAATACTTGCAGGTAAAAACCAGGATAAAAAATACCGGCATCTTACTTCGGACTTAAGAAGTGAGATACTAAAAATCCTCAATGAAACCCTGACAGGCTTCTAATCCTATGAAGTATTCACTTGAAATAAACGGCCAAACCTATCTCTAACAAACACTTAAATCAACCAACTTTATTTCATGCTTAATAACGCTTAAAAAACTTTAAGCTCTTTTTGCATATTTTTAACAAAAGCTTATTGAAAGAAACCTTCATAGCACTATTATGAGAACACTTCGACGCGGGTGTAGCTCAATGGTAGAGCCTCTGCCTTCCAAGCAGATTGCGTGAGTTCGATTCTCATCACCCGCTCCACTTTTTCTATTGGTGTGTCATTAGTTTTATCACATTGATTATCATTATCTTAGTTTTTTGCTAGTCATAGACTGAATGTCGCTTTCGTACCCCCTTTGTTAAATCCAGCTTAACAAATATAATTTAAGCTTAAAAGCTAATACCGGGCTTGAGATCAGCGATCCACTTTTCCTAGCGAAATGAATCCAGAACTCTTTCAAGTAATTCTTTCAGCTCATCACTGAAAGGTTCGAGATCTTCTTTGGTGATCATACCATTATGGAGCATGTTCATCATATTTGGGAAGATCGCACTTCTTTTATGCTCACTAAGAATTTGATTTAAAGCTTTCAAATCTTTGTCGATTTGCTTC
>JAKVBD010000243.1 GCA_022446985.1 Lentisphaerales bacterium
AATCATATTTTCGTCATCCAAAGGTCAAATATGCAAGTTGATTTTGAATTCTAATTCATTGCCGGATTAATAGCATGCTCTATAGGTTCCAAAGAAACATCTCTTTTGAACTCACCGATATTAATAAATTTTGAGGCACCGCTTTCATTGTCAGCGAACTTACGCTTTGTGACCTCCAATCTATTCAAGAGCACATCCATTTCATACTTTTCGATGTTGCGCGAAACTGCTAATCTGTAAGCATATTATAATCGCTCTCGATCACTTAAATGCATTTTCATGACTCTTTCTGCCATAACTCTGGCGGCTTCGACATAGGTGGTATCATTCAAAGTTACAAGGGCATGTAGAGGTGTGTTTGTCAGATGCATCTTAACGTCACACACCTGACGGGCCGCATTATCAAAAAACATCGTTGGCCCGACAATGCGCCGCCAAAAGATGTACATACTACGCCGGTAAAGGTCCTTACCAGTATCCTGCTTGTACTTAATCTTACCAAAAGTGGCTTCCGACCAGATTCCTTCAGGCTGATACGGTTTTATAGACGGGCCACCTAATTCATCATTCAATAAACCGGAAATCTGAAGGGCCTGGTCTCGTAACATCCAGCTAGGCATTCTGAAACGGGGGCCACGAGAGAGAAGCTTATTTTCTAAATCTTTAACACGTAACTCATCGGTTATTCTCGATGACTGTTTGTAAGTTTTACTTGTGACTATTTTCTTCATCAAGCCTTTGATATCCCAGCCTGACTCCATAAATTCCGCAGCAAGCCAATCAATAAGTTTTTGATTCGTCGGCTTATCCCCTTGAACACCAAAATCATCAACAGATTTCACTATACCTTGGCCAAAAATTGATTGCCACAAACGATTAACGGTTACACGAGCAGTCAGCGGATTATCCCTTGAAACCAAGGCGTGAGCTAAATCCAGTCGGTTAAAGTTTTTGTCTTTATCCCTGGGATTAATTTTCTTGATCTTACCGAGGATTTTAGTAATTCCCCCAAAGATTTCCGCTCCAATTGGCTTGTTGTAGAGACCTTTTTCTAAAATCTTCGTCTGACGGCGCTCTTTGTTAGTATCCATGACCATGACTTTTGTCTGCTCATTCTTCGCTTTATCACGGGATCCTATGGCTTTGTATAGATTATTTAAGAGAGTATGATGCTCTTCATTTAAAGCTTTGATATCTTTTAAAAACTTTCTAAAATCCCAGCGATGGCGGTCTTTTGGCTTTTTCTTAAAGAAGCCATTTAAAGCTTTCGGGTACTTCGATATTTGTAGTTTCCTTTCAGTTTCATAAGTCTCTACATGCTGCAATGCAGCCTTATACTTGTCACTTTTTTGTTTGTAGTTTTCTATCTCTTTTTCAGTCGCGAAATTTAGAGTAGGCTCACTTTTCCCTCGACCACCAATTTTACCGGTCTCGGAAGTTTGATTAAAGAAATCATAGAGCTGAAAATACTCTTTATGTGAAAGTGGATCGTACTTATGATCGTGACAACGGGCACAGCCCATAGTCAATCCCATCCAAAGCGTCGCAACTGTTTCTGTACGGTCCTGAACATTTTCAACACGCGCCTCTTCGGCAATCCTGCCTCCTTCACCATTAATCATATGATTCCGATTAAAAGCAGTCGCAAGAATTTGCTCACGTGTGGCATTCGGCAACAAATCACCTGCGAGTTGCCATATCGTAAACTGATCGAAAGGCATATTTTTGTTGAAGGCATCCACCACCCAATCTCGCCAAAGCCACATAGTTCTGGTTGGGTCTCCCTGAAAGCCATCTGTATCTGAGTAACGGGCTGCATCCAGCCAGTCCCAGGCCATCCTCTGCCCAAATTTCTTTGAAGCCAGTAAACGATCTACGGCATTTTCATATGCATGCGATGACTTGTCAGATAAAAAAGCTTCTTGATCTTCAATACTTGGGGGAACACCGGTTATATCAATTGATACCCGACGGAGAAGAGTCTCTTTGCTTGCCTGAGGAGAGAAGCTTAGCTGGTGTTTTTGGAGATTCTCCAAGACTATATCATCAATTGGATTCCCTGACTCAACTCTGTTTGCTACATTTGGTCTTTCTACTTTCTTAAAAGCCCAATGTTCTCCCCACTCTGCTCCTTGTTTTATCCATTCGCGAATAAGTTCTTTTTGTTCCTGAGTAAGAGTTCGGTTACTATCAAGAGGCGGCATGACGTCATCTTCATCATCTGTGAACATGCGTTCAATAATGGTGCTTTTTTCAGGGTGACCTGGAACTATACCAATTAAACCTTTTTTCTTTTTGTAAATTGATTTTGCAGCAGCTTCATCATCAAGCCTTAAGTTGGCTTCGCGGTTCTTGTTATCCGGTCCATGACAGTGAAAACAATTTTCTGAAAGTAGAGGCTGAATATCTCTACTAAAGTCTATTTCACGGGCTGCCCAAGACAACATGAAAATCACCAATATGCTATACACACTTCTAAACATTTATTAACTCGCACAAATTAATTTCAATCAATGAACTTATACAGCCAAACCACTCCTTTAACTTGTACTGAATTGATGCAAGCTTGTACTATTTGCGCAGTGTACACAAACTGATTCTTTTTTAAATTCTATTTGTCAAATCTTTATAAGACATTCCTATTTAAGTATGATTAGCAAAAGGATGTGTATGAAAAATTTAGCTATATTTTTACTTTTTAACCTTACTTATAATTTAAGTGCTTCTGACAAACCAAATATTTTATTCATTGCAGTAGATGACTTAAAACCACTTCTGGGAACCTATGGTTACTCCGAGGTCATCTCCCCGAATATTGATAAGCTTGCAGAGCAAGGAACCACTTTCACTAAAAGCTATTGCCAATGGCCTGTCTGTGGTGGATCAAGAGCCAGTTTAATGACTGGCCTTTATCCTGAATCCACCGGCGTTATGGATCTTAAAACAAGAATGCGCGATGTTAATCCGGATCTCATCACCATTCCTCAACACTTCAAAAAAAATGGTTATACAACTGCAGGAGTCGGTAAAATTTTTGACCCACGCTGTGTAGATAACAAAAATGACCTCGATAAACCATCCTGGTCTATACCATATACTAAATATAAACTCAGTAAGCTGAAGGATAAAGATAAAAAGCGTTTTGCTGACTTCGCAGACTGTGACGATAATGAAATGGCTGATGGGGCAATAGCTGAAGAAGGTCTAAAACTCATGAAAAAGGTTGCTGCAAAGAACAAACCTTTCTTTCTATTAATCCGGCAATGAATTAGAATTCAAAATCAACTTGCATATTTGACCTTTGGATGACGAAAATATGATTTTAC
>JAKVBD010000244.1 GCA_022446985.1 Lentisphaerales bacterium
AAAGCCGGTTTTGTAAAACTCCAGCAAGAGCGTTTTGAACGCCAGACAAAATATGGCGTTGCTCCTAAAAATGCGTCTCTTAGAGACCTTTCACAAAAATGGGAGGCACTCAGTGAAAAAGATAAAAATGACTGGATTAAGACCATGGCGACTTATGCGGCCATGATTGAAATTATGGATGATGGGATTGGCCAGTTAATCGATGTCTTGAAGAAAAGCGGACAATATGAAAATACTTTGATCATGTTTCTCAGTGACAATGGTTCTACACCTGAGCGTAAAGGGATGAAGGCAGTAGCTGATCTTTGTGCCGCTCTTAGCAATACGCCATTTAACGGAGTTAAAGCTCATGCTTTTGAGGGTGGTATAGCCTCACCATTTATTGTCAGTTGGCCAAAACAACTTGCACAACACGCAAAGCAAATACGCCATGGTCACTGTCACATCATTGATATTTTACCGACTTGCCTGGAAGCAACAGGGATCAAATTCCCCGATTCCTTTAAAGGTATAACTCCAGTGCGACCAGATGGCGTTAGTTTGATGGCCGGGGTCAAAGGAGAGGAATTAGCGAAGCGTTCATTCTTTTGGGAACACCACAAAAGCCGGGCAGTGTACCATGACGGTTGGAAGTTAGTGGCCGATAAAAATCCATGGAAACTTTTTGATCTGAATAATGAACCTGTAGAGAAGTCCGACTTGTCAAAGTCGCATCCAGAACGTACCGCAACGCTCAAAGAACTATGGGAGAAATGGGCTGAAAAGAATAATGTGACTCCTTATCCAGATAGAAAGAAGAAGGGAAAGAAAAGCAAAAAGTAGAACTTGTTTTTTAAAAGTATTGCACCTGTTTTTTGTTCAATTTACCAGCTTCCTTAGTATCTATTCATCAAGAAACCCCAGACGAATAAGTTTGCCCAGGGCTGGCGTTGTGGTGAGATCTATATATGCCTCTGATGGAGTTGAATAAGTAAAAAAGGAATTCAGAGGAGGTTTTTGCCGACCATTGCCCCCAAATTTCTAATCTTTCTTCATGCTTAATTCGAGACGTGGGCCGGAGGCTTCGGGATTAAGGCTACTGGCAAAGCCGTGAACCAGGGTGTCTCCTTTGGTGGTACAGACGATAATAAAGCCGACTTCGGAAGATTGATTTGACTTAATGAAATTGAGTAATTCAGGTGATTCAAGCCTAACTGTCGTTCTCAACTTGGCTCTCGCAATAGTGAAAGTAGCTAAGGGTAAGGCATTTTCTAATTTCGGGGCATCGGCCCATTTCATAAAGCCGTCTTTTTTCCATTGTTCATCCTCACCATCCGGGATGCCGTATAATTGAAAAACGCTTTCGGTTGGCATATTGACGACTTCACCGAGACCCGTTGGTACAGAATTTAAATTCAAGCTTGCCGTTTCAAGGTTTCCTAAATCCAGCTCATCGACTTTGAAAGCAAAAAAAGCACGACGGTCGACAGAATTATTTTTCCAGTAGGTTTTAACCATAAGGAAGTTTTTATTGAGGCGTGATTTCTGATTGTTAAAGACGATTGAATTTTCATTACCACTTGAAGTTAATATGTGCGAGCTTTGTTCCTCTGTGAGAAAACCTTCAAGTTGGGAGTCTTCAAGATCAACTAAGGATTCAGGGGCCATTTTTGAGGCTTCTTTATCGGTTAGATGTTTTACCTCTCCGGAATCGTGATGTAGAGAAATCTCGCCTTCCTGGACCTTAAAGTCTGCAGTTTTTTTATCTTTGGAAATACTTACGGAAAAGCGGGTTCCATGATCTATGGCATAGCCGTTGGGAGTATCGACTTTAAAGCCCTTGGCCGATTCTCGAACGTACATGGAAATGGTTCCGGAAATAAGTTTTACTTCCATGGCCGAAATTAGCTCGACTTTTGCTGGAGCCTCTAAAGTTAAATCTGCTCCGGATTTAAAAGCCAGTGTTGCAACTCCGGTTTTCAGGTCGAGAGTACCGGCTTTTAGTTCAGCCCCCGGAAGAGTTGACTGGCTGCTTTCCCAACCGGCGTATTCACTGGATGTTATTTGGGCAATCTTAACCGGTTGTGAGAAAATGAAATAAGCCGGAATAATCAAGAACATCGCAGCTACGGCCGAAATCCATGCCAGAGGGGATTTTTTCTTTTCAAAGTTTATAACTTCCATACCTTCGTTGGAGTGACTGCGTATGCCGGCATCCAGCATAGTGTGTTCGAGGTATTTTTGACGTAGTTGAGGGTCTTCCTCAAGCATGGTGCTGAACTCTTTAAATTCTTCATCTGAAATACAGTCAAGAAAATATTTGTGCAGCAGGTCGTTAAATTTTTTATTCATGACAACAGAGCCCTTTTAGAATTTACGCAATTTAAGAGTCTGTCTCTTAAGCGGCCCAGTTTTTTATAAAGAGAGTTGACTGAAACTGACTGTTTAGAGGCGAGAACTTTAACTGAGCCGTGATTTAAGTAGGGGGCCATAACCAGGGACTGGTCTTCTTCGGATAATTTTTTGAGGCAACTGCCTACGGCTTTCTGTCTCCAGGCGTATTCTTTCTCATCTATTTTTTCGGCATCATCAGCTATTAAGTTCAGTAAGTTTTCACTGAAGACGAGGCGTTCTGATTTCTTTTTCTGCATCAAGTTCATGCATTTAAAGCGGATGATTGTTTTGCCCCAGGGAAAAAAGCCATCTTCGCCATCGAGTTGATCGAGCTTTTCCCACATGACAATACTGGCTTCCTGCAGAACATCGTCGACATTTCGCCAGCTGGGTAAAAGACTTCTGGCAAAGACACGCAGGGCATTTTCATGCTTCAAAAAAAGCTTTAAAAAATCACCTTCATTCATCTTTTTTTCCTGGTCCATTTTCTTTTCTCTAAAATTCTTCTTCTACATTCATAATTTGAACTAAAATATAAACTGCCGTCTTTCTTTCATAAAAATGTACATTTTTATGAAATGAATCAACTACCTCTTGAAAATTGATATCAGGTTGAATTTCATATTTCTAAAAAAATTATGGCCA
This sequence comes from Lentisphaerales bacterium, assembly GCA_022446985.1. GTDB lineage: Bacteria > Verrucomicrobiota > Lentisphaeria > Lentisphaerales > Lentisphaeraceae > JAKVBD01. The sequence goes on from JAKVBD010000244.1 coordinate 3,019, forward strand.
ATTCTGCAATTAGATGTTGAATACAGAAGCGATAAAAAAATCAATAAAAATTCATCTATCTGTAAAAAATGCATTCCTGAGCTCCGTGAAAATATAAGAGACGAAAAAAATGTGGCAGGTTTATAGTCGACTCAAACCAATTATTCCAAAAGATTAAAAATATAAAAACGAAAGGCCTACACAAAGGAAATGATAATGAATAGAAGGAACTTTTTAATAAGCGGTTCAGCTGTTTTGCTTGCTCCATTCTGTGCCGAGTCCTTAGAAAAATCAGATCACATCTTCTTTGC
>JAKVBD010000245.1 GCA_022446985.1 Lentisphaerales bacterium
GATGGGAAGACAATTGAAACCATTACTTATCCAAATAACAAAACTCGTATAACGACAACAGATTCAGAAGGCCGACTTACGTCTGTAACTGGTACTGGTGTATTCCATGAAACTGCTGATCTTGATAATGAGTTTGTTGTCACTGATGCAGAGCTGGGCTATGCAGTCCATGTCCAGCAATATGGTAAAGCGGATAACTGGACAAAAGTTTACACGGATGCCCTGGGCCGCACTTATAAAACGGAGACTTCTACTGGTGCAGTTTCCAAAGAATACTTTGATAGCCTTGGTAACTTAGTAAAATCAATAGCGGCAAGCGGCGCCACGACGCTTTACTATAACGATCTTACTGAAGGCCTCAGTATTCAGGCCCTCGACGTCAATCAAAATGATGTGATTGATTATGCTACAGATGTCATTACCCGCAGTCAATCAGACTACATTTCAGAAAGCTCTGTTATTTACCAAAGAACCAGAAGCTGGATTAATCCAGATAGCCTCGCCTCTCCTGGTGTAGAAGATAACCTGCGCAAAGTGAGTAATGATGGACTGCTTATTGTTAATACCAGTACGGCAAATGGCATATCATCTACCTTAAAAGTGATCACTGAAATTGATATTGATGGTTCAATAACTACAACAAGTGTAGCACCAGATGGCTCATATACTAAAACGCGCGTTGTCTCAGGTCTACAAGATTACATCGAAAGTTATGATTCCAGTGATGTCTTAAAATCAAGAATTGATTATGGCTACGATAAATTTAACCGTCTGGAAACTCAAACTGACTCTCGTAATGGTACAACAACTTATGCCTATGATAATAATAACAGAGTTACTTCACTAACAACTTCTGATCCTGATGGAGCCGGACCGAAAACGGCTCAAACGTTCCAGACTTTTTATACGAATATGGGGCAGCGCGATTACGTTGTTCATCCAGATACAAGTCAGATACATTTTACTTACACTGATGAAGGCTTAATTGAAACCGCTACTGGTTCCCAGGTTTATCCAAGAACTTATGGTTACGATACAAAAGGAAACCTTACTTCCTTAACGACTACAGGACAGGCAGGAAGTTCAACTCTCACTTGGGAGTACTACGACAGTGGGCAACTATGGAAGAAGAAAGATGCTCGTAATAGAGAAGTGACTTACACATATTATCCAGATGGTCGCCTTCAAAGTAAAAGTAACTCTCGTGGCACTAAAAGCTGGACCTACGATACCAGTGGTCGCCTGCATCGTATCCTTTATTCTGATGACACACCTACTGTAACTTTTGGCTATAATAATCTGGGGCGTTTAAACTCAGTCAGTGATGCCCTGGGTGACCGCTCTCTAAATTATAATGCCCTTGGACAATTCACCGGCACAAGTTGGCTCTCAGGAGTTCTTTCCGGATTGGAACAGGATTATACTTATGATTCAAATGGTCGTCAGCAAACTGCCGGATTTACGATCAATGGTGTAACTAGAACCAACACATATCTCTACAACAGTTTTGGTCTGCTCGAACAAGTTGATGATGGCGCCAATAAATACAACTATTCTTATCTCGATCAATCTCCATATACTGTCGAGAGCCTGGAAATCGAACAGGATGGAACCGTTCAGATCCACAGTACAAGGGAATTTGACAAACTCATGCGAACGACCGGCTTTGAGTTGAAGACAGGAGCTAAGGAGTAAATTATGAAAAAATTACTTTATATTATTACATTTTTATTCTCAGTGTTTAATTTATCTGCACAAACTCAGGATTATCAGACTTATAAATTCAATGAAGTGGACCATTCTGTAGAAGTTGCAACTGATCAAAGCAACAGATTAATCGGCTCTCAAACTTGGACATGTTGGTTTAAGTTATCTTCGGATGCAACAGGCTATAATACCCTCATAAACGCTGGCGGTTCAGCCATTAATAATTATAGAGCGGGATTCTTGTACATAAATTCTGATAATTTAGGAGGCTATGTATATAGAAGCATAGGAAACACTTCCACAAGCAATGTTCTTCACGACACAAAAATAATTAGAGATACTTGGTACTTTGCGGTTTACAGATTGGATGCAGAGGCAAACACATTAGAAGTTTTTCTCAACAATTCTCCTTCTGGAGCTGTCTCAACAACCTATGAAAATGGTGGCTCAACGACTTCTCCATGGACATTCGGCAATAGAGCTACTCACGCTTTTAGTGGAGATCTTTCCAATATCCTCATTTTCAATAGAGCTCTAACTAATCAAGAAATAACTGATCTATATAATTCAGGTTTCCCTAAAAAATTCATTGATTATAATTCATCAATAACAGATTCCGCTGTAATAGCTTTAGAATTGACAGAAAATGCAAATGCTTTAATCGACCAAAGCGGCAATTCCAATAATGCAGTAGCAAATAATGGTGTGACAGCAGATGGGAGCCTACTTACTTATGAAATAATAACAGAAATATCTGTATTAAGCTTCATCGCTGGCCCCAACGGCACTATTTCTGGGAACACTATTCAGACTATCATCAATGGTCAGGATGCGACACCAATCACAGCAGCCCCAAATACTGGCTACGAATTTATCAACTGGTCAAATGGTTCTATTGCAAACCCCTTAAAACTTACAAATGTAAATTCCGACGCTTCAATTACAGCCAACTTCGATCTCATTGATTATCTCGTCATGTTTATGACTTTAGAAAATGGTTCTATCTTAGGTGAAGAAATTCAACTCGTTCCCTATCAAACTGACGCTTTAGCAGTCTCTGCGATTCCTGAGCCAGGTTATGTATTTACTCAATGGGATGATGGCAATACCGATAACCCGCGTACAATGGCCAATGTTACAGAAGACAAACTTCTCATTGCAGAATTCGCGCCGGTTCAATACACCGTTGACTTCAACACAGATGGTAATGGTACTATCTCAGGTACAGCTTCACAGAACGTCGATTACAGTCAATCCACAACTGAAGTCACTGCCGTAGCAAACTCCGGCTTTATTTTCAAACAGTGGAGTGATGGTTCAACTCAGAACCCTCGCATCATTCAAAGTGTAACTTCCAATCTGAATTTAACTGCTGAGTTTATCGCACCTCCATCTTCTGGGAACAGCTATTCGGAGGATTTCAGTAGTGCAGATTCCTTAAATAGCTGGAGTGTACAAAGTG
>JAKVBD010000246.1 GCA_022446985.1 Lentisphaerales bacterium
GGCAGCGGGTTTTACAGATCTGCAGTGGCTATCCCGACTGTAATGATGGAGACTCTTTAAAAAACGATCCAGCTCTTAAAGTTTCCGTTGGCCGTTCGGTAAATGACGCCAGCCTTGGTTCTCAGCCCACTTTGAGTCGATTGGATAATTCCTTTAATAAAGCCGACTTGATACGCATGGCGTATGCTCTGGAGGACAACTTTTTAAATAGTTTTAGTAAAGAGCCGGAAACGATTATTATCGATATGGATCCAACCACTGAGAGATAAAATATACTTAGGAACGAAAACCAAAATGTAGTATCCAATGAAAATAAAGGCGTTGATTATTAATAGCTTATAAATATCTTAGGGAAAGATGGGTTAAAATAAATTAGTACCAAATTGCCATTTAAGAGCACGCGATATTTTCTTTTACTCAAATACATTTATGGCTGTAAAAATCATTATTACTAAATGATTAAGCTCAGCATATGAAAACATATCACCTAAAAATCTCCCTCGATGGAATTGAACCGGAAATTACACACGAAATTAAGATTAACAGCCAATGTACACTGTACGAAATACATGCTGCCATTCAAATATCTATAGGCTGGTTTAGCTGTCACCTCCACGAATTTGAAAAGGGTGAAAAAAGGTATGGAACAAATGATCCTGATGGTTGGGGTGAACCCGTTATTGATGAGAAATCAGTAGTCTTATCTGATATTTTTAAACGCAGGGGTCCCAAGATCAATTATCTCTATGATTTCGGCGATGACTGGTCACACTACAGTCAAATTAGTTGACATTGATGATGAGCCAATTATTTATCCAGTATATATTGAAGAAAAACGCTCTTGTCCTCCTGAGGATGTCCATGGAATATACGGCTACATGGATTTTCTGGAAATAATGAGTAATCCGGATAACCCTGAGTATGAAGAAATGCTGGAGTGGGCTGATATTGAAGAGCCTTTTGATCCAGACAGGTTTGATTTAGAGTCTGTAAATTTATTTGTAAATTTAAGATGATATGATTTTATTCGTATTAAGTTCTACATTGTCACTTACTTAAGCTCAGCGAGCTGAAAGGCTACCCGGAAACCAAGGAAAAGACCGGAGCTGCCTGGCATAATGCCGTAGCGATACTGCGAACGGCAGCGATTGGCCTCATCGCTGCAGCTGCCGCCACGAATGACGCGTTTCTCACGATCGCTGCTGTACCAGTCCAAACACCACTCCCAGACATTACCATGCATTTCGTAAAAGCCCCAGGCATTCGCTTTTTTCTGACCAACTCTGTGAGTTCGAGCATCCGAATTATCTTTAAACCAGGCTACAGAATCTAAGTCTCCGGCAAAGTCTCCTTTCGTACCCGCACGACAAGCATACTCCCATTGCGCTTGTGTTGGTAAGTTTAAACACCCCTTTGGTAAACCTTCTAAAACCTCTAGTTTAGCAATAAACTCTTGACAATCAACCCAACTCACCTGTTCTACTGGAAGGCCGCTATCTGAAGACTTAAAATGGCTAGGGTTATTTCCCATTACCTGTTGCCATTGTTCCTGAGTTACTTCAAACTTACCAAGGTAAAATGACTCCTCGATACTATCCCGTTGTTGATCTTCATCATCGCTGCCATCTTCACTCGAAGGGTTTTCCATAGTAAAATCTCCGGAAGGAATCAAACGAAAAATTATACCAGTCTTTTTGAGGTTTATCTCCAAAGGGAATTTCTTAGACGCTTTCTTTTGTAGTTCTTGAGCTTTCCTACTCCCTTCAGCAAGCCCCTCAAGTGAAGTAAAAGATGCTTCACTTACAACTTCGATAGAATCAGATAATTTAAAATTAGACCCAACAGAAAACGAATTCTGCTTGTTAATCTCAGGTTTAGTATCATTTTTCTTTTTACCAGCTTTAGCTTTAACTTTTGGAGCTGAAACTAAAAGTCCTTTATCCAGCTTTTCAGAAAAACCCTTTAAAGCAATCGCTTCTTTAAATTCCTTTTTCTTGGTATACTCAACAATTAATTTTTTAACTTCAGCAAGCTGAGTTTTAGTTAGCTCTGACTTTTTATTATCGTATGATTTATTGATATTTGTTTTAGCTCTGAGAATAGAAGCTTGGAGTTTCTTGAGGCTACCTGGAACTTTAGCGGCATCTACTTCTTTACCGGCAGCAAGATTTTGGATGAGTAAAACCAGTTCAATTTTTCCAGTAGAAGCTGCTTTATCCTCATACTCTTTCCACTTAGCATCGATCTTCACCTGCAAATTCTTTAAGGATTCCTGCCTCTTTGCTTCCAGATCTGCATGAGCATCAGTAAATTGCAGATCCTTGAACTCTGCTACTTTTTGAGCTGAAACTGACGTTATAAACGCCATACAGATAAATAAAATCAAATTAAATATTTTTGCTATCCGTAAATTTAACATGACGTATTGACTCTTCATTTATAAATATAATACAAAAATTTAAATTTAAGGATCAAGGAGTTTAAGTTTTTATAACCATAGTCCTTCCCAAACACTTACTACATGACCGTCAATAGTGGTTTTCACCGTTAGTTTCCCATTAACAACTTTTATGTGATCTTTCCAGCCATGTAAATTCCAATTAATTATAAAACCCTCTGCGTCTTAACGCCATATGCCTTTGCGATTATTGACCGTACAGATGAAGGTGCCATCTATAAAAAATTCTAAAATCTTATTGTTCTTCCCCTTCAGCGCCTGCTAAACTTTCCTACACTGGCTTAATTTGAATCAGCCCAAATGCTGTTACCTCTATCTAAAATAACAGAACCGTCAAGGTTTGAAGCCTCATTATATCCTGTCGGGTGCCATATAACCGATTTACTGGCAAAGTCTGAAAGTGTTGCCACTCCGTCATGCTTTGTGAGTTTTCCTTGAAAGTGATTTACACTACATTGGCCATTATTAATGGATTTTTTAATGAAAGAGTTCTCTGCCGTTGAAGTATCCGAATAATCCTAAAAACCTCAGTTGGATTTGAGCAAGAGGTAGCGCCTCGTTGATTTTAAAATAGATAAACACAGTTTCTTAGTAGTGAATCCTTAGACTCTTTTTAATCAATTACGAGATTCTATGGTTGGAGTCAGTTTCGATCTCTTAAAAACGATAAATGCTTGTTGAATTATTGCACTCC
>JAKVBD010000247.1 GCA_022446985.1 Lentisphaerales bacterium
TTGGGTCACTTTTTCTGCCTGAATAAGGTGGCGCCTACTAGTTTTTTAAGCTCGATAATGAACTGTCAAACTTCAGTCATTTATTTTAGCACAGCCTATGAGTACAAAACTTTTATAGTTTATTGTGATTTTTCAGATTATTATATATTATTTAGATCAAGAGTGTAGACGATTGGAGATTCATGTCAGATAGTTATAAAACGCGCTTAACCCTCATTGAGCGTGTGCGTCAAGTTGAGCGTGACGATGACTGTTGGGAAGATTTTGTCAGTTCCTACAGAGCTTATATATTCGTCATTATTCGCCGCTTTAATATCAAAGAAACTCTCTGTGAAGACCTCCTGCAAGAAGTTCTCCTACAACTGTGGAAGTCACTTCCAAAGTTTGAGTATCGCCCTAAAGAATGCCGCTTTCGTACCTGGTTGAGCCTGGTAACTTGCAGCGTAGTTAAGAATCACTTTAAATCAAAAGCTGCTCGCAACAAGCAACAGGAAATAGAATACGAAGAGGCATTGCATGCTTTGGATAAAATTTCTGAGCCCGAAGTAGAAGCTATCGCTGAATCTGAGTGGAAGATTTTCATTGCTGAAAAGGCCTTGGAAAATATCCGCCCGCAGCTTCCGGAAAAACAAAAAGTTGTTTTTGAGGCTTCACTCAGAGGTCAAAGTGATGCAGATGTTGCCCGGCAACTGGATACTACCGAAGCCAGTGTGCGTGTCTACCGCCAAAGAGCTCGTAATGCGTTAATGAAAGAGATCCTTCGCCTTAATAAAGAACTCGATAGTTAGTCATTGGTTTTGGGCTGGGAGCGCCGTTCTCCGATGTGGCATAAATGATATTGCATGCCGAGCCAGGCCACCCAGGACAGAATCTTATTCCCTGGTAATGATCTTTATAGATTTCGGTAAACCTGTCAGTCTTTCTTTGCTGAATTGCTTGGGGCTGACAATAAGGCTTCTTAAGAATTTCATTTGCCTGAGTGGTTCCAGGGAACTTATCTGAAGGTGACGGATATCAAGTGTTTGCAAAGGCGAGCTACTTAAAATGTCAAGATTGGTTATTTTTGTTTTAGCGATATTTAAAGTGCGCAAATTTTGAGTTTGGAGTTTATCCAGCTTTTTGACTCGAGTTGACTCTGCATTGAGTTCCTGAAGTGGGATTTCTCCAACAATCTGGAAAGTATAAGAAGGAGTATTCGATAAATTTATACTCTTAGCCGGAAAGTTTTGGAGAACATAAGCCCAGATCATTTCTTTATTGCCGGAAATATCCAGATGGGCTGTTTCTTTGTCAAAATTGAATTCAATAGTAGGAGAATTGGGGTTAAAGATTTTTAACATGCCGATGGCAAATTTTATGCGCTCATCGATATCCATTTGAGAGTAAATTTGCCAGTGCACAAAAGTACCTGTCGGAAAGCCGAAGCCATTCTTTTTGGCAAATTCGCCTATGATATCGATTTTAAATTCAGTATCGATTTTTTCCGGGGCATTACGGTATTGATCAGCTAATTCGTAAAGCAGGTCTTTTTTTGAAGCCTTTTCATAAGCCGCCAATGATTTTTTAAATTGAAAACGCATGCAGTGCAATTGGGCTTTGGCTAACCATACTTGCTTATTTTGCGGATCAAGTCGAACTGCTGAGTTAATGAATATAAGGGCATCTGAAAATTCATAGTCATCAAATGATTTCTCATATTTTTTAATGAATTGAGCAGACAGGATTTTGCCGCGCTTGGTATTTTCTTCTTTTTCCTTCTGTAACCTTTCAGCCAGGTTTATGGCCTCATTTTTTGCACTTAGAGCTTGGTCTTTGGCAGCTAAGGCTTCGTCCCGGGATTGCTCCAGGTGATGAATGAAAATAATGGCAAAGGCAAACAGTAAAAACAAAGAAGCAGTGACCACGGCACTGACAATTTTGTTTCGCTTAATAAACAGAGTAAAGAGCTTTATGAAGGTGGTTTCCTCAGCAGTTGTGAGGTATCCGTTGCGGTAGGCGAGGATATCCTGTTGCAATTCTTCAGATGATTGATAGCGCTCCTCTTGCTGGTTCTTCATTGCCTTCAGGCAAATTGCTTCGAGTCGTGTAGGTACTTCTGTACGAACTTGAGAAGGAGGGGGGAAATCCCCCTTGGCAGTTTTCTGTAAAATCTCCTCAACTGAGCCAGCGAATGGCGCCCTAAAAGTTAAAATGCTGTACAGAACTGCTCCAAGTGCATAAGTGTCAGTTGCTATACTTTTGCGATGACTGGACTGACCGGTCTGCTCGGGTGCCATATAGCCTGGTGTGCCTTTTATATAACCATCGATCGTCATATTTTGCAGGTCATTTTTATTTAAAGAGTAATCCTCTAAAGAACCAAATTGGTCATTTATTTCATCCATCTCGTCAATTACAGCAGACAAACCCCAGTCACAAATAAGGACATCGCCAAAACGGTCAATGCGGATATTTTCCGGCTTTAAATCGAGGTGTAGAATTCCATTGCTGTGGGCATAGGCCATGGCATCACAAATTTTCAGGAAGATATCAATCAAGTCCGACAGCGAAAAGCGCTGGCACATTGCCTCATCCTTCTTATCGAGGTCTTGTAAAATCTCTTCGAGTGAATTACCGGCGATGAATTTCATGCAGAAAAAGGGTTGTTCATCGAGTAGGCCGACATCGTACACAGGGACAATGTTAGGATGCTGCAACAGGGCATTAAGCCGGGCTTCACGCAAGAAACTGTCTATCTGCACTGACTTGGATTCATTGCGAAGTTGAGCGAGGGCAACGGTACGACCGGTCATCTCATCATAGGCTTTATAAATGACTTTACTGCCGCCACTTTTGTAAAAGTGCAGGTCTTTATAACGCTCTTTACAGTGGCTCAACTTATCGAGTAAATCGCTGTGTTCTAAAGCGACACCATCGCCGAGAGCCAAAGCATTATCAAAAAGAGAGGAGAGTTCATCTCTGCGCTTATCGTCTGTCATTCAACATCCTGTGATCATTTCCTCAAGTATACGATTTTCCTAACCTTATGCCTGTACTTTAAAAATAATTAGTGCTTGTCCGAAAATAGGCTAAATGAACTATTGAGCTACTTCTTGCTTTTGTCTTCCTATTTTTGAGAAG
>JAKVBD010000248.1 GCA_022446985.1 Lentisphaerales bacterium
TAAAGTTGAGCTGTGGCTCAATTACCCATCGATCTTGCGCTTCGTCATTGATATTATAATCAGCGAATCCATTGATTGACCATTTTTCATTAATTGCAAAGCGATAAATTAAGCTTAATTGCGAATTGCCATCATCGGTCTGCAAAGGAAAAACCCTATACTGTAACCAACTACCTTTTGGCAAAAAAGTTAAGTCGTGTTTATAAACTGGCCCAATCCTGGCTACATCCTTATTAGATCGGGAAAAATAATTGTACTCAGTCTGTAAACCTAAGCCCTCTATACCAGTTAGATCTTTCAGCCCGTAAGTTAGGCGATACTCAGAAAAACTATAAGTCAGACGACTTCTATCACGTGGCGACAGCTGATTCCCATGAAAGTCCGTAAAACCCCAAAAAGAAAAATTCATCGGCAACTTTCCCGCTGAAGTAAACACCGATAAAGTGTTGTAGTCTCGATTATCAAAATAATAAATACTTTGCAAATTGAGTTTGTACTTCTCTTTAAGGCTCTCTGCCGAAGCAGAGAAAAGCAGCATAAAACTTAGACAGATAATATACTTCACAATACTCCCCTAATTAGTTTATCAAAAACTATTCTACTAATTACCCGAAGTATCTTGAAGATAAAAAACCGAAAACTGACAAGCTTTGTAGAATGGAGTGAAGATACCAATAAAAAAGTCAGCCAGTGAAGACTGCCTTTAATCAACTATCTTAGATTTATATTAATCATTCATCAAATCCAGATCGAGAAGGCCTATTGCTTTACCTTCCTGAGGAACGATTGTCAGTCTTAGACCATCGCAGAAAAGACTGGCTGCCGGGTGAACAACGACGTACATATTGATATCCGTTCCGAAGAAGTCAGTAACATAGCGCTCGAATGGCTGCCACTCACCATCTTTTAGGAACTCCATATTCCATGATTCTGGAGTGGCGATTTCAGTCCCCTCTTCTTCATACCAGTAAACTCCAAGGGACTCAACTTTCTGAGATTCGTTGAACTTCATTTCGATAGTCTGAGTTTCACCGGCCTGGCCAGCTGAGCTCCATTTAGAAATACTCTGATCACAGGCTGACTGAGGACGCCGACCATCATAAAGAGCTTCTACTGAGTCTCCTACAGCACAGAAACTGGCTGAAACTGTACCATATTTTGCATTGTCGAAAGCTATGGCATCCAAAGACTTTTTAGCCTGCGTCGGCTGAGTTGGGAACCACACATTCATCGAACCATTACCGCGATTATTCCAGGCATAGTAAGGAATAAGTTTCATAGTTTCATCGCCACCATCGAGCTGCTGGGCTGTAACCGAAACAACCGGAACTCCAGAGAGCAGATCATCACTCAACTGACTGACGGATACTCCCTGCGGAATGTTATTTTCCAGGTAGAAACGCTGAACCGGACCTTCGTTGTCAATTTCCTCGGCACACAGTACCAAAGGCCCACGAGTAGGAGCCAGGCGACCGATATTTGCTTCAACACGAGTATCACAAGTCGAGAAGTGAACATCCATTGGTAAATCGAGTTCAAGAACATCGCCATCGTTCCAGGTTCTTCTGATTTCAACGAAACCTTTTTCGATATTTGTGACAATGTTGGTGCCATTGATTTTCACAGTCCATTTCTGCTGTGGTTTTTGTGTGTATTTATAGAGAGATCCCGGTAGGAACTGTTCACGGGCCCAGGATGGAATTCTCAATTTAATTGCAAACTGTTGCGCTTCTTCCAAGCCTACAGAGAATTTGACTTTACCTTCAAAAGGATACTCTGTTTGCTGATCGAGTTTGACTTTGCCTTCCGGCATATCCAGTTCAACTTTTGAACCGGCGTAAAGAAGCGTAAATATTTCATCTTCTTCTGACGCATACATGTAACCACTTACCTGTGGCATGATACGCGCAATATTTGACGGGCAACACGCACAATCAAACCAGTGAGAGCGACCGGCATTTCCGTGATTAAACAGGCGTTGGCCATCGGACTCCAGTGGATTCACATAGAAGAACTTATCGCCTTCCATATTTACACCAGCCAGTGAGTTATTTAAAAGGGCAACTTCTGCTACGTCGAAGTAGGTGGCATCGCGATGCAACAGGAACATGCGATAGTTAAAGAAAACGTTGGCAATAGCTGCACAAGTTTCGTTATAAGCTTCCTTATTCGGCAAATCGAAATCATCACCAAAACCTTCAATGCCGTGAATCGCACCAAGGCCACCGGTGATGTGCATTTTTCTGTCGACTAGATTGTGCCAGATTTTATTCAGCGCTGAGGTATAATCATTCTCACCTCTCAGGGCATCAACTTCAGCCATGGAAGCATACATGTATCCAGCGCGAACTGCGTGACCTTCAGCAGTGTCCTGCTCAGCAACTGGTGCGTGCTGCTGGGCATAATCTGCAGCATTAACACCTTCGCCATCCGGTCTAAAAGTTACGCCACGGATCTCCAGTAAATGCTTAGCAAGATCAAGGTAAAGTGTATTGCCGGTTACGGCATAAAGTTTACAAAGTCCGATCTCAATTTCCTGATGACCTGGAGCCTGATTAATCGGCTTGCCATCATTGTAGTTTGGATCACCTTCAACAAAGACTCTGTGAACGTGCTGGGCTGATTTTTCAGCAACTTTTAACCAGGCATCTTTACCTGTCGCCTGATAGTAAGCCACGGCCCCTTCGTACATATGGCCGACATTGTAAAGTTCGTGAGAGTGAATGACGTGACTGTATGGCTTCTCGCCCATTTCACCGACATTGAATGTACCGGTTATGTGATTGACATAAAGGTAACCATCATCCTGCTGAGCATTGGCGATAATTTCGATGATCTCATCCATCTGCTCTTCAAGCTTCTCATCGCGATTGGTCATCAATAGTGATGCCGCGCCTTCCATAACTTTGTATAAGTCTGAAGTCACAAAGCGGTGGGTAAAAGGTTTCTCGTCTTCAATCCCTTTCAGGAAATTTGCACAGCGACTGAGGTTCTCAACAGCTCTCTCGGTCTTTTCTATGGCGAAAGGCAGAGTTCTCTTTTTTTGCGTTTTGAGTCTTGGTAACCAGAAACTGTCGTTCAAGAAAACGTTGTTGTACGTGAC
>JAKVBD010000249.1 GCA_022446985.1 Lentisphaerales bacterium
AAAGTCTTGCTTCTGTATGCAGGTCTTATTTTTAAATCCATTTGGCCGGTTTTCAGGTCTACCAGCATGACATTGTTTGGTCTTACAGTTATATGTAATAGGTGCCCGGCGTGTACAGACTTCTCTTGTGGGTCGGCAATATTTATATAAATAACATCTTTTTTGTCGGCAAATTTTAATTTGACTCCTATCGTTCCATTTTGGAGGGAATCAATTTCCCTTTTTATGGTGGCGGCGTGATCTGCTACTTCATGCCTGAAGACGTAAATGTGTCCATCTCTTAAATCAGTCTGCTTATTGCCTTTGGCGCGCGATTTGCTATTGGTTTGCCAGCCATTCCCGGGCTCATCTTTAGTCTCCTGAGACTCGTTCCTTTCAAACTTATCTTCAAAGATGAGAGTACCATATTTGTCATCTGCTAAAACAGATACAGTGAAAAGAATCATCATAAATACAATTTTCATAAAAAGTCCTCAAGGTTTTAAAATATACACACGATACACTTATCAGGATTCTTTACAGAATATGGAAATAGAGGGCAGTCGGACTGCCCTCTTTTTGCATTACCACACTTAGGAGATCATTCTGGGAACGTTGAGCTTAAGGCGAATTGCAGAGCAAGCGAAGATGTCCTTAATGCGGGGACTTAAGTGTAAGCTATAAATTATTAAGTCGATAGGCTTAAGCTGGGAGCCCCGCACTCCGATGCGGGAATAGCGCACTAGAAGAGTTGTAGGCTATTCTATAGCAATGAATTTTGAAAATATAGAATTGATATCCAAAGTCTCTTGATGCAGGCTGGAAGCCCGCGGTCCCAGAAAACATTTTCCACAAGTTCCACCCTATCAAATATGCCCTGGGGTACCAGCTCGGCATAATCATCTGCCAATGCCGATTACAAATCGGCGCTCCCAGGAATAAAAGCTTGAGGCTTATTATTAGAGACTTGTGCTTATCGATGACATCGGCTTACGCACTCCGAGGAGCTTACCTTTGTCATCGAAGGACTGTTTCGCCGAGCTACTTTCCCAATAACTCCTCAGGAGTCCAGAAAGTCGTTTTATCCTGATACTGCTCTCTTACTTTTCTCACCTCTTCTTCAGTCACAATACTGGCTTTATTGCCCCAGTTGTTGCGAATAAATGTCGCGACATCGGCTACTTCTTTATCTGTCAGAAGATCTTTGAAGGCTGTCATAGGTGGCACACCTTTGGCTGGATCATACTCCACTCCCCTGACTTTAATTTTACCATATAAACCGTGCAGGATAATTTTCAGCAGTCGGTCTTTATCGGCAGTCACCCACTTACTTCTGGCCAGCGGAGGATAAACTCCTTTCAAGCCTTCACCAAATGGCTGGTGACAGGTCGCACAGTGACTTTCACGTGAGTAAATTTTTGCACCTGACTCAAAAGTCTTTTTCTCTTCTCCTGTCAGATAACCAGGAGTTTCGCGAATGATGTTCACTTTATCTGTATCATAGAGTTTAACCGGGTTGTGATCCGGACTAAAAGTATCGAACTTAGTCCAGAAGTGTTCTACAACTTTAGCGGCACGGCTGGCATACGGAACTGAAGACTTCAGAACTTTGTTCAGTAGATCTTTATTCCTGACATTCCTTCTTTGGTAAGTCCATAGACCTTCCAGTAAGTGATGTATATGCTGTTCATTGGCAGGATCGAATTGCTTGATCCAATTATCAAGGTAAGCAATCACTTTCCCTGTTTCATGCTTACTCATTTCAATTCTTGAACGATGCCTTACGCCATCAATTGGGTGCTTAAGGTTTTCAAATAGTTGTTCAAGTGAAGCATTGTGTATTTTAACATCTTTCTGAAGTGGCTTTTTATTGTAAACAACGCGGAAAACACGGCCATGCTTTTTATCTCTGCTCGGATCTCTGACATTGTGCTGCATGTGACCGATAGTAACGTTGTGCCAGTCTGAAATATAAATTGCACCATCGGCACCGACAACGGCATCTGTCGGTCTGAAGTTTTTATCTGTACTTTCAAGGAAGTCCTCTTGTCTGACCCCAAAAGCCTCACCCGGCTTGAAATGCTTCGTTTGTTTCAGGTATGGAAGAGATCCACCATCAAGTTGCATATCGAATCTGCGTAAACCAAGAAAACCGATTGTATTACAAACCAGGAGGTTTTGTTGCATATCATCCGGCATATTTTCAGAAGA
The DNA here is from genome assembly GCA_022446985.1 of Lentisphaerales bacterium. Taxonomy (GTDB): domain Bacteria; phylum Verrucomicrobiota; class Lentisphaeria; order Lentisphaerales; family Lentisphaeraceae; genus JAKVBD01. Next base: position 2,191 of record JAKVBD010000249.1, read on the forward strand.
TATGATAGCATTGGCCGGAACCGGACGGGTTCTGGTAAATTTAAGGTGGTGCATCTTGAAGCCATCTTCGTGAATTCTCACGTGGTACTGTCTTCCACTGGTACCATCACCGGCGAAAAGGTTACCCCAGCGGTCAAAACTGGTACCATGCGGATTCGGGATATTTGGTGCGATTGCAGCCAAGGTATGAAAGCGCGGATCAAAGCGGAACATCGCTGAAGCATCATGGCCATTTGTGTAGATACTGGACTGCCATGGAGTCTCGTAGTTATTCACCAGGAATATACCACTCTGGAAGTAAAGACCACCATCTGGACCAATCCTCAAGTTATTAGCTGCATGGTGCGAGTCTGCAGAACCCATACCAGTTAAAATTAGTTCCTGATGATCTGCAATGTCATCACCATCTGTATCCTTCAAAAAGTATAGGTTGGGTTGACTGGTGACTATGGCGCCACCATTCCAAAGCTCAAATCCCAGTGGATTATCAATTTGGGCAAATACAGTTTTCTTGTCAGCTTTACCATCCTTATCGGTATCTTCCAGAATGATGATGTAATCACGCTTAGGTGCTCCTGGTTTCCAGGCCGGGTAATTACCCCAACAAGCGACCCATAATCTGCCTTTCGCATCGACCTGCATCTGGACAGGATTGGCCAATTCCGGGAATTGCTTTTCATCAGCAAAGAGTTCTACTTTAAAGTCTTTTGGAACAGTAATTTTTGATTTACTTTGCTCTCCAGACAGATAACTAAGATTGCCTTCCTTGAATTCACTGGAAGACTTTGAACCACCTCCGACATTTGAAATGACCGGAATGGACTTTGGAGCACTTGAGAAATCCGGCTTGGCATCTATACCC
>JAKVBD010000025.1 GCA_022446985.1 Lentisphaerales bacterium
TTGACGCATCCTTCAGCAGTTCTTTCTCTGAAGCAAAGTGCCAGTGGGCAATAGTCGAAGAATGTGAAGTCGGCGATGAATTAATCAGAAAATCTTTCGGGTCTAGTGCTTTTCGGGTCAATTTCAATTCACCGATCATTGCATCCAGACTTTTCTCTTTCTGATCGCTAAACAAAACAACGCTTCCGTTAGATTCTCTATTTTTCATAACTTTCTTGGTTACAGTTTGAAAGTCATTTATGGGACTGTTATTCGAAGAGTAATCTTTCACAAAAAATTTAACTGTGGTTTCTTCGCCATTAGTGTCTGCTATGACGCCGATGTAATACGACTTGTTTAAATGAAGCTGTAAGTCTGAAATCAGATAGTCGCTTTTCTTGATATCCCACAGCTTAAGAACGAGGGTTCCCGGCGGGTATTTGCTTTGTGTGCCAGCAATCCCCAATGCCCAGGAAAGACTGTCTCCATTAGCATTTTGTGAAGCAATCATGCGCATTTTATTTTTTTCATTGTGGTAGGCATTTAACTGAACTTTTGCCTCAATGGTGAAATCGCCATCGGTCAACATCTGAACATCTTCTGCGAGAAAATGAATAAAGTCATTTTGTCCATTACTGCTTATGGCATTCAGACCATTTTTCATCTTGGCATAATGAGTGTTTTTTTCCTGTAAGCCAGTATCCCGATTTTGGTGAAACTGCTGTTGATAGTCGATGAACTCTTTAGACATGGTCAGTTCATTTTGGCTGGGAAACCTTCCATAAGCCCGGCTATAAATATTTTTGACAATTTCATCTTTGTTGAGCTGTTTACTGCGAACTAGACGGCTGGCTAGAGCTTCAGAGCGTTTCATAACCCAGGGGCCATTCATCATCAATAAAGATTGAACCGGAGTTGTGGTGACATTTCTAACAGCATTACTGGCAAATGAATCAGCCCAGTCAAAAGCATTGAGGAACTCATCTTTTTCATTTCTAACAACCTTTACATAGATTGAACGGTTTGGAGAATTACCGCTAACAGATGAACCGCCCTTTTCACGCTGTTTCAACTCACCACTGACCGCTAACATCGAGTCTCTTAAAGCTTCGGCGTCCAAGCGCTTGTCGGACATTCTCCAAAGCTGGTGATTATTTGGATCCTTGTTCATATATTCAGCCATATTTTTATGTTGTGATGACTGTCTGTAGGTCTTCGACATCATGATCAGCTTATGCATCGGCTTAAAGCGCCATTCATTTTGTTTAAATTGTTCAACCAGCCAATCCAGCAATTCCGGGTGAGTTGGCTTTTCTCCTAACTTCCCAAAGTCATTTGGATTTGCTGCAATGCCCCGGCCAAAGTGATACTGCCAGATGCGGTTGACGATCACTCTCGTTGTCAGAGGATTGTTCGGATTTGTAATCCACTTGGCTAAAGACGTTCTACGGCCTGTCGATTGAGGGGCTTTGGTTGGCACTGTCACTTTGGCATCGACATCTGCGCCCTTTGGGTAAAGAACCGTCATAAAACCAGGCAGGATATCCTTGTCGCTTCCGGGAATTTTATTACTGGGTGCAGTTGGCCCTGCGTCTGATGCCGTCATACCTTTTAAGAGTGTTGGCTTTTTGGTTAATTTAGCTTTTAACTCAGCCAGCTTATCTTTTATTTTTTTCTTTGAACTAGGCCTATTCCATTCATGGAGAGCCTGTCTCATTACCAAATAAGCAATTTGTTTCTCGTAAGTGTCTCGTTCATTTTCAGGCTTTGCCATGATGTCCTGAACTTCATCCGGGAACATGATTATGGCTTTCTTATAGGCTTTTTTCCGATGTGGTGCCTCCAGCTTGGCTATGGCGTCAAGAGTTTCTCTATTTCCTTCTTTCCATTGCTTTAACAGTTTTTGTTTTATAGGCGTCTCCAAATGGATATCGTCGCGCCATACAATAGGTGCAAAAAAGGCCTTGAGGGCATAATAATCTTTACGGAGAATCGGATCGAACTTATGATCGTGACACTTGGCGCATTGCAAACCGGAGCCCAGAAAAACATCGGCAGTGACATCGGTTATATCCTGTAGAATTGTTTCCCAGTGAGTTTCTGCATCGCGCTGATTCCATTCATAAATCGGTAAACGAAAGTAACCTGTTGCCGTCAATGCTTCGGGATCTTCTGGAGCAATCTCGTCACCGGCTAACTGTTCCATAACGAATTGTTGATATGATTTATCTTGATTAAAAGAACGAATGACATAATCGCGATACTTGTAAGCCGTCGGCCTGTAAAAGTCTCCTCTGTAGCCATCTGATTCTGCATAACGCACGAGATCGAGCCAGTGACGCCCCCAACGCTCTCCGTAACGAGGACTGCTTAATAATTGATCAATAATTTTTTCATAGGCTTGAGGGTCATTGCTTTGGACGAAAGCTTCTACTTCCGGCGCCTTTGGAGGTAAACCTATAAGGTCTATATAGGCCCGACGAATAAGTGAACGTTTATCGGCTTCAATGGCTGGAGTTAAGTTATGTTTTTTAAGACCTCTTAAGATAAATTGATCAATTGGGTGCTTTGACCAATTATTTCCTTCGACAACTGGAAGCTCAGGTACTTCTAGAGGTTTATAAGCCCAGTATTGACGGTCGTCATCTGTAATCACGACCTTTTGTGCCTGTAAAAAATACGAAAAAATTAAGAGTAAAAAAATAATTTCCTTCATCAACACACCTTTCTTTTTCCTCTTAAGTGCATTTTAGATAGTTTTGGACAGTGTGTTATAGATTTTTTCAGGAAATTTTAAAGGATATATAATGGGAGCGCCGCTCTCCGCAGGCTGTGTGAAAACTAACTTGCTATCGCTCTATCAGATTCAATATTGTACTGGGTAAAAACTCATTTTCGGGATAATTATAATTCACCATAAACCATTTTTAACAAAGACTTTCACTTATATGATATGATGTTATTTATGACATTATCCCATCTGTCATAGAGAACCTTACTTCTAATAAAAATCATTGCTTCAGCATTTTCGACTTTCCATAATATGGCCGGAGACTTAATCCTCAGGATTATCATCCTGCGAATTGAACTTTCCACACTCCCTGACCCGATTGGATGCCCGGTATGAACTACTGATACTTCATTCTCTTGCTATTTCCGAGAAAATAAGATTGCCATTTTTGTTTGCTATTCCGCTTAAAAGCTTTATTCGAGTGTTTGTCAATCAGCGCTCCCGACTCTTGAACTTTACCTGAATACAAGAGTTCTTCGGCTTCTATTTTGAGATCTTCCCAGTGAGCATTTAGTGCAATTTTCTAAAATACCATGAAGGCTTTGCTTAGCATGCATATAATCAATAACTTCGACGACTTTAGAATTTTTTACTTTCAGTTTCTTGAGTAATGCCGGGATCTTTATCCATTGCCTCTTTGTCTCATCAGCGACAAACGTAACACTCTCGCATTAGGTATCTTCAGCTCCCTTAGATAAGCTTCCAAGAGCTTTTTAAACGGCTTTTCATTGCCAACAACACCATCAATTTGAGCTGGAAACTGTTCATCAATCTCACCATTTGCTTTCAGGGTATAAATCGTCAAAACCTTGGGTTCTTTCCAGTCAGTATGAAAGCCATGTCGTTGATTGCCTTCAGCTATTCGACCAGCTTTATTTATCCGACTGCGAATGCGTCCTCCATCAATACACAGAAATACTTTCTTGCCTGACAGGCTTTCTTGAGAGTTACTACTTAGGTTTGCACACTCATCATCATTTAGGTCTGTAAAGTTACTGATATGTCGACGCATTATATTCTGAGAAAATGTAATGCCATCATCTTTCAATATTTTTGACGCTATTCCTGAACTGGGACATAAGGCTGACATCTTTAATGCTTAACTGTACAGAGACTGACTGACCAAGCCTTCAAAGCCAAGTGGATCAAGAAAAACCTTACTCCTCTAACTCAAAGACAAGTGTCGGTGGCAGGTTGATCGGGTGTTCCTTACTGGCAAAAGCATGAACATAACCATCTCGGTGATGCTCCTTAGATGTACGAATGACAATAAAAGTCACCAGATCATTACTATCTGCCATTATAAAGTCATGAAGGTCTGCACCATTGATCATCACGGTTTTTCTTTGCACACTGCGGTTAAATGAAAATTCTCCCACTTTTACGGCTTTACTGAAATCAAGTTTATCTGATTGATCTTCATTTGCCGGAGCATTTTCCCATGTAAGTAAACTTTCAATCCAGTTATCCTGATTCTCGTCAGTTAAGCCATAAACTTCAAACGTCGCAGTCTCCGGTAAATGGTAAGTGTTGCCAAACCCTGTTGGAATAAAATTCAGTTTTAGTTTTACATTCTTAACAAAATGTGTCTTCAACCCAGCAATATCAAATTTCATGTAAGACTTGCGTTTCAATTCATTCAAAGCATTCTTTACCGTAAGCAAAGATACATGTTTATTTTTTGTTTTTTTACTGAAATCAATTGCCTGATCCATACCGCGACCTACAGCCGTAGAAATGCGCAATCTTTTTTCTGGCTTCTCCTTATTATAGGCCCCAAGGTTAAGCTCCTGCTGAATTTCTATACTGCGCAGCTTATTATCGCTGACCATAGCAGACTTACCCGCAAAAAAGCGCTTACCTTCGCTTTCGGCATTTGCTTTAACTTCAACTTCGCCATCAATAACTTCAACCAGCGATTTCTCTGATTTCTTATTATAACTCACGACAAACTTAGTGCCGTGATCTATGGCCTTAGCCTTGGGAGTATCTATTGTGAAACCCTGAGCTCCTTCCGGCACCTCAACCATAACTGTTCCATGTTTCACCAGGCAATTCATTGCATCAATCAACTCTATTTCAGCCGGGGCTTCAATGATCATTTCAACACCAGATGTAAACTTTACGGTGGCCAATCCTTCGACAAGATTAAAACCACCTGAGGTCAAATTCGAACCGGCTGATGTCGGTAGGGAACTATTGGTCCAGATACACTCTTCGGTTTTCACTAATGTCGCTATTGATTTAGCCTGTGGTTGTATTTGTTTGGGAAAGATAAATGTTAAAACCAGCAAGGCTGCCACTGCGAAAAGAGCCACTTTATAATAAATAATCGAATTGTTTTGTTTTAAGTCTTCCGAAGGCTCTATGCCTTTTTCAAAAAGCATCGCATCGAAAGTCGTTAAATCCATATAAAGACTGCGGGCTTCTTCATCATTCAAAATAAGCTCTTCCAGAGCTTTAGCCTCGTCATTGCTCAAACAATCGTCTTTCTGCTTTTCGATCCACAGGTATAATTGTTCTTCTTCTTTTTCAGTCATACTCCGGCTCCTGATTTCAACAGGCACTTCTTTAAATTTAGGCGAATGCGGCTGAGTGTTTTATAACATGCGGCGACTGTCCGGCCAATAGTTTCGGCCATTTTTTCAATGGGTTCGCCTTCGTGATAACGCAACATGATCATTGTTTTGTGATCCGGCTGTAAATGGCCTATGCACTTTTGGAGTTGATTAAACTGTTTTTCCCGGCGTTCTTCTCCAGCGTCAAATTCTTCGCCGAGGACTTCATAAAAAGCATCACTGAAGATATAACGCTCAGACTCTTTATTTTTGACTTTTCGGTAGGTAAGAATGCGATAAAAAATGACTTTCCGGGCCCAGGCATTGAAATTGCTGCCTTCTGCAAATTGTGAAAATTCACGCCACATAACCAGTTTACTTTCCTGAAGGATATCCTCTGCATCAGAGATCCTTGGAACCAAGGCCATAACATAACGCGTCAGCTTTCTTTCATGCTCCGCCAATAAGCGGATGAAAAGCTCATTGCGCTCATTACTCATGTCTTTTTTAAAATCTTCCATACCCCTCAAGTCCAGCATTTAGAATTTTGGACAGTCATTTTTCAAGAAAATTATAATTTCTTAATCCAGTCTACAAAAAGAGAAGTGAAAGTGCATCAAACTATAATTCAATCCTCACTGTAAAAATACTTATAATCGCCATTGGTAAATTTATAGTCATTTAAAGAAATAGAACCGATATTATACCACTTTACTGAGCCATCTGTTTTACACTGAGAAAAGCCGCGAGGACTCTTTTTTAATTGTGTAAAAACTGCCGCTCTTTCGCCATCAGCATGATTGGACGCCCAGGTTATTTCAGCACCCATTTGCAGGACACTCTCAGTCATCAAAATACCATCGCCATCGGCGATTCTAGCCGGCGAAAACTCTCCCTGAAATTTATTACCTTTGTTTTCAAGGTGAGTGGCAAGACTGTAATGGTCCATCAACCAGAGGTCATGTTTTTTGACTTTTTTGCGCCCTCTTGAAGGGATGTCATTTGAAGGACAACGATAAATGGTACCAGCTCCATCTCCTGCACCTCCTAAACTATTGAAGATGTCAAAGTACTGTGCCGTCTTATAATCCAAAGCATAAACCCACTGAATATCCCCCCCCGGTTTAGGGTACTTGCCATGATTGTCTTTTGAATAAACAAAACACATGCGCCCTAATTGACTGAGGTTAGATTGACAGACCGCAATCATCGCTTTTTCACGGGCCTGACTCAGTGAAGGCAAAAGAATTGAAATCAAAACGCCAATTATAGCGACAACAATCAATAGCTCCATAAGGGTAAACTTTTTCATTTAATTGACTCCTGCCATTCTTTAAGTTTCTGCTTTAGCTTTGCTGTTATTTCAGGATAACTTTGCAAAACATTTTTAGTTTCACCAAGATCATTCTCCAAGTCAAAAAGAAACTCTCCTTTGGGAGTATCCACTATTTGTAACTTACTATTCGGAGTCTTCTTTGTAATCAGGTATTTCCACTTGCCAAAACGGACCGAAACTTCATGTTTTGTGTCCCAAAATAAGAACTCATGCGAATTTTTTGAGAGTAAGCTTTTACCGTCAATATTACCTGGAGTTTCAGCTCCCACCAATTGGCAAATTGTCGGATATAGATCCATTGCACTCGCCAATCTGCCATCTAATGAATTCTCTTGAAAGTGACCAGGGATTCTTGCGATTAACGGCACACGAGTCCCACCTTCAAATAGAGTGTATTTACCGCCTTTGAGTGGCCCATTGTTGGCATAGGTCACTAGCGATCCGCCATTATCACTGATAAAGAAAACAGCAGTTTTTTCAGTCAGCTCCAGCTTGTCCAACTGATTTAACAGCAAGCCAATTTCGCGATCCATGAAGTAGAGTTGCCCAAGATAATAATCGCGTCCTTCGGGATGAGCCGGATAACTTATTTTCTTACGCCAGTTCCAGTATTCCTTCTTGCTTTCAGCATCGGCAAAACCTTTTAAGCCTTTCTCTTTCAGATAACTCTCGGGTAACTGATGCGTAAAATTATGGACGGCGTTAAAAGATAAGTGAAGGTAAAATTTATTATCTTTATTTTGACTGATAAAATCTCTAGCTCGCTGACCAAAAAGTTCAGTCGTAAAACCTTCGACGTTGTCCTTCTTATTCTGAACATACATCGGCCCTTCATGTAAATTTCTGTCCTTGTATTTTGAGTCATGATGCAAGAAGTGCTTTGTACCGCCACTGAAACCAAAGAAAGTGTCGAAACCGTGATTCAGCGGAAAACCTCGCTTCTCAACTTTATCTGAAGCTCCATGGTGAAACTTACCAATAAGAGCATTGGTATACCCCTGCTCTTTCAAGGTCTCGGCTATGGTTGAGAATTCTGCCTTGTGCAACCCCGGACCTCCATACCAGTATTGCCTTTGCCGTTGTTGATAGGCCCCGGTCATAATCGCGATACGAGCAGCATTACAAATCGGCGCCGTTGAGTAAGCATTGGTAAAGCGTGTACCTTCCTTTGATAGGCGGTCGATATTTGGCGTTGAAACATCATCCACAAGGCCCATGCACGACATATCGGCATAACCCAAATCATCGACTACAATGACAATGATATTCGGGCTCTCTTTAGCTTGTAATGAAAGACAAAGAAAGAAAAGAAGAAGTCGAATCATAACAAGATATCCTTAACCACCTCGCCATGAACATCAGTTAATCTGAAGTCACGACCACTGTAACGATAAGTCAATTTTTCGTGATCTATTCCCAGCTGATGCAAGATAGTTGCATGAAGGTCGTGAACGTGAACTTTATTTTCAACTGCTCTAAGACCAAATTCATCGGTCTCGCCATAGCGCATACCACCTTTAAAGCCACCGCCTGCGACCCAATAAGTGAAACCCAGGTGATTGTGATCGCGACCGCCACCACCTTGAATGGCATTCGCCAACTCTGTCGTTGGTGTTCTACCGAATTCACCGCCCCACATAACAATAGTTTCATCGAGCATGCCGCGACGCTTCAGGTCTTTGATCAAAGCAGCAGCCGGTTTATCGGTTTTCTCTGCGTGACCTTTGTGATGATTTATGTTGGTGTGATGATCCCAGTGGTTACCATTCCCAGAGTAAATCTGTACAAAACGGACACCGCGCTCAACCAGTCTTCTCGCGGCCAAACAAGCTTCCGCAAATGATCCGGCGCCATACATCTCTCTTGTTTCTTTGGTTTCGATATGAATATCAAAAGCATCAGTCGCTTCGGTCTGCATCTTAAAAGCCAGTTCCATCGATTTTATACTGGCTTCCAACTTCGGATTAGACTGACGCTGTTTGCTGTGAGCCACATTTAAAAAGCGCAGTTGATCCAGAATTTTTTCCTGATCTTTTCGCGTGTGTTTATTGTTCTTCAGATTGGCAATAACCGTCTCAGGATTGATCGACTTCTTGGTACTTACATAAGTCCCTTGAAACTCTCCAGGGAGAAAAGAACTATTCCACAATGGAGAACCGACAAGAGGCTTCCCTGAACAAAGAACAACGTAGCCCGGCAGGTTCTCGTTTTCAGAACCCAAGCCATAGTTTATCCATGAGCCCATCGAAGGTCGAATGGGCTGAATCTCACCGCAATTCATCATGCTTAATGCCGGAGCATGATTCGGAATATTGGTGTGCATGGAATTGATCACACAGATGTCATCGATAACTCCACCAGTATGCTTATAAATGTCGTTGACATGGATACCGGACTTTCCATAGCGCTTAAACTCCCAGGGAGATTTCTTCAATCCACCGGTCGGTCTTTCAGTCGTTACATCGACAGACTTGGGACGGTCGCCATGAAACTTCTCAAGCATCGGTTTGTAGTCAAAAGTGTCTACTTGCGAAGGTCCGCCATTCATAAACAACTGAATAACTGCTTTAGCTCTAGGTTTGAGGTGCGGCTGTTGATTAGATGCCTGAACCTGATTCATCATTCCTGTCAGAGCAACTGCTCCCATTCCGCCACCAAACTGATTGATAAATTCTCTTCTATTAACCATAATCTTCCCCTCAATCTATGTAGCTGAATTCATTGGAAATAAGTAAGGCCTGAGCCACTAATTCTCTGGTCTTTGTATCGCTTTCAAGTAATGGCTTAAGCTTTGCTATCTCTGCCTGATTTGGCTGACGACTGTAAAGCAATTGAAAGGCGTACTCAAGCTGTTTACTTGAATCTCGATGACGAGATTTTAAGCGATTATCTAAGCTCCTTGCCATAGTCATGATAAATTCGCTATTTAAGTAAAATAGCTTTTGTTGCGGGACTGTTGTCAGGGTGCGTTTTGGCGCGGAATTGGCAGCTGACGGGAAATCAAAAGTCGCTCGCATGGAATCCGGAGCTGTACGGCTGACCTTAGCGTAAAGCATACGTCTGTTGAACTTAGTACTGGTAAAGCTACTGCCGGATGGACTGCCACCAACAGAGTTGTGTAATTTCCCAGCAACTTTCAGAATACTGTCGCGCATAGCTTCGGCATCCATACGTTTTAAATTCTGGCGCCAAAGGTATTTATTATCGCCGTCTAGAGCAGCATTGCTTTCATTGTCCTGACTGCTTCTTTTATAAACTTTGGAAAGCATAACCGTCTTAATCATCTTCTTCACCGACCAATCATTTTCCATAAATTCAACAGCCAGCCAGTCGAGCAATTGCTTATTAGATGGAGCATCTCCCAATTTACCAAAGTTGCTTGGGGAAGTGACGATTCCTTTGCCAAACAGGTTATGCCAGATTCGATTCACCATAACTCTGGCCGTTAATGGGTTTTCCTTGCTGGCGATTAAATTTGCCAATTCCATACGGCCACTGCCATTTTTAAAATTTAATGGCTCACCATTATTCAACGCGCTTAAGTATCCACGTGGAGCTACTTCTCCGAATTTATTTGGATTGCCACGGATATTGATCTTCATATCGCGAAAATTTCCTTCCCAAAGAGCGTGCACCAAAGCTGGAGTTTTAGGTTTATCTGTCTTTAGCTTTTTGAGTAAGCTTTTATACTCAAAAGCATCAGCAGATAGCATCTTTTTTGTGTCCGCTTTCAGATACTCATCTTTGTTGATTTTCTTCTGCTCTTCCAGCCATGACATGGGATTTTTATCAAAGACATTGAAGATCGCCCCGTTTGTTTTTTCCTGACCGCCATTTTTGCAGAAGACCCCAACTTCCGCTTTAAATTTCTGCCAATGTCCTGCTGGAATCTGGAACTTTAAAACAGTTGTTCCGGACATGTGAAGGCCATGGTTGATAACTTCACCATCAACGATTATGGCGTCCTCTCCCATGTCGAACTTGGCACCAAAATACTTGTTATCCGTAAAGACCACTTCTGGTTTGATTGTCGATAACTTCAGCTTCTTGTCGCCATTAATTAAAACCGGGTTGATCCAGGCTGTGAAGTGAAATTTGTACTTCTTTGATTCTTTATTTTGAACGACAAGGTAAAGTTCTTTCTTACCCGAGATATTGGTGTACACCAGACCTCTGTGGTCACGTGACTTATTGGTAATTAAATCGCTGGAAAAAAGTGGCGCTATTTTACTCGAAGTCTTAAATTTCGACTTGAGGTAAAGTTCTTTCAGTCTGTTTTTTATGTTGCCATAATTTAAGAGTTTACGGTGATACTCTGCGACTTCCTTTTTTGATGCCGCAAAGCGATCATAGGTTCTGGTACTTTTAAAGACACTCGCCATGGAGTAATAATCTTTAGTCGGAATAGCATCGAACTTATGGTCATGGCAACGAGCACAGGAAACAGTCAACCCAAGAAAGGCCTTCGAAACAACATCAACCCGGTCATCCAACTCATCCGCCAAAGCTTTTTGGACTTCCGTTCTTTTGAAGTACATCGGCCCAGTCGAAATAAGACCGGTGGCGGCATTCTCTGCTGGAGTTAAGCCAGAGATTAAATCAGCCGCTAATTGGCGACGGATAAATTCCGTATATGGCAGGTCCTCATTGTAGGCTTTCACCACCCAATCGCGATACTTCCAGGCACTGTGCAATTTCTTTTGCTGAAAGGCATACGGTTGGTCATCACCATAACGTGCGACATCCAGCCAATGACGAGCCCAACGCTCGCCAAAGTGAGGTGAATTCAGAAGGCGATTTACAAGCTTTTCAAAAGCTTTTGGACTCTTGTCGTTTAGGAAAATCTCTGTCTCATCCGGTGTTGGCGGCAGTCCAATTAAGTCAAAAGAAGCACGACGGATAAGTTCTACTTTTGTCGCTTGAGCATTCGCTTTTAGGTTCTGCTTTTTGAGATCTGAATCTATAAAACCATCAATAGATTCACCTGACTTTTTTGGTTTCTGATAAGCCCAATGCTGTAGTTCTTTTTGCCAATCGTAACCTTTACCGAGATCAACTTTATTTTTTGATTTCGGCATGGGTGCCCCCATCTTCACCCACTTTTCAAGAGTCGCAATATCTGCAGCAGGAAGAGAATTCTTAGGAGGCATTTCTATATCTTCATCAAGACGCTTCACCGCTAAAAGAAGTGAACTTTTCTCTACCTTGTCATAATCAATAATCTTTCCTGAGTCACCGCCATGTAAAATACCTTCAGGAATATCGAGACGCAGGCCGCCTTTCTCTTTTTTCTCATTGTGGCATTTGTTGCAATGCTGTTCAAAAATCGGCTTCACTTTGCTTTCAAAAAAGTGAATGCCTTCGGTCGCCTGGACGGCCGTTGCCAAGAAGCAAAACAAAATAACTTTTATCAATTCAAATCTCCTTTCTTGCAGGTGAATTGTCATGAAGAAAAGAGATGACACATGAGTTTTTGATTTTTTTATAATTGCCCGATAGGACAGGCGGATTTTTAATTATTCTTAAACAGGATTTACACGAATAAGTAAGATTTACAGGGAAAGTTTAGGCAAATTAACAAACCTTCGGAGCATCGGCGACCTCGCCGGTAAAGAACATGATCGAGGAAGAGTCACATAAATGCTACAATATTCATGACTCGTATTCATTAAATTAGAAAAAATCAAAAAATGGTGTGACCATTGCGTCCCTGACTACATATAAGCTTAATGAAGGAGAGTTGCCGATAACTTTGGCAATGTAAAAATGCGATGACTGATAACGAACTGATACATAAAATTCTAGCAGGGAATATTGATGATTATGCCCTGTTAATAGACCGGCATCAACACAAACTTCAAAGCGCTCTGGCGTTCTATTGTCAAAGCACCAATGATGTTCAACACTACCTTCACGAAAGCTTTGTCATGGCTTATACAAAACTTTCACAGTTTAACCAGGAATACAGTTTTTACCCATGGCTTAAAAAGATCAGCTTAAATCTTCTACGAGGAGATATCCGCAAAAATAAGTCGCTTTCTGAACGAGCCGTAAAATACATGGAAATGCAACTTAATGCCGATGACGAACACGCTCAAGAAGATGACAAACTCACCGCTCTGCAAGGCTGTATCAATGAACTTGAAACAGGTCAGCAACAACTCCTGAAAAATCGCTATTGGCAGAAAGAAAGCATCGATACCTTAGCGTCTAAACTGGATCGCAAACCGAGCGCTTTGAAAATGCAGGTCATGCGCATACGCGAGTCTTTGAAAAAATGCATAAAACTAAAAATGGAGCTCGAGAATGCCGGAGTTTAAAGAACAACTGAAAGCTTACCTCCATAAGGACAACAAAACCTCAGAAGACTGCACTGCCCTGCTCAATGAAAATCCCGAGGCTCTCCTCGAAGAACAAGAGCTCGAGAATCTCATTGAACTTTCATTTAACCCAGTTGATGTAAAAAAGTCTGTCCTTGATGATCTCAAGGAATCAGCCCAAAAGCCGGTTTCTGACTTTGCATTAAATATTGTCGAAGAGATCAAAGAACAGGAAGCCAAAAAACCAGAACCTATACAGTTTGCCATTTTAGCCATCGCCGCCTCGCTGGTACTTGGATTAGTATTCTTTGGCGTACCACAAAGCTTTGAGCCGAAAATAAGCTTTAAAGATCCACAAGAAAACCACCAACTGTCTTCTCACAAAGAAACTCCCCAAATTAAAAATAACCTACAAATCCTCTCTCCGGAGAAAAATGTAAAAGAACTTGTTGATATAGGTGATTCCGTTCAGGGAGAAGGTAGACTTGCATTACCTGAAGACGTCAATGTCGCGTCCTATGATCAAGCCGAATATACTTTTGAGTCGACTCCAAAGTCATTTCTGAAAATGACCCGCGGCAAGGCTCTAATAGATGTCAAAAGCCGCAAGGGTAAAACTCCTTTGTACTTTAATCTGCCGCATGGCCAAGTCGAAGTTACCGGTACACAATTTGAGCTGCTTGCCACTCCTCACATGTCATCAGTAAAAGTTACCGAGGGCACCGTCAATTACATCGCTAAAGATAAAACTGTGCAAGTTACTGAAGGGCAAACCGGCTCCAGCTCAAGTCAGTTTATAAAAGCAGGCTACAATCTGGCTGACACTATACTACACTACCACTTCGACTCTCCTGACAGCCTACTTAATACCAATAACTTAGATCTTGTTTATGGAGCCTCTGGAAACTCATTACAGATGAATGGACAAACCTATATAGTTTTATCACCCCTGGCTTTGTCTTCGAAAAGAAGCCTGTCATTTTGGGTAAATACAGATGAATTAGTCGATCAGGAAAAAACTATATTATCGCTCACTGAGGGTGGCAATATCCTCCATTTCTATATGCGGGGAGAAGAAATTCATATGGAGTCCAAAGTTCCTAAAGCAAAGGTTAGAAAAACAAACTTCAGAGTGCGTTATGGCTGGCACCATATATGTCTCATTCAGGATCAAAATAAGTATCGTCTTTATTTGAATGGAACCAACCTTAAAAATGGCACCTTGCCTTCCTTTGAAACTCCGCATCTATCCATTGGAAGTAATCAAAACAGCTTTGCGGGAAAACTGGATGAACTCAGGGTTATTAATCGCCTTCTTAGTTCAGATGAAGTTTTAATTTTAAAAGAAGAAAGAAATTTCAGCTATTCAATAAAGTAAATTTTCGCATTCGACTTCGGCAACACATATCTTAGATATGAATCAATCCGGAAATTCTGCAGAATGCTTAGAAAGAGAGACTTTACACTTCTTGAGTTATTGGTCGTCATGGCGATCATGGCCATCCTTGTCTCTATTCTTCTACCTTCACTCATAGATGCCCGGATCGAAGCAAAGGTCGCCGACTGTGCCAGCAACCAAAAACAAATCGGCAAAGGTATGTATGGTTATAGCAGCGATAATTCGGGCAAGTTGACCTATACAGCCTGGGATATCGGCGAAAACTGGCCCGCGGCAGCACCATCTGATCCAAGTAGTCATCCAAATAGTGCCGGAAAACTCGGAGGTCACGGAGTCAGTTGGACCGACAATATAAACCCCTACATGGGCGGCGATCTCAAAACCTGGGAAGATAAACTGGGATTCCTGGATATAAATGACCCTCGCGGCATCCCGGCCCTTGCCTGTCCTGCTGATGAATGGGGCCCGAGTCAATCAGGAACTGCCGCCATGAGTTATGGTGCAAATGAATTGGCACTTGGCAAAACGAACCCCAATGCAGCTCCTATTGACTCTGATGGCGATGGTATAATCGATAATAAAAAACCTTATCACTATGATGACGACGGTACCTCCCTAGATCAAATCGGTCAAATGCATGCCGGTATGATTATCGATGCAGCAAATACCTTTGCCGTTTCTGATGCACCCATCAACCACGTGAACAGTTCTAGACAGGGCAGTACACATGGCCGTCACTCAATCAAGAAACTTTATAATGACAATGCCCCAGATACAAAAGCGCAACTGATGATCCAATTCTGGCCAAACGAAGATGAATGGGAAAGAGATAACATGGCAGCACTTCTCCTGCATAAGGATCGATTTAACTACTTATTTATTGATGGCAGTGTAAGAGTTCTTCGACCTCATAACACTATCGGCACAGGATCTCTACAGGCACCCAAAGGAATATGGACAATCAACAGTGAAGATTAGAAAAAATTAAAAAAACTTGTGACCAATCAATTTTGACTTCATATAAAGTTTAAAAGTTAGACATTCTGCGAGGTTTTATGAATATTAAAAATATAGGTCGATTTACGCTATTGGAGTTACTGATCGTAATTTCAGTCATGGGCATTTTAATAACTCTACTGTTTCCCTCCCTCACCCGTGCAAAAGAAGAAGCCAAACTGGCTGTATGTGGCAGTAACCAAAAGCAAATCAATGTTGGACTCTATGGCTACTCTGCCAATAACTCTGGAAAACTTACCTATACTGCCTGGGATCTTGGCGAAAATTGGCCCAATGCCGCTCCATCTGATCCAAACGATCACCCAAATGGCGCCGGAAAATTGGGAGGACATGGAGTTAGTTGGACCGATAATATAAATGTTTACATGGGAGGGGATTTACATACCTGGGAAGACAAACTCGGAATCCTTGACATAGATGACCCAAGAGCGTTACCCGGCTTTGTCTGCCCTTCAGATATATGGGGGCCTGAAATGTCAGGGAAAGCAGCTATGAGCTATGGTGCCAATGAGCGCATCCTTGGTAAAACAAACCCAAATGCCGCTCCTGTAGATGATAATGGCGATGGTATAATTGACAATAAAGTTCCTTATCACTACGACGACGATGGCAATGCCCTGAACCAGATCGGTCAAAGGTTTGCCGGGCAGATCATTGACCCAAGCGCTAGTTTTACCATTTCAGATGCTCCCATCAACCACCGAAACAGCTCTAGGCAGGGAAGTACTCACGGCCGTCACTCTATTTCAAGACTGTATAACGAAAATAGCCCGGACCCAAAAGCCCAACTTATGATTCAATTCTGGCCAAGTGAGGAGGAGTGGGAAAGACTGAATATGGCGGCTCTGGAAGTACATAGAAAACGTTTCAATTATCTCTTCGTTGATGGCAGCGTTAAAGTGATGAACCCTTATAACACGCTTGGAACTGGAGACCTAAGAAAACCAAAAGGAATTTGGACCAATGCTATCGATGACTAGACTACTGATACTAGCGCTTTTTTTCTCCTCTGGACTCTTCGCTGACAATAAAAAATTCAGCAAGGCAGAACTAAAATTACCCGGTAAAAAAGGCGTCTGCTTTACTCTGCGCACTTCAGGGAAACAAGGACTGATCAAAGAAAATCTTCCCAAGATTAAAGCTCTTAACGCCTACTGGAACTACTCGTGGCACTTTCACCTTATCAATGATCAACCAAAGAATATGGAATTTTTGCCGATGTCATGGGGAGCCTGGGGGCACGAAAAGTTCAAGCAGGACTTACAAAAATACGTCGTTCCTAAGATTAAATCGGGACAGGTCAAACGCTTCCTGGCTTTTAATGAACCCGACAAAAAAAATCAGGCCAACATGCCTTATAAAAAAGCCTTAAGTTACTGGCCGCTTCTGGAAAAATTAGGCGTTCCTTTAGCCAGCCCCGGCTGTGCTAATCCGGAAAGTATAGCCGATGGCTCTGCCCAAGGAGTACGAGGCACCTGGATGAATGACTTCATGAAAGAAGCCGATAGCCGCGGCTACCGCATAGACTACATAGCGACACACTGGTATGGCGGTTGTGATGTCAAAAAATTTAAAGAAAAAATGCGCCGCATTTATGAAAAATATGGCAGACGCCCTTTGCTTATCACCGAATTTGCAGTAGCTGACTGGCGCGCTAAAAACGTAACGAAAAATAGACACCCAAAAGCCAAAGTTCTCGAATTTATGAAAGAAGTACTGCCGTGGCTCGAAGAACAAGACTGGATAGCAGGATACTCATGGTTTTCATTTCGACGCAATGAACCTCCAGGCACATGCTCGGCACTATTTGACATGAAAGGAAATATGACCGCTTTGGGTAGATATTATAAAAGTGTCACTACCGAAAACCCAAAAGGCGATCAATCGATCTCTTACTGATACAATTCCCTCTTCCACAAGGTAAAAGACTGGCTTCACACTTTATAGAAGATGTGAAGACAGTCTTTTTTATTGTCTTTCTGCTCGGATCCTCCAAGATCATTCTGTAACAATAAAACACTAACTGGCAACCTGAATTCAAACGCCCGTAACAACTGTTTCGTTTCATTGACTAAGTTGGCTCAAGCTTAAAAAAGGAGCCAAGAAATGAAATACTTACTGATCATCACCATGTTGTTTGCGAATCTTGTTAATGCCAATACCAAAACAGAAAACCTGAGGTGATTTAAGATTACATGTACCATCTCCAGGGAAATGTCCTTCTCAGTGCACCAACCGCAATTACTCAAGTCGATAACGAGGCAGTCATTCGGATTGTCACAGAAAAATATCTTACAAAAAATTGGGATATCGATACCGAAACGATGCTGCCAAAATCAGGTTTTGATGTCCCGACAGACTTTGGCTTAATTCAAAAAGTCACTATTAAAGAATTATAAAAAGACGGTCAAAAGTTAAATCTTCTTCATGGTGAATCAGTTCTTCGTTCACAGGAAAATACTCCCGAGTCAACTGCAGAAAAACCAGACTCTTCCAGTAAAGATTCTCTATTCTTTCAAACTGAGAAAATAGTCCATTTTGCCTTCGATATGACATCTAGAAAAGAAGTCTAATATACTTTTAAAGAAGGCGAGAAAACTTACAAAGTCGATATAAAAGTCATAAGGGAAAAGCCAGAGGAAAACTAAAGCACCAAGAGCTTCAAGACTCACTTTTTAATTATGCTTATTCCGATCTGCTAAATTCTCGACTGTAATTACTGTCGGGAATAGATGTGTACGAGCTTTGGTAAGCTTGGAGATAATTTCAAGAAATAGCCCTTGAGGAAGACTTATTCATTGACCAAGCGCTTTTGAGAAAAAACTATTTTCACTAAATCTTTTAGTGGATAATTCTTCGGAGCAAGAAATTTAATATCTTCAAAAAGCTTAAAATATTCTTTATCTGTAACTCTTCTCTTAAGGAAGTACTCAAGTAATTTCTCGGCAAGATTCATTACAAAAATCTCGCTTTTAGAAGCTCTTATAACAGCCTTATAGTCCTCTGAATTATTGACTGTTTCCTCAAAAAGTTCTACTTCAGCATCTACTTGCTTGTTGTTTTTATAGTGAGTCCTGAACTGACCGATATTATCATACATCTCCAGTGCCAACCCCAGTGGATCCATGTCTGTATGACAAGAGGCACAACTTTTTAATGCTTTATGCGCTTGTAGCTGCTCTTTAATAGTCTTTGCACTTCTTAAATCAGGCTCAAAAGCAGCTACATCTGCAGGTGGTACTCTTAAAGGGACACCCAGCATTTCTTCTAAAATCCAGGCTCCTCTTAAAATTGGATTAGTAGCGACTTCATCTGATGTTAAATTCAAAATTGCAGACTGCGATATTAGACCACCCGCATTCTTTTTATTGACTAAATAAAACCTGACAGATTCAGCGTTGCCTTCCAGCATTAAAGATTCTTGTTTAGACAGCTTCGGGATTTCTGAATCAGTATCGAACTCAACGTCATAAAATTTTGCCAAAGGCTTATTTAAGATTCGATAATCTGAGTTAAGCAATTCTAATGCACTTCGGTTATTCCTCAGCAAATATAAAAAAGTCAGATAACTTTCTTTTAAAGCATAGTCTTTAATATGCTCTCTGAAATACTCTCGGTAATAAGCATCGCGAATATCAGGAATGATTGCTTTTGATTTGTCTACATGCAACCAAAAGTTCATAAAGCGCTCGACGAAGTAATTAATTTCAGGTGAAGCTACAATTTTATCTAAACTTTCATCTTGAAAGCCAACAGAACTACCTGTTAAAGCTTGTGAATTGTAAGCCTTAAATTCGTCTATAGACTTTGGGTAAGATCTGTAGAGCATTTTAGATGAAGCCAGAATATACTTCACTGCATATTTATATGACTCAATCAATGAAAGCCCGGTAACATCGCGGTAATTGTTTATAGACTTCAACAAGAGCTCAGACTCATGATCTTTTAAGCTTTTCTGATAAGCCTTGGAGGCAAAATTAAGAACATTTAAATTAAACTTTTTGGGGTTATTGACCTCTTCTCCAAATATTTCGAAAAGCTTAGATTCTTCATGCGGTAAACTACTTATCTTAAGAGACTTTACATAAATCCTCTGTGCGTCAGTCTCGGATATATATTTGGCATGTAAGCCAGGCGGCAACCTTTCTTTTTGACCTTTTCTCAGTCTGTTAACTAACATATTTCCAAAAATACTGCCATTCCTGTAGGTTAACCTTGGATAGTAGTACTTCTCTAACCACGCTGTTACCTTATATGTCTTGAATTCTTCATCTTCCAAATCAAACTCAGCCAGGTATTTTTGATTAGCTTCTTTATACCAGGTAGGCTTAGTTGTTTTGCCTCCTTTACGAGAAAGTCCAGTCAGTATACCGAGTCGCAATGGCATAGAAGAATTGACATAAGTTATGGAGTCGGGCAGCTTAGCTCTATTTTGAGCTTTAGCGGTGACTTCTATTTCATAATACCCAGAATGAGGAACTCCTGAACTATGTAATTTTTCAACAGCAACGATGCCATTATTTGTATTGGGCGATCCATACCAAATAATGTTTTCGGCAACTCCATTATTTCTTTTCTGTGTTACCTTCTTTTTTTCTATGTGAAATAAAGGTGGGAAGTACTCCTTTTTGACTGGTTTATTGGCTTCGCTGTCAATCTCAAAAGCGCCATCAACAATTGAATCTACTGCATCTATATATTTCTTTAAAAAATACTGATTTAAAAGAGGATCTTTTTCACTTCTATTTATCTTTAAATTATCCGGGATGTTTTCTAAAGCATTTGAGAAACTTAGGTTTATTTTTAATAAGTTCTCAAATTTACTTTTCAGCTCAAATCTATCGGCTCGGTAAAACTCCTCTGTTGAAAGCCCGGTTTTTGGGGAAGTAACTTTAAAATAATTTGATAATGATTTTAAAGTTCCTTCTCTTAGCGAACCTAGTGGCTTGGCATCTTCGGGAGGCATTTTATTGGCTAGAATCAATTTAAATGATTTCTTTAAAATCTTTAGATTTTCCTCTGACGGTGAACTAAAAATATCACTGAGGTCCAAGTCCGCTTTGATGATTTTATTGCCCTTTGAATTTAGCGCACCATGACACTTCAAACACCGGCGTTCAAAAGTCTGCTTTAACTCAGCTTTCTCAAAGGCATCCAGTTGCCCAAAGACTATAAACAGCCCTAATATAAAAAGTGATTTTATATTCATTAGCTGTACCCCGGAAAAGGTTTTTTGAAATTTTTAAAGCCACCAACTATTCCTGCTTTCTCAAGAATACTGACAAATAAATGCCCCAGCTTTAACTCTTCTCGAACGTACCTTCCATGTTTAAACCCTCCCCCTGCAAGGATCACCGGCAAGTTATCATTGCTATGACTGTTCCCATTCCCCAAACCACTTATAAAAAGAACTATAGTATTATCCAATAAGGTATCTTCGGGGTGCAGTGGATCGTTAACCGATTTAAGCTTTTTGATTAAACGAGCAAAGGCTCTCATTTGCATTTGCTCAATCTTTACTAACTCTGAAATTTTATCGTGTAATTTACCATGATGAGAAAGCCCATGGTAACCTGAATCACAATCAAGGGTAATCACTCGTGTCTGATCCGTTTGTATAGCCAGTGAAGCCAGGTCAACTAAGCTGTTTAAGTTAGCCTCAAGTGCCAGACTGCTTTTAACTTTATAATTTACTTTGGGAATAGGTTTAGAAAGCCAGGCTTGTTGATTCTGAATAGACTTCTCTACTTCCCTTACTGAATGCACATACTCATTAACTTTTTGCTGGTCATTTATAGAAAGCCCGGCAGTCTGACTTTTAAGCTCACTTAAAACTCCATCGAGTATCGATTTTTTCATGTGGAGATTTGTCCTGGTAGCTTTCTTCTGTAAGTCACTGGGCTGTTTAAAAAGCAGACTGAATAATTTTTCTGGAGAGTAAATAGTCGGAATCAAAGTCCCATTTCTTGTCCAGGATAAACTACACCGGAAGGTACCGGGCTTTTGAATTCCCAGTACAAGTGAAGCAAAGCGTGTCTGAGCTTGAGTATATTCTGTAATCTTTTGATCCAGACTTTGCATACCATCTGCAAATGCTACTGCCTGTGAAGGTAAAATGGTCGTCAACGCAGCTTGCTGTCCTGGGTGCCCGCCTCGAACTCCATGAGTCATGTTGGCAAATAATGAGATCTCCTCCTTGAATTCTTTCAGAGGCTTCAGAGTCTCAGTCATTTCAAAACTCTTGCCTAAAGTTTTCGGCCAAAAGCTCTCCGGATACATTCCAAAAGGGTTCGCCATACATATAAAGCGCTTTGTTTTATTTACCTCGCTCTTTGTTGCAGAAAGCAGCATAGGTAAACCTAAAAATGTAAAAAATCTTCTATTCATCGTATCCTCAAAAATGTCTAAAAAGTTCATTCAGTATCTGTTAAATGCGGTGTATAATTGCGCAGCTATGAGGACGCTATTTTTCTCTTTTAAAGTACCAGTTGGCAGAAGAGTTTTTACCATTAAGAATCTTCGAGCGGGATTCCATCGATACGTGACCGTCCACCCAACCATAATTAGCTCCTTTACCGTGCATCTGATACCTAATGGAGAGGTCTGGAGTAAATCCCGCAGTATTAAGTGGAGCATAGATATATTTTAGATTCCAGGCCTTGTCATAATCTGAGTCACCAATCATTATCGTCTCTGCCGGCTCATCTATGGACATGACCTTTTGTCTTGGAGAAGTTGGTGAATGTTCTGTAAACCCCATATATTCATAATTCATGCCTATACCGCCAACCCAGCTATTGATAGCTTCGCCAAGATTTGGATTCTCAATACATTCGAAAATCGTCCCTTTGTAAGGAGAAGACATCCAACTTGAAAAATCTTTATATTGTCCTCTCGCATAAGGTTCAAGATCAAATTGATAATAGATGGCAAGAGGGTACCAATCATTATTCTCAGTTGTGTACAAGCTGATGCAAAGCATGACCTGCTTTTGATTATTCAAACAGTGAGTTTGACGCATTTTTTTCCGCGCCTTGCTTAGAGATGGCAAAAGAATTGACACTAAAATACTAATAATCGTTATAACGACCAACAGTTCTATCAAGCTGAATTTTCTTTCCGAATCCATAATTCCTCCAGTGTTAAACTAAATGATCAAAGACCACGAGACAAATTTTTCATAAATTAAGGGGGGCTCCAGACAAAGGCATTGTCGAAATTATTCGAGAAGATCTATACCTATGTACTCAAATTCAGGCTTACCTTTCTTCTCTACATTTTTACTGATGACGCCTTTTGTTGATGGCAAATAACGATAATAAACAGTCAGCATCAAGGCACACAAAGTTGTGGCATAGACTCGATCTGTTGTTAAGTCACTACTCTCCCCATGCCACTTACCGGGGTATTCCCAAAAGCCTTCAGGGCTTTGGGAATTGGTTAAAACCTTTTGAAAAGCTCTATTCCAACTCTTCCAGGACTTACCGCCTTTTTGAAACATCACTTGTGTCGCGTAGTACCAGCCATAAAGTGATTCTCCCGGTGGATTCTGCCAGCTAAGTTTTTTAAGGTCTCTTTTAGAAATCGTCAGTAACTCATCTGCTATCTCTGGGGTATTTCCTTCCCCAAACAGTTGTAGACATAAGCAGCCCACAGCCCTCATTGTATGTTTACCGCGTGGCCCCTTACCGGCAGTTATCGAGTAAGGAAAACTACTGCCATCATCTCTATAAGCAGCTGTCTCCCTTAGCCACTTGACTCCCTTTTGAATCGCTTCCGTAAGTCCTCTTTCTTCACAGCCGGCGCCATATGCCGCCTTCAATGCCTGATAGTTCCAACCGGCAAAAGACAGGTCCGCCCGGTTATCTTTTTTGTAGTTATAATTGTAGCAGCCAGCCGTTTGCTGACCATTGATAATGACGCGAATGGACGAGTTCATTGCCTCTTCCAAAATCGACACTCCGGTCATCGCATAGGCTTCAGCCAACGCATAGGCTTTAATAGCATGTGTATAGCCTTTCCCAGACTTTAAGTCCTGCTTATCATTGGCCAACCACTCCATGGCTTTTTTAACAGTGGCGCCAAATTCTTTTGAAGATGTCGTTTCTCCATGAGCTAAAAATGTGAGTAACGCCAGACCTGTATAAGCCGCTTGATGTTTCACTCCCCATGAACCATTTGCATTCTGGACTTTTTTTAACCAGTACAAGGCTCTTAGCAATCTTTCCTGCCCGGCTCGGCTTCCCCCAAATTTTGCAACAGATGAAGCTCGACCGGCTGAACTTCGACCTCCAAAAACTGAAGGAGATGCAAATGCAGAAGGCGAGACAACTATGTCGGAAACTGCTTCAACCGCTGCATCGTCTTCTGTCGATGGAGCTTCATCATTGACATCCTCTAAACTGTTTTCTTCAGTTTCTGAATTTTCTATAGCAATATTTGTTAATAAAGGATTAGTATTTTCTTGCTCTTCGACTTCTTCCGGTTGAGGCTCTTCAACTGGAGGGGGCTCCTCAATTTTTAACTCTTCAACGTCTTCTAGTTTGACTTCAATTTCGGGGATTTCTTCTTTGTATTTATCCGTGATTAAAACTGCTAAAAGTACTATCAAAGAAATATGAAAGAGTGTAGAGACTACAGGCCCAATTAGAGTCTCTATTAATCGTTTCTTTCTGAATTGTTTCTGGATTAAGAGAATATCTTCTTCACTGAAGCCATCATTAAATTCTTCAGTATATTCCTCGTCATAGTTATCCGACATGGATCACCTCATACACATAATTAACACACTACTGAGCTAAGTCAGTTCACACCAAACTCACATGAAATAACATATGAGTCAATTACTGTATGTAGGGAGATTAGTATTTTTGACAGTAAAAAATAAATCTTTTATTTTTTTGTATATTCATATCAAAAATTAATAGGAGGCCACCATGAAAAAAGCTGCTCTTTCAAAAACAGACATTTCTTGCGTGCCTAAAGAAGGCGAGAAAACTTACAAAGTCGATATAAAACTCATTGAAGTCATAAGGGAAAAGCCAGAGAATTAAGGTTCAAGCTTCAGCATGATCCAAGGATACCCCGGGATACCAGCTCGGCATGCACATCTGTCAGGTTATATATGGATGCTGAGCTCCAGCTCCGCATACACATCTACCAGGCTGGAGCCTGGCGATCCAGCGATTAAACTAAAGCGCCAAGAGACTCAACGACTTTTTCACTGAGCTGGCGGATTTCGGCAATCGGCATTCCAGGTTTATAGAGGGAACTGCCTAGACCAAAGCCGTCTGCTCCGGCAGCTGTCCATTCAGACATATTCTGATCATTAACTCCACCAACAGCAAATACCTGCGTCCCTTCAGGTAAAACGACTTTAGCGGCTTTGATGAATTTCATACCGACGACATCTGCCGGGAAAAGTTTGAGGCCATCAGCGCCAGCTTCAAGTGCAGCAAAACATTCAGTGACCGTCATCACTCCAGGATAGGAGTACATTCCGAAACCTTTGGTAGCTTCGATGACTTCCTCATCCATATTTGGCGAAACGATGATCTGGCCACCGGCTTCATAGACTTTTTGTACTTGTTCGACAGTTAAAACTGTTCCGGCACCAACCAACATCTTATCCCCTAAAGCATCAGCAATCAGCTTAATACTGACAAAAGGATTGGGTGAATTCAGCGGTACTTCGACAGCGCGAATTCCAGCTTCATACATCGCTTCTGCGACATCGACGGCTTCCTCCGGTTTCACACCTCGAATGATGGCAATAACCGGAACTTCTTTAAGTAAATCTTTCTTATCCATAAATCTTCTCTTTGCTGACGGCCTGAATGCCGAGAATTGTTGCTTCGTCAGAAGTTATAGTCATAGTCATCACACCAAAACTCTTAAGCGCTGTTTCATAATATTCATTCATTGTCCCTGAACCACAAAGGTAAACTTCAGAACAGCCTTTGGCGGCTTCTTTTATCTCTGAACCAATCAAGAAACCTGAAAGGTACGAGTGGAACTCAGTGGCATCTACATTTTGAAATAAGTAGTCAGTTCGCAGGTGAAATAAACTGTTCATCAAAGGTCCGGCTTCGCGAGCTGAATGAACGCCTTTCAAAAAAGCGGCTTCATTAAAATCTGTTGAGGAATACTGCTCTTTGAAAATAGTATGTTCGCTTAAACTTCTAAATAAATCGCCAGTCATCCAGGTTGAGAAAGCATTTAACTTACTTTCTTCCACATCGACCCATTTCGAATGGGTTCCCGGTAAACAAATTTTCTTGGCATCCGGGTATTTCTCTAAAACACCAAATACCTGAACTTCCTCTCCTCGCATGACATCGCGTTTGCCATTGGGCATTTCGTAGTAAACGCCACCAAGGATTTTGGCATCTGGATACTCTTTCAGAACTACAACACTTTCCTGTAAGTCATCAACGGAAACTGGTGCATGAGCATAAGGAGCTTCCTGCCAGCCGTGTTTAGAACCAATCATCCCACTAAGACGAATCGTCGTTGCATCTGAAACCTGAAAGAATTCAAGAACTTCACCAAGAACTTTCTTGAAACCGACTTCACGGGCAGCCATTAAGCCTTTTGACGAAGAATACTCATTGATCAACTCGCCATTATCCAACAAGTAAGCTCTTAAGTTGGATGTCCCCCAGTCGCAAAAAACAGTCTTCATGCTTCAACGACCTCCTCTGGTAAAGCTTCAACTTCGTCGTGCATTTCCATCTGCTTTCTTTCCTCTTCAAGTATATCCAGAGCCTCTTCATCTGTAATCGTTCTTTTTGGTGTTGCTAAGCTGACAACAACACCGGCTAAAAGAGCAATGGAAACGGCTGGAATAGTAGCATTTCCCCAGTATGACATCCAAGAATCATTGAACTTGAAACTTATAGCCACGCCGGAACCGCCAAGAAGTGCCGCTACCCCACCCTGCCAAGTGGCGCGTTTCCAAAACTTTCCTAAAATTGCACAGGCAAACATACCTGAAAAAACGATGGCAATCATGTCCTGTATATAGCCCATGACACCAGTTGACATAAGAGTGAATGAGAGAGCAATTATCGTCGTAATGACCAAACCGATTCGCGATAATTTCACCGATTCGTCCTTACCTGGAAGCTTGCCAAAAATAAGATTGTAAATATCGCGCAATAAGATCGAAACACCGGCAATAGCATCGGAACTCGCCGATGACATAGTCGCACTTAAACCGGCAACTAAAACTACGATGCCGATGGCAAGTGGCAGAACGTCACTGGCTAAAAATGTAAAGGCATGGTCGGCATCACTTAAGCCCGGATCCAGTTTGAAAGCGGCCATGCCGATGATAGCTGGAAAGATAGAGAAAAATAAGTAGAGGATACCTGTGTAAAGAAAACTTTTCTTAATATTTTCAACGCTGTCACCAGAGTAAACACGCTGCCTAAAAGAAGGCACTGATAGAGCTGAAACGGCAATACCAAACGCCAGAGAGATAGCTGGTAGAAGAGGTTTGTTAAAGAAGATCTCACCTTGAGTTGTGGCCACTTCTGTCAGAGCTGACATACCGCCCATTTTGCCGACGGCCAAAACACCCATAAGAATGAAACCAAAAAAGAGAATCACTGCCTGAATGGTATCCGTCCAGACTACCGCCATGTAGCCACCGACGATGACATAAACAGAGAAGGCTGCAGCAATTATTAATTTACAGTAGAACACATCGATACCCGCCACCCAGGACAAATACTTGGCGCCACCCATAATGTGGGCACCCAGCCAACCTATTGAGGCAATGTAAGTAATAAGACCAATTAGGTTTTTAATCGTCCGGTTCGCGCCGTAGTAAAAGCTGATCTCCTCGGACATGGTCATGAAGTTGTACTTTCTCACGCCGGCAAATATATAAGCCATGAGGATCATACCTATGGCGCCACCAAGACCAAAGAAAGCGCCTTTCCAACCGGTTTCATAACCGGCGCCGACTGCTCCCATACTCGAACCCGTACCAACCAGAGTCGCAACAGTTGTTCCCAGGATCAGAAAGAAAGGAACACTTCTGTTACCAAGAAGAAAATCTTCACCACTGGTCTGCTTTTTGGAGATCATAATACTCATGCCAATCATGATTGCGATATACACCGCAAAAACCGTCAAAAACAAAGTCGGGTTTAATTTTGATGTAGCGTCAGCCGCTGCAAGTATGGAAGCCGTCATCATCTGATCTTATTCCGGTTTTTTGTAACAGATAGCGTCGATTTCGACCTTACAATCAACCATCATTGTCGCCTGAACGCAAGCTCTTGCTGGAGCGTGCTCACCACCAAAGTACTGAGAGTAGACGCCATTGAAGCTCCAGAAATCACGTGGATCATCAAGCCATACACCACAACGAACGATGTCTTCTTTTGTGTATCCAGCTTCGTGAATAATCGCTAAAAGGTTTTCGATAGTCTTGTGAGATTGCTCAACAATATTACCACCAACGATTTCGCCATTTTCCATAGCGACCTGACCGGAAACATGAAGCCAGCCATCGGCTTCAACTGCTCTTGCGAAAGGTAGATTTTGACCACCGGCACCGTCTTTACGCGTACCATATCTCTTGATTGCACTCATAGTATTTTCCTTTAAGTTTACGACTCGAACGAGTCTTTAGTTTGAATGTACACACTCTTTAACGACAGCTTTTTCTTTGCCGATGTAACGCCCGCTGCGATGACCAGTCAGCTGACCATCGGCGAAAGTTTTCACGCCATTGACATAGACACTTTGAATACCTGCTGACAGCGTCGCTGGCTTGTCAAATGTCGCTGAATCTTCAATGGTTTCTGGGTCAAAAATGACCAAATCTGCATGAAAACCTTCACGCACTAAACCGCGTTTATGTAAGCGGAAATTTCTTGCTGACAGGCCAGTCATTTTGTGAACAGCCTCTGTAAGCTTAAATAACTTTTGCTCTCTGGATAGTTTAGCAATAACCCGTGGAAATGTCCCCCAAAGTCTTGGGTGTGGGTGAGGGTCATGCGGCAGTCCATCGGAGCCGATCATAGTTTTAGGGTGCGAAATAATTTTCTTCATGTCTTCTTCATTGATCGAGAAGTAAACCGCACCGGCTGGTTGCAGCTTTTTAGCTGCTTCGAGTTGAGTGACACCCCATTCTTCGGCAATTTCACTTAAGTACTTCTTACCCATTTCAGGGTGCTTTTCAGACCAGCTAATTAAAATTTTGACGCGTTCATCAACCTGTCCTAAATCAAGTGTACTGGAACCGGCTGCATAAGGGTAGCAATCCATGTGAACACGATCACTGTAAGGTGAATTTTCAATAAAATCGATGATTTCCTGACTGCGACCCCAGTTATCCGGGCCAGCACATTTTAAGTGAGAAATAACAACAGGGATGTCGGATGTTTCGCCAATGGTACAGCATTCGTCTATGGCATCGATTACCTTATCAAACTCATTGCGCAGGTGAGTCACATAAATGCCGTCATGCTGCTTAACGATTTTCGCCAAAGCGATAACTTCTTCTGTAGTTGATTCTCGGGCAGTTCCGTATGCCAAACCAGTACTCATACCAATGGCTCCCTGCTCAAGACACTTGTCTAATTCTTCACACATGGCTTCAAGCTCAGAGTTTACAGATTGACGAAAAAGATCATCCATATGATTTACTCGCAAAGATGTGTGACCAACCAACGCACCAACATTAACTGCCGGTCGAATTTCGTTTACATGATTCACATATGTGTGAAAATCTGGATAAATGAAATCGCTCTGGTCGCCAAGAAGGTTTAATGGATCAGGCGGATCAGACTTCAATCTCACCGGCGCAGCACTTAGACCACAGTTTCCGACAATAACTGAAGTGACGCCCTGACTGATTTTTGGTAAACATTCAGGGCTCTTGAGTACGGCATTGTCATCATGAGTATGAACATCGATGAATCCGGGACTTATAGCCTTACCGGTAATGTCGATTACCTTCTCGGCCAAAGTTTCATCAAGCTCACCTACAGCAACGATCACATCATCCTTCACCGCAACATCAGCACTAAAACTGTTGTTGCCGGATCCATCTATGACCGTGCCATTTTTAAAAACAATATCGTACTCTTTGCTCATTTAATCTCCAACAGGGAATCGTCTGTCGACGCCGCGCACAGCGTCCAGATTATACTTTATGCGTCGCAGTGTTTCTTTAGAAGAATCCTTTCTTAGAACTGCCAACTCAAGAGCGACTGCATCGACCACTGCCAGAAGGGCATAACGCGATGCGGTTGCTTTATAAATTCCTTCATCTTCCTGGATGTGTACATGCAGATGAACATCGGCGATTTTTGCCAGTGGAGAATCACCGCGGGTAATGGCCACAACCCTGGCTCCATACTGCTTAGCGATCTCAGCATTTTCGTTGATCTCCGGAATCTGCCCGGTTGTCGAAATGACCAGGACTGTACAAGTTTCATCAAGGGTGGCAGCTACCATACGCTGCATTATAAAATCATCGAAAGAAGTAATGTTAACACCAAAACGAAACATGCGGTTAACGGCATCATCGGCGATAACTGTCGCCCCACCACCAGCGCCAAAAACTACTGTTCTTGTGGCCTTGTCGATCAAACCAGCGGCTGCGTCAACCTTCATCTGTGAAGTCTGATCTGAAGCCGTACGCAAGGCCTGCATGATGCCTTTGACAACCTGCCCCATAGCACCACTCTCTTCAGTGATAGGATCCATGTGACCTTCAATAAAACGCTGACCAATGGCAAAACTACTGACAAGAGCCTTTTTCAAATCCGGAACATTCTTACAACCGACACTTCTGGAAAATCGCGTTACCGAGGCTTCACTGACCCCAGCTTTAGCTGCCATTTCGTGGATACTGGCATTACCTGCCCACTCAAGATCATTCAGGATGATTTCAGCAACCTTTCTCTCAGAGGCTTTAAGCTCATCCTGCAGCGATTTTATGTTCGATACTATGTCAAATTGATAAGTCATACTTCTCTACTTTCTAAATTTATGTTACAAACTTACATACTAACCTAATTCAAATTCCGAAAGTTTGTGACATTTACTGCTAAAAAAGCCCGATTTATCTATAAACTTTTATAAAACGGCTTATTCAACTGAACTAACACTACGACCTAACATTTTAAAAATCCAGCCCCTTTTTCAAAAATGTTACAAATTAACAATCTATTATAAACTTAAAAAATAAACTCCAACTGAGAAATACAATTAAAAAGTTACTAACAAACCATTCTTATAACATATAAACTATCAAGCCTTGTAACATCGCTAAATCATTGCAGTAAAGGTTATTTTGACGTTTCAGTTAAAACATATAAATTTTTTATTATGTCAAAAGGTCTTTTGTCAGTGTCTAATAACTTCTGAAACATATGAGGAAGGAAAATGGGCATCACAGAGAAAAATAAAAATTTAAAAGAAAAAATCATGCGGGAAGACGAGTACGCCGAACTTCACAACTCACAGTTTATAAATGGCCTCGTCAAAGACATCAAGAATGATGCCTCAGACACTTTCATAGAAATGGACTTAAAAGGTCTTCCTGAAGTGAAATAATTTTATAAATACTTATTCAGCTCCACAAGAATAGCCTGGCGCTCCAATGGCTTAGCCAAAAAACCATCCATGCCAGCATCATAACACTTCTCAACATGTAAATCAAAAGCATTTGCAGTCATTGCAATTATAGGTGTATTAATCCCTTTGCTTCTTAACTCTTTTGTGGCTGTAACACCATCCTTAACCGGCATCATCATATCCATAAAAATAATATCATATTCATTATTTTTAACTTGCTCGACAGCCTCTTGACCATCAAACATAGCGCATACCTCAAGCCCAAGTTTTTTAAAGACCAAAGTGGCAATCTTTAAGTTCACGGCATTATCCTCAACAATCAAGACTCTGCCATTATACCATTCTCCCAACTCAACTTTAGTATTTTCAAGGTATTTTTTTGACGACTTTTCAACCTCAACAGACGCCGTAAAAGTACTGCCTTTTCCAAGTATACTTTCTGCAGCCAGGACGCCTCCCATAATATGGGCAAGATTCCTCGATATTGCTAGACCAAGACCGGAACCGCCATACTTTCGACTGACCGAAGAATCTTCCTGAACAAAAGTCTCAAAGATATTCTTTAAGCCTTCTTCGCTAATACCAATCCCAGAGTCCGACACCTCAAACTTCAAAAGAGCATTTTCGCCTTCATCAATGATATAACTCGATAACTTCACAAACCCTTTAGAAGTGAATTTTAAAGCATTGTTAATCAAATTGGCAACAATTTGTCGTATCCGATTTTCATCGCCTTTAACGACATGATCATTTGGTAAAGGTGAGCACACAAAATCGAGCTTTTTGTCATTGGCAATTGGAGTAAAGATTGTACCTATTCCCTCAAGCATTTTATTAACCGAAAAGACTTTCTTCTCGAGATCAATTTTCCCAGCCTCAATTCTTGAGAATTGCAGGATGTCATTAATAATCTGTCTTAGAGAGTCACTGGATTGATTTATGGTTGATAGTAAATCTAATTGTTGCTTATTGAGCGAACCACAATCTTTGATAAGTTCCAAAGCTCCAATAATACCATTTAGCGGAGTGCGAATTTCATGACTCATAACTGCAAGGAATTCTGACTTGGCCCTGGTCGCGTCTAAAGCTTCATCTCGCGCAGTTTTGAGTTCCATGGCAATTTTTCGACGTTCTATTGCGTAAGGTATAGACTTCGCAAATAATTCTTCTGAAAGCTTTCCTTTTGAAAGGAAATCTTCAAAACCTGCTTTAATGGCCAGCCGGCCGGCCTCTTTGTCTTCCAATGCAGTCAGGATCACAAAAGGAACCTCAAAAAGATTAATCCAATTACCTATTTCTTTAAGAGTCTCTTGTGCCGTACTATCTGGAAAGCTCAAATCGACCAACACAACATCATACTGCCTTTCATGTAAAAGTTGATAGCCTTTATCAAGCGAGTCAGTCCAGTCCACTAGCGACCTAAACTCTTCGACTTTTGCTAAAAAATGCTGAATAATATCCGCATGATCCTCTTCGTCCTCTACAAGTAAAACTTTTATCTTTTCAATCATAACTTATACACAATTATATGTGCCCCAATATTTAACCATACTAGCAATCTGCTGCCCAAACTCTTCAAAGGCTGTAGGCTTGACCAAATAACTGTTCACATGCTTTTCATATGCTTCTTTCTTGTCTCGATCTGAGTTGGATGTTGTAAAAGCAATGACCGGAACATTGTACAAAGTCGGCATAGCTTTAATTTTTACGAGAAGTTCCAAACCGCTGATCCTGGGTATGTTTATATCCAGCATAATCAAACCCGGTTTTTCGGCCTCTGCGGATGCTATTTTATCTAACAAGTTCAAAGCCTCTTCGCCTTCGCAAGCACGGTGAATTACCGATGCCCCACCTGTTTTCTCAAGACTGAACTCAACGATTTCTGCATGATCATCGTCATCTTCGACAAGAAATATCTTCAACTCACTCATGCTACTTTTCCCTCATCTTTTGCGATCGGAAATTCCAGCCAAAAAGTACAACCTTCAACTCCTTCACCGGATTCTATTCTAACATTGCCCCCCTGAGACTTCATAATTTTCTGGACTATCGCTAGACCTATGCCAGTCCCCTGTTTGTCAGACTGTAACCTTTGAAATAAATTGAAAACTTTTTCATGGTACTCTTTAGCGATTCCCGGGCCGTTGTCTTTGACGAAGAGTAAGACTCGCCCAGCTCTTTCCTGGCAGCCGATGGTGATTTTGGGACCGTTTTCATTTTGGCAGTATTTAACTGCATTGCTAAACAGGTTATCGAGTAACTGCAAGGCTCTGCTTTCATTGATTTCTAATTGCGGCAACTCACCGATAACTTCTGCTGTGATTCCCTGTTTTTTCACTTCAGCCTGATGAAGCTTAATCACCTCATGAGCTATTTGGGTCATATTTACTTTTGAAACATCATCTTGTACTCTTTCCACCCGGCTCAATTCAAGCAAATCACTGATTAGCTGATTCATTCTTCTATTCGCCTTTTCAAGGGTTGGTAACTTTTTAAGAACAGCCCCATACTTTCCCTGCTCTGCCAGATCTTTCATCATACCGATAAACCCCATGCTGGTAACAATCGGCGATTTCAGGTCATGAGAAACTGTGTAAACGAATTGATCCAGCTCATCATTTGACCTTTCAAGATCTGCTTTCTTTTCATCTAATTGATTAACGAGGTCGATGGTTTCTTTGTTCTTCTGACGAAAGACTTCAGCCGCTTGTGACATCTCGCCTATTTCATCTTTTAAATCCAGTCCAGGTACTGAATCAACCTCACTGCCTTTGGCCAATAAATTAAACGTTGTGGTCAGTTTCATTAAAGGAGAATTGATAGATCTAGAAATAAATATCGAAAGAATAATCGCAAATAGAAATAGTGTAGCAGTCGCAAATGTAAGCGTTTTTTGTATATTTAAACTTTGGTCATTCACATTTTGCTTAAGAGGTTCAACTTGAGTCACCACCAGATCTTTCAAGAGATTTGAAACATAGGCAAACTCATGAGCTTCTCCGGCCATTACCACAGAGACCAGAAATAGGAAGCCACGGGTTGATTGAACAATTTCTATGAAATTCGCTTTATATGCACTCAATAAGTTCTTGAGATTTTCATTACTCACAAGAGCAATTTGCTCATTAATCTCAGCAAGAGAATGATTGACTTTTAAAATATCAGGATCCTGAAGGTATTCGTAAAGGTTTTTCTCAGAGCGCATCAGCACTTTCTGTATAGACTCGTGAAGCAATGTATTTTGAAAACCAACAAGTCTCTCCTTTAATTCGAGAACCAATTTTTTGCGCTTTTCTCGTTCTTCGACGGCAAAATTAAAGGTATCCCTGTAAGTCTTAAGGTGCCCCCGCATGCGCTGTAAGTAGTCCAGTGCTTTGTCGTTTGTTAACAGCTCATCCTGATCTTTGACCAGTTCCTCTCCAAGTTCCTCCAACTGTAAAAGCACTCTTTCAGCAAGAGAGTCATAACCTGTATACAAATAGTTCTGCACACTTTTTTGTAGGTCGATAACCTGCTTATCAACTTCTACCATATGTTGAGAGACTCGGGAGATTTTTGAGTAAGTATTGAAGCTGCTTTTTATGACTTTATTACCATTAATAGAAACCAGAGCCAAAATGATGATAAAGCTGGTGATCAGAGCAAAGCCAATAAAAATTCTAAGGCGGATTGAAAGTGATGATAATATATTTTTCATAGTCTAAGCCAATAAAAATTCCTGCCATTTAAGAAGGCTGTACTCATAGGTATCCATCACCGTATTCCAAACAGCTATGTTATTGAAACGATTTTCGTAAGAGCCACCCGTCCGCTGATTCCCGGCTTTAACGGCTATCTCTCCCTGAGTATTTTTAAGATCTGATTTATTTGTCTTACCTTCATACCAGTAACCCCACTCGTCTTCTGAAAGGTGAGGTTTTGATAACTGCGGAGTCGATATGTAATAACCCTGCCGGGCAATGAATGCTCCCGGCCAACCGGAAAGCCACCAATTCATATACTCATAAGCTGCATCTTTTGTTTGACCTGTAGTTCTCGAGGACAGACACATAACTCCATGCCAGGCGCGATATCCCTCCTTAGGTGCCGCGTAGATACAAGGAATTCCTTTGCCATTTAACGCTGCTACTCCGGGAGAAAACATACTTTCAACAACGACGCCATCCTTTTCCATAAACTCTACCGATTGAGGAACGGAAGACCACACACCACGAAAATGGTTTTGTTTCTTAAATTCTATCAATATTTTAAACAGACTATTCAACTCAGAACGAGTCAGATTTCCGATATCCTGAAAGTCGATGAAACCTTTTGCTTTCGCTGCCAATGCTAAGTCGAATAGACCTATTGTCGGAGCATTTACAATCGCCACTTTACCGGAGTACTTTTCATCCAGAAGCCAGCCCCAACTCTCAGTTTTGTAAGGCTCACCTTTGGGAATAATCGACGAGTTATAACCTATAGAGTCTGCATTGTGTACATAAGGTAAAAACGATATCTGATTGGTAGGGTGGCTACTAATTGTCTTATCTTTCTGAGCATAAAGAAGTTTGTAGGGAGCATCTCCTGCACCATATTTTGCTTCCGCGGTAAGTTTACCTGCTTTCGATAAAGAGTTTACTTGACTCCATTGACGCAACCTCTTGGTATCGATTGACTGAATCGCTCCTGCCTGCCAGAGAACTTTTATGCTGTTAGACCATTGTTCATAAAGGTCGAAAGTTTCCGGTCGGGTTGAGGCTTTATGCAAAACCTGTGCACTTCCTCCAGGCTCAAAAGTGATCTCTATGCCCAAATCTTTCATAGCCTGTTGACGCAGCTCTTCCTGTAAAGTTACATGTGTGCCGAGAACTCGCAGTTTAAACTCTTTTCTAATAAGAACATTCGGCGCCGCCTTCAAAGTACTTGCGGTTAATGCTGCCGCTCCAGCTAGTTTTAAAAACTGTTTTCTAGTGTAGGTCATTCTCATGATTCCCCTTTTCTATCAGAACACGACCCAACGCAAGTAATGTTCCATTTACTACTATGGCACATTAAAAGGAAGATAAAGGATTATTTAATGATTATTTCTAAAAGTTGTCGTAAAATCCAACAAATAAAATTTCTATTTCAGCTCACCTAAAATTGGAAAAGTCAGCTAAACACTTAAAGAGTCAATTATAACACTTCTGCTTCTCTAGCCAGTCCCGTCAGATTTGTAAAAAATCACCCTCAAAACTTGTACTTTTGCTGCCCATTCCACACTTTGTTATTAAATAACACACCTAATACATTGATAAATACCAAGACTAGTAATATAGCTTACCTAAATGTTACTTATTAACATTATCTACCGTGTCGTATATTTGTTTGTGGAAGGATTCTGAATGAAGTTTATAATTTGTCTAATCTTAATGGTCTCTCTATCATCCATGGCAGCCGAAGTCGATTCTTTCTCAAAAAAGATTAAACCCTTTCTGGAGAAGTACTGTATAGAATGTCATGGCGGTAAAAAAATCAAAGGTCACCTGAACCTGAAGTCTATTGGCAATATGGAACAGGCTTTCAAAAAGCATCAGGTTTGGAGTGAAGTCCTCGAACTGATGCATGAAAAAGAAATGCCGCCTGAAGATGAAAAGCAGCCTACTAAAGCTGAAATTAAAGTTATCGAAGACTGGTACACTTCAAACTTCATAAATATCAACGCCAGACCGGCCGATGCCAAACTGCGCCGTTTATCTGCAGAAGAGTACCGCAACTCCATCCGCACTCTTCTTGGTTTTGACCTGCAGATTCACATCAGTGGAACTCCTGAAACAGTAGTCGAGACATCTGTCATTCTCAAAATGTTACCGCCTGACCCTCCGGGCGAAAGCGGTTTTGGCAATGACACTGCGAAAGCTCCGATCAATGAAACAATTTGGGAGAAGTACGGCTTCATCAGCAACACTGCCATAGAAAACCTCTTTGCTGTAGAAAATAGAAAACACCTCGAAGTCTACACAGGCAAATTGGGACCTAAATGGCAACAAGCAAATGTCAATAACTTAATCACCAAGTTCACTCAGAAGGCCTTTAAATCAAAAAACTGTTCTGAGAATATTCAAAAAAGCCTTTCACGTATTAAGAGTGATGTACAGAAAGGAATCTCTTTAGAAAACTCCTGCAAAAAAGAACTTAAAATGGTTCTTCTTTCTCCGCAGTTTCTCTACAATGGTCACTTCGATAAAAGCCGTAAAGGACCACAACCTGTCAGTCAGGATGAAATGGCACAGCGCCTTTCTTACTTTCTTTGGGGAACTCTGCCAGATGATGAACTCTTAAACCTGGCTCAGGAAAATAAACTCAACTCTCAGAAAGTTCTTTTAGAGCAAGTCGATCGTCTCTTAAATGACGAGCGTTCGAAAGTATCGACTGAGCTTTTTGCCCGTCAGTGGTTGGCCCTTGATGAAATGAAAAAATCAAAAGAAAAATGGCCACAGGTTCACGCCAAGTATTACCAGCCAATTCACTTTGTGGATTACCTCATTCGCGAAGATCGCCCGATCATGGAACTGATCGATTCAGATGTCACTTATGCCAATCAGCACCTAAATAAATACTACGATAAAAAGGATTTCAAAAACTTCCCTCGCAGCTCAAAACCCAAGGGAACTGAAGTACTTGTCCTGGATCACCAAAAGGTTGACATTCCAAACAGTGTAAATCGCGGTGGAATTCTGACCATGCCGGGCATTCTTAGCATGTACAGCGGTAAAAACCGTACCAGCCCTATCCTGCGTGGTATTTGGGTTTTGGAGAGAATTATGGGAGATCACCTTGGAGAAGCACCAATGGACGTTCCACCGATTCCTAAACCTAAGAAAGGCGAAAACCTGACTTTCAGACAGATCTTTGAGCGCCACCAGAATTCTCCGAGCTGCTCAGTTTGTCACAGCAAGATTGACCCACTTGGCTTTGGTCTGGAAAACTACGATTCAAGAGGCTACTTCCGCAAGTCAGGCAAGGATGTCGACTCGGCTGGTAAAGCTCCAAATGGCGATAAGTTTGATGACTTTGCCGGACTCAAAAAGATCCTCGTTAAAAAGTACGATGAGCAGATCATTCACACCGTGACAGAAAAGATGTTTTCTTACGCTTTAGCCAGAAGAATCGAGGCTTATGACCGCCCGGTAATCTATGGCATTTCAGAAAAAATGGCTAAAAACGACGGCACCTACCGCGACCTCATCAAGTCGATCGTTACCAGCCTTTCATTTACCCACACTTTCGTTAAATAGGAGTTTACTATGAGTTTTAAATTAAATCGTCGTTCAGCTTTAAAAGGACTTGGAGTTGCACTGCCTTTGCCATTTTTAAATGCCATGGCTGCTCCTAAACAAAAAGAAACGCCAAAGAGATTTCTGGCCTTATTTAAACCAAACGGCGTTCACCCGCCAACCTGGGCCATCAACAATGGTAAAGAACATGACTTTGAGTTGTCGGCCTTGATGAAGCCATTGACGCCTCACAAGCAGGATCTGCTTATTTTAGATAATATGGGAACCAAGCAACAGGCAGGCCATAATGGTTACAATTTCCTTTGTGGTAATGGCCGCCCTCGCGAAGCTTCGGTCGATCAAGTCCTGGCTAAGCATCTATGTAATGACACTCCTCTTAGATCTCTAGAATTGACTACTGAAGGTATATTTACCAACAAAGCTGACTGTAGTTACATCTCTTACGACGACCAGGGCCGTTTTGTCCCTCGTGAAAGTGACCCGCAGTTGGTCTTCGACAAACTCTTCAGAAGCCCGATGAGTAACAAGAAAAGACGTCAGGAAATGACTTCTATTCTCGATGGAGTTAAAGACAATGCCGACTTCCTCGGTCACCGTGTGGGTAGAGAAGATAATCAAACTTTAGATGAATTTTTCACCATGGTTCGCGAGACTGAAAAGAAGCTTGAGGCCAGACGTAAACTTTCTAAACTGCAGAAAATCGATACCAGCACTTTCAAGAGACCGGCTGCCGGGCATGATCTCGATGCTCAAGTCACGGCTATGATGGATATCATCGCCCTCGCCTTTTTAACCGACTCAACCAGAGTTTCTTCTTACATGCTGGGTAACGACAACAGCCGCCTGGTTTTTGATTTCCTCGGAGTTAATGAACAGCACCACTGGCTTTCTCACTTCTTCCGTAACTTCAGTATCGGTAATATAACCAAACTCAATAAGATTAACTTGTGGCATACTCAAAAGTTTGCTTACATGCTAAGTAAACTGAAAAGCTTCAGAGAAGGTGATGGCACACTTCTAGACAATACTGTTGTTATGTTTGGTTCCGGTATGGGTCACAGTGACGTTCACTCTGGAAACAGAATCCCGACAATTCTTGCTGGCGGTAAAGGACTCATCAAAACCGGTCGTTACGTCAACCACCAAAAAGGTCAGGCAGTCACTGGTTTACACCTGAGCCTTCTTCACCAGTTTGGTATTCAACAAGAAGCCTTCCATGGTAGAAAAGATACTCTTACTGGACTAAATGACTCGAACTACGAGCACTTCACGCAAAAGCAGATCGCCACTTTCTTAAAAGAGGAAAACGGCACTATAAAACTGCAAGGATCTCTGCGCCTTAGTTCCAACATTGATACACCTCGACTGCATCTCATGGATATCCAGGGTAACGGCACAGTTAAAATCGAAGTTGGCTTCAAAAACTTCAATACCATCAACCTCGCCTATTTCTGTAGCAAAGATGTCTATATCGAAGGTACCGGTAAGCAAGTAAATGGCGAATGGATGATTTCCAATATCAGTAAAATCAAGGAAGTTGAGTAGATTCTTAGATCCTGCAAAGAGTTGTGGTGCGCCCAGTAGGGAATTAACTTTGTGGCAAAGAGAATATTGGGATCGCTTTATTCGGGATCAAGACCACTTTGAGGCAGCAATTAATAACATTCATGATAATCCCGTCAAAGCGAATCTTTCCAAAACTAGAACTGATTGGAAATAAAAAAGCCGGCTGAAAACCGGCTTTATAAGCTTATTTTTAGATTGCTTTAACTGGCTCCACCAACACCCTTAGTCAGAAAGTAGTAATTTTTATAACCATTTTCTTCCATGTAATAATGTAACCACTTAACCTGCTTTCCTACTGCATCGAAAATCAATAGTTTCTTGTCTTGAAACTTCTTAGCTTTAACGAGATTTTTTACGCGATCAAGAGGAATATTTTTAGTACCTTTCAAACCTAATTTCTTTTCACGTTGGATAGGGTCTCTTACATCTATAATCATAACTCCTGCTTCGGCAGCAGCAGCCTTAAATTTCGTCCAATCCAAAGATTTCACTGCAAGTGCATCTTTACTGAGAATTTTACTGGCATCTACCGGACTTTCCCCAAGAAGAGAACCTTTATCGCCATAAGCTTTGATCCAGTCAAATACTCCGGCATCATATGCATATACATTCTTGAACCCTGCTTTCGTAGCCTTTTCAGTCGCTTGATAGCTTTTTTTACAGGTGTGACCATTACAGTAAAAAACCATTTTTTTGCTACCATCTTTTGCTCGAAGCTTTTCAATCTCCTTTAGAAAAGTAGCTTTACTGACGAGGATGTTGATAGAATTATTGATCTTGACGATATCGAACTCAAACTTAGAGCGAACATCAACGATAATGACATCGTCATACTCTTTGTGTAAGTCACCAATCTCGATGTAAGGTACTCCTTTATACTTCTCCCTAAGCGGGAATCCCTCTCCAGCACTAACTGTACTAAAAAACAGCAGACACGTAAGTAATCCTGCTAGCGTTTTCATTTCATCCTCCATATTTCTCTTTAAACAAACTTACTAAACAACAAAGCGATCAACCAAACCACTAAGCTTGGCTGCCATACCTTCTACTTCGGAAATTGAATTATTAATCTCATCTACCTTTTTGTTATTTTGTTCTGACGAGTTTTTGATATTTGAAATACTTTGAGAGACTCCGGCTGTCTCATTAAAGGAGTTCACGGTTGCCTCTGAGACTGCACTTGAGCTTTTAGTCACTCTGTCCAGGCTTTCTGTTATCTCATTAATTCCAACACTGGTTGCCTCAACTTTAGAGGTCATAATCTTAACCTGATTGGCTGTAGAAGTGGTTTTCTCATGATTGTTTGAAATGATTTCAGATTGCTTATTGACGAGTACAGAAATCTCTTGAACTATTTCTGTTTGCTTACCAACAACTTCACCGACATGATTAATGCGTTGCGATGTAGATTCTGTTGACTGACGCATAGCATTTATTGTTTCTACGATATTTTCAGTGGCTTCTCCAGTCTGTTTCGCCAGATCTTTTACTTCATTTGCAACTACAGCAAACCCTTTGCCTGCTTCGCCCGCTCTGGCAGCTTCAATAGTCGCATTTAAAGCCAGGTTTTTAGTCTGTTCAGAAATTTCACCAATGATAGAAACTATATCTTCAATACTTTCACAGGATATACTTAATTGCTTGATTTGGGCTTCTGTTTCCAACATTGCCTGTGATGCTTCGGCTGCTATTTTTTCGCCATTCTCAGCGCTGGTATAAATTTCACGGCTGAAATTTGACAATTCCTGCGACGCTTGAGCGATGTCATGCACATTACTTTCAGCAGCTTCAATGTCAGAATTTATGGAGAACATTCTTTCATTTACGCTTTCAGTAGAAGAACAAACTGTAGTCATTTCTCCAGCAATTGAGTCTGCTGTATCTGCCATAGATTTAATATTCTGCTCAAGGTTGCCTGTTTTTGCATGAACATCAGAGATGCGACCCTCAATGTTGTGTGCCCCTTCATTTACGGACTCAATATTTACTGAAATTCGCGATGTCTGATTCGATAATTCATGAGCATTTGCCTGTACCTCGCGGATAATATCCTGAATCTTTGATATGAATAGATTAAACCATTCCGACAATTCCCCAATCTCATCATCAGACTTCTTCTCTAAACGACAAGTAAGATCTCCTTCGCCTTCAGCGATTTCTTTAAGAAGTTCCGAGGTCTTTTTGATAGGCTTTAAAACAGAGATTGAGAAATAGGCAGCTATGAGAACTGTAAGGACAAGGACACTTAGTATAATGATGAAAACTATAGAGGCAACTAACTCGGAAGAACCTTGCTTTTTTTGCTGCTGAATCTTTTTAAGATTATTATCATTTTCTTTTTCTGCTATCAGCTGAATTTTCTTTACCAGGTTTTTATTGATTCCTATTTTAACTTTGCCGACAGCCTCGCCTTCTACTAAAAGGTCCTTTTCAA
Source organism: Lentisphaerales bacterium (assembly GCA_022446985.1). Classification (GTDB taxonomy): domain Bacteria; phylum Verrucomicrobiota; class Lentisphaeria; order Lentisphaerales; family Lentisphaeraceae; genus JAKVBD01. Next base: position 42,263 of record JAKVBD010000025.1, read on the forward strand.
GTACAACTTCACTCTTGATTTCTGTTTCATCTGTTAAAGGAGAACCTTCGGTGTCGTAGAAAACGACAGAATCAAAGTCAGAATCGGCAACAATACTGGTGATAATCGCGTTGAGAGCGTCTGTGTTGAAATTGTTAACCAATTCACCAGTAGACGTTTGCAAAATGCCTAAAACTGCATTTGTCTTTTGATCTATTAACTCAGTAACTTGCTGGCTTTTTTTAGCTTGAGCAGTCTTAAAAATGTCTACGATTTGCCCCGATGTCGCTGAATTCATAGATTCAATCGATTGGGAAATCACAGAGTAGCACAGCAAAACAATGACTCCACCCAGCATAAGAACTGTTAAAGAAAACTTTTTGCCTAACCCCATATTCTCATCTCTTAAATTGTTTGAGATGAGAATCTCACTATTTATGCCATATCTTCAAATGAAGTAAGAAGTTGTTAGAAATAAAAACCGCACCTTCACCGGCAAGGGTACCGATACTCCATTCTGAAAATTTCCAGCAAAAATAACATCTCTGAAACCTGCAAGTGAAGCGACCTAAAAGCTCTCTGCTTCAAGGCCGAAGGCCGACCTTCCTATCTATCATACTCAAAATTGAAGTTATCGCCGATCACCTGCCCCACCAAAATTTTGATAAACTTAGCCGAGCCATCGACCATGGTCACATTGAAATATTGTTGCTTAAAATGCCACGAAGGGAAGTCTTCATTCGGTCTATAAGACTGACTGACTATAGGCCATTCCATAAATAACAGGCAAGTGGAAGGATTTACCACTTTAGCCACATTTAATCCTCTGAGGGACTTATGCCCATTGCCCCCTCTTTTACCAATGGTATTGGACGCTAAATTATCACAATAAGAGGTACCAAGGGTATCGTAAGTAGAAGCATCTTTATCAACTCGCCAGTAAGTATCATTCGGGCACAAAGCAGCAGGGACCTCAACGCCATTTGTCTTGTAACCAAGGTATTCATTTACCGGCCTTTCAGTAACTTCCGGGCGTCCCCAACCTGTATTGCCACGTTTACCACTGGAACGGTATGGATAATTATTTATATCCCAGAATTTCTGATTTTGTTTGTGGTACATTATCGAGCCCGTGCCCCAACTCTTGGTATTATTCAAACAAACAGTCTGAATACCAAGCTGACGAGCATCTTGTAAAGCTGGCAAAAGCAAAGAGATAAGAATTCCCAGTACAGCCAATACCGCAATCAGCTCCACCAGGGTAAAATTCTGCCCTTTACAGAATTTAAGATTTTGCATGTTCCTATGTTCCTCCTGCCTTAAGATAGGAGTCTGAAAAACCGAAAACAAGAAAATCCTCAATTATCCTAAAATCTTAACTCAATTTGATTTAGCGAACATATTCAAAGTGAAGATTACAATTCAAAGGATGCCGTAGCTATAAACGGAAGCAAATATATATGGAACTCTGACACTCAGTTCAGCAACGACAAGACCGGCAAGGGTGCCGGTGCTCCAGATATGAAACTCTACGCTGAAAGGGTATACCGGCGGGCCGCCGGCGAACCCGGAATATCTAAAAACCCGGGACCGTAGACTTCTCGCCTGCAATTTTCAGTAAAATAACCTCACCATTACCTACAAGCGAAGCAACCAATTATGGAACGCTGAGCACCAGCTCGGCATTATTCAGCGAATTAATATCCCTATTACCTTCAAGCGAAGTGCCCTAAAACCTCTCATCTATCAAGCCTGCGGACTTTAGCGATCATACTCAAAGTGAAAATTGCTATTAAATAACTGACCGACTTCAATGCGAACATAGCTGGCCGAGCCATCCACCATACCGACATTAAAAAACTGTTGTCGTTTATGCCAGGAAGTGAAAGGATCATTGGGCCGATAAGTCTGACTGATAATCGGCCATTCCATGAAGAAGAGGCACTTTGAAGGATTTCCGATAACAGACATTGGCTGCTCAATCAGTGACTTACTGCCATCTCCACCTCTCATTCTAATTGTATTCCCTGCCATATTATCACAGTAAGAAGTCCCCAGAGCATCATAAGCTGCAACGCCATTTCCTTCCTGCCAGTATTCATCATTCGGGCACAAAGCGGCTGGTACTTCTGTATCATCCTGAACATAGCCAAGATAACCATTAACTACACGTTGAGTAACATTCGGCGCTCCCCAACCGGTATTGCCTTTCTTGCCACCTGAACGGTAAGGGTAATTATTGGCATCCCAGAATTTATTTTCTTCATCGTGGGCCATTGTGCCGCCAAAGCACCACTGCTTGAGATTATTCAAACAAACCGTTCGACGGCTGGTTTCACGAGCCTGCCTTAGTGAAGGCACCAGCATCGTCATCAGAATACTAATAATTACGATAACAACTAACAATTCAATCAGTGTAAAAGTCTTTTTATTCATTCATGCTCCTCATAATTCACAATGCAACACACTGAAGTATAAGACGATGAGTTTATCTAATCAATAGCTAATGTTAGTTTATAACATATTTATTTATAGACAAACAAGCAAATATTTAGATATTCATGTTACTTTTAAACATAAATGATTGGGACCGACGATTTCTAACTGTATTATGAAGCTATGCCGAGCTGGACAGACTGTGCAAAAACTATTATTAGACTGGATTTACATGAAGAACAAGATAAAAGAAAAATATCAATAAAGTATTTACATTTGATATAAGCATCTCTTCATAAAATAATTAATTCTAATTCTGTTAGCTTTGAAAATCCTGTAAATCTTGTTGAACCTGTCTTAATTAATAGCAACTACTTATTTTTTACACAGCCTTTGGAGCTCAGCGATCCATACCTTTAAAAGAAAAAATAACGGATGGCAGAGCTTAGAAGGTTCCTTGTCATGAAGCCATTCTCTTTATTTTCCTCAATGATCCTTTCTATCTTGATAGAATCCTGAACATAGAGATCACGCCCTAAAGAATAGCGCAGCAAACTCTTCACAAAACCACGGGCAATCTTTTCATCCTGGGATCCAAGATACTCTTTCATCTCTGTGAAATTCCTGATCGAAGTGTCGTCGAACTTCACCATTGAAAAGGTGTTCTTGTGATTCGTTCCACCAATGGCATTGAATCCATTCATCATAACAGCAATCGGGTCCATCTTCTTATGGCAACTGAAGCATTGCGGGTTATCGCTGTGAGCCTTCAGCTTTTCATGAAGAGGTACATCCAAAGCCTGCTGAAAACTATCAAGATTAATCTCTTCCGGTGGTGGTGGCAGACGTGAATCCAGAAGGTTCGTCAAAATCCATTCGGCTCTCTTAATTGGCAGCGGGTCAATACCATTTCCATTCACTGTTGCATAAGCTCCTGAAGCCAAAATACCACCGCGATCCTTTGACCTGATTTCATAATTTTTAAAACCGTCCTCCTCCCATTTCGGACCGTGCTCATAAAATGAAATCAGATCATTATTCAAGAAAGAATAATTGGCTGTCACTAATTCTTTCACGGGTCGATTTTCCTTGAATAAATGTAGTATAAAATGCTTCATTTCTTCCGGGAAAGCGGTCATTAAATTCTTATCGTGGAACTCGCGAAAAAGCCTTTTCTCCGGCATGTGATTTTTAATCGTCATGGTGTGCAGCCACTGCCTGGCAAAACTATCGACATAACAGGCAAACTTGGGGCTATCAACCAACCAGTCTGTAAACTCAACCGTACTTCTTTTCTTGAAGACCTGTTCAAACTTCTCATTGAGCTCTGCAGATGGCGGCGACTTATGGAAAACATAAGAGAGCATACGAGCGTGTTTTCTACGGTCTTTAGTATCGTACTCCAAAGTCAGGAAATCTGGCGATAAAAAGAACGCCACCAAAGAATTACGGTATGATTCCTCAGGACCAATCTGACGCTGCTTAAACTTACTGAATATGTAGTCATAAGGCATATTCATCTTGATCAGATTGTCCTCATGTAAAGCACGAAAACGCTTGCGGACATTGATGTCTGAGATTCTCTCTTTGGCATTGATCGAGTATTTCGAGACATCAACATCAAAAGGCCCTTCTACCGTGATATTTCGAAACTTGACCATCGGCAAACCGTAGTTTTGCTTATTCATATCCTGGAAGACTTTCTGTTTCTGCTCAAGCGTTGCTTTGCCTTTGTAGATATAGTCAGCCACCAAGTTTGATACCTGGCGATTTTTAGGAAGAGTTCCAATTGGAAAACGATGACCTATACCGTTCCGTCTATTTAAAGTCAAAGTGACTGTATAGCGTTCCATATCGTAGGTGCCGATAGTTATCGTCTTCATATGCTTTACCCGAGCGTGTGGATCCGCCTGACCGGGAGGCACCTGGTAAAATTCTAGAGGGAAACCATAATCGCTGTACTTTTCGATAATCTTGTTATACAGTGCAGCAACTTTCGGCCCGTAGCGCTTTTCATTCACCTTGCTATGCATATTTACTGATTGAGCATCAAAACTGATCTTGTAAGTTCCTGGAGGCAGAGTGAGTTTGTCAAGAGTTTTTCTTATTTCACTTTCAGGACCAATTTCATCCAGTTGTTTCTTCTTTCTTGTCTCTTTGTCGTCGACTATATCGTGCTTTTGAAAGTTTATTTGCGCATAGCGGTCTTCATTGCTACACCAGCGCAACTGACTTTCATTTTTGAACTTAAGTTGCATGTAAGTCGAACTCGGAAAGATACCTGAGACATTCATTGGTTCGGTTTGTGGTTTCAACGCTACATAACTTTCAAGGGCATCGTGGAGAGCTTCATAGAGATCGTCAAGATAGTAAGGCGTGATCACACTTTTCTGATTGGTGTAAAAATCATTCTGCGCATAATTGTTATAGAGCGGTGTAAAAGGGTTGTAGATCTCATCGTCTATCTTAAATAAATCAACGAGGGTGTTCTTGATTTCATCAGGAGTTAGAGCCCTGGTTATTCTGGCAACTTCAGTTTTTGCAGAAATTCGGCGCAACTCAGTCAACAGAATCATCTTTTCATCATCACTCAAAGCTTCTTCATCTTCTGGAAGCATATCGCCACTTTCGACTTGCTGATACATCGCCTGCCAATATTTGGCATTAACACCTTTTGAAGCTAGAAGTTTTTTCAGGTCAAACTTGCCTTCAACCTCTTTGCCTTCAGCACCATGACAACTCATGCACTTTTGGTCGAGGATCTGAGCAAATGACGCCTGGCTTATCGAACCGGTCATCTTTGGCTTTTCAACAAATTTAGGAAGCTCGCGAACTACCTCTTTAGGTACTCCTTGAACAACTTTAATTTTCTTAGCTTTATTCTTCTTTGGTTTAGGTTTTGACTTCTCTGCGACTACCGGCTTCTCAACAGGTTTAAATGAGGATTTCAACCATAAGAATCCACCGACAACTAAACCAGTTAGCAGTAGAGCCGAGATCATCCCGGCAGCACCCTTACGACGCTGCCTCTTCAAAATATTTTTAGATTTAGGTGCCTTCGTTTTAGCCTTTGGAGTACTTGGTTTTGTCTGGAGTTTTGTTGTCGTTTTCTTCGGCTTCTCTACCGGCTGAGGTTTTGTTTCAACATCACCTAAAAGCTTTTCAAGATTCAGATCCTCACTACTGATAAAAATATCTTTATCTTCTAACTTCAAACACTCTGACTTTGGAGCAAGCTCCTTCACTTTTTCTGTCAATTTCTCAAGCTGCTTTTTTGAAACACCATCTCTGACAATTGCCAAAGAAAGTTTACCGTCTTCTCCCTGCTTAAAACCTTTGTAGCTTTTCAGCATATCATTTTCATCAACAAGCGAATCGACTACTAAATCACCTAAAAGTCCGGGAATGGTGATTTTAGTTGAACAATTCGGGCACTCGACTTTCGTCAAAGGGACTATTTCAGCCGGCAACTCCAGCTTCCTCTCACAGGAGTAGCAGGCGATTTTTTCAGGAGCTTTCATTCTTAAGCCCTCTGAAATAATTCTGGGATGATTTCTTTATTACCAGAAAAGGACGTGTCCTGGAAACCACATTGCTTTAGGATTGATGAATAAAGCTGCACTGTCGGGTAACGCACTTTTTTATTTTCAACCAGACACTCAATACACTTTTTATGCTCAAAACCACCGCCAAACAGGAAGGCTGGAATGTTCTTAGTACCGTGTGTATTGGCATCGGCTGTGGCACAGGTGAAGAGTACTATAGTATCATCCAAAAGCTCTGATTCTTTCAGTTGAGTCAGGAAGTTACTGAGCCCCTGCATCATATAAGAATCAACTGTTGTCAGCTGCTCAACATACTCCGAACGATAATGATGATGGTGCAGTGAATGGTGACCATAATGAATCTCATTTAAGCCGCGAAGTATACCGCCACTGAACTGAAACATAGCCACTCGAGTCTGCTCTTTTTCGAGTGCGTGAAAGATGGTCGTAAAGTTGTGGTCGATGTGCTTTAATGGCGCATTTTTAGCCGCATTTGCATCAAACTTAGGCTGCATCTTTGGCTTGCGCACTTTTAACCACTTAAGTTGTGTTTCAAGATCATCCAGTTTGTAATCAATTGAAGCAACGAGATCTTTCTCTTCCTGAGTACCTTTCCAACGTCGTTTGGTATTATTATAAAGCTCTTTGAGAATGAACTGCTTTTTAGTTATATCCATCTTAACTTTATGCATGTCAACATGTGTAAACAGGTGCTCATGCAATGACTGTAAATCATTAAATGAAGGCGAAGGCTGCGCCAAACTGTTAAATGAACAATTGGTTCCACCACCAGCAACTTTATGGTAAATAGAACGATGCCTTCTTTCCTGTAAGCTGTACTCAGCGATATGCTGATCCAGGCTGATAAACGGGCGATCCGGATGCATGTCGCGATCGGCATACAAAAGCGTTGTAAAAGTCGCATGCTCAGCTTCATGAGCACTGCCAAAACCCGGCTGACGCATATTGCTGAAGTAAGTTACTTCATCTTTAAAGTCCTGAAAAAAGCGATGAAAATAAGCGTTTTTTTCCTTACCTTCGCGATAGTTTTGTTCAAATAGACCAAGAGGAACAGTGACTAACACAACGTTTTTCTTGAGTCTGACTTTAGAAAACTTTTTATTAAATGAAAGTGCAGTCGATGACTGCCCAAGGACTGCAGCGGCTGCCCCCAGCTTTAAAATTTCTCGGCGATTCACGGAATGATTCCTTATTTGTCAAAATAAGCATCACTGTCTGCACACAACTTACTTACCATAATCCACAATCACGGCTTTGGTCTCTCCACCAAAACACATTACACAACAGAGCTTTTCCAACACCAATAAGCGAAGCTCTTACTATATTTGACTTCGCCTCAGGCTTTCAGTGATTTGACAAAGGAAGAAATTATTTTTGAAAAAAGTGACAAATTCGACTTTTGATAGCCAAAAAACTATTGCGGCTTTTTACCCAACCAAAGGTAATTGGAGTTCTTGCGGGTTTCTTCTGCATTCGTCACTCTCACCGCACCATCCATAAATCCGAATGGATATCTAAAACCTTTATTATGAATACTTTTATCAATGCCCCAGGTGTAGGTTTTACCATCGATGTCTTTGTCGTAGACATCAACCTTACTCAAATCTCGTAATGCCGAAACTCTTCCATTGGTTTTGTTGCCCACATTATTTTCATGTCTGGGATTCTCAGTTGCAAAGATAGTTTCTCCCGGAGAATCTAATTGACCGGTAAAGTATGGAGGCAAATTAGCGCTGGGGTCACCAAAAATTTTGGATGAATAAGTTGCTGCATTGGTACCATTTGAAACACCATTTAAAGAGTAACTGCGCCTGTAACTGACATTCCCACGAAAGAAACTCTCAGCCTCTTTCGGTTGCTTAGAATCGATATAATCCATGGGACATTTAAAAAATTCAAAAATGGGGTCGTACTGCGGAAAGCGACTTTCTCTATCCACTGCAGGAATCTCACCGATGTAACCATCCAGTAAATAATCGTCCCAGCTGCCACCTGCTTCTGGTGGATCCGTTGGCATAAAGCGACTGCTGTTTTGCACTGTATAAGCCCAGGTGGCTTTGCTGATCTGCGATATATTTGATACACAAATCGCCAGCATACCGGCTTCTCTGGCTTTTTTGAGAGATGGTAAAAGCATGGTAAGCAATATGCCAATTATGGATATGACTATCAGCAGCTCAAGTAAGGTAAATTTCTTCATTTTATTCTTCCATTTGTCTCCGCTTTCATAAGTCAAACCGGAAAAAAGTTAGAATCTAACAAATTTTGTTTTTTTTCTGGGACCACCAACGCCCTAAGACATCGAGGAACGATTTTTTAGACAGGACGGGGTGCCCTTGGGGTCTTTACATGATTAACAAGATAGGAGAAGGCATTTAGGTTAAGTTCAGCGATCCATAAAAGGACTCTCCTTCCTTCTAAAGTCTTTACACAACGTAGTTTTATTTTCACTCCGTGTCCTCAGTGTCCTCTGTGGTCCAATATTATTCTTCGTCCTAAACGGCTCTCTACATGTCTTCTACCACAGAGATCACTGAGGACACGGAGGTTTTAAATTCCAACTTCTTTATTGGATCATCGTGAAGGCTTTTGTGAATTGGGTGACTTTCATGGACAAAAAATAATTAATTTTCCCCATTTTTGTTAGAACCGCTGTTTTTCCCGGTTTGACTTAGAAATACAATTCGTGGCATAGCTCTTCAATCACTTAATAGAATTCTTTAAAGCTTTCAACTGCACCACTTGTTAGTCATTAACAAATTAATTTCATAGTTAAAATATGCCCAACGGCCCATTTTAACTACAACTCATGTAACATATAAGATAATTACTAACTTAGATTTTTAATGTTGCGTATTTCTCAAACCCTAAATTGCGAGGTCTTCATGTCTGGGAATCCTATCAGCCGACGTGCTACCATCAAAACTCTCGGAGCCGCCATGGCTTCATTTCAAATAGTCCCCCGTCATGTACTCGGCGGCCAGGGTTATACACCACCAAGTGAAATGATTACCCGCGGAGTTATCGGCATAGGCAGTCAGGGAAGCAAACATTTAGGAAAAAATGTCTCTGGAGGTAAAAAGCAAGCTGTTCTGACGGCTGTCTCAGATGTCGATACCATACGTCTGAAAGAGAAAGGCAAAGGCGTCCGACAGTATCAGGACTGGCGCGAAATGATTGCCCAGCCGGACATAGATGTCATTCACGTACCAACACCACCGCACTGGCACGGACTTATGGCCATCGCGGCGGCCAATGCCGGCAAAGACATCTGGTGTGAGAAACCATTGACCAGAACTATCGGCGAAGGTAAAGAACTCGTAAAAGCCTGTGAGAAAAATGGCACGATCCTCAGGGTCAATACTTTCGTCCGCGTTGGTGAAAGCAATTTTTATGGCACCGGAAGCACCGCCAAAGAGTGCCGTAAATTAATCAAAAGCGGTATGCTTGGCTGGCCTTTAAAAGTCGTCGTCTCCGGCGATACCGGCTTTGTCTGGAAACACGGCTGGTCGGGTAAGTTCAACTTAAAACCCGATAAAGTGCCGGATACCCTCGACTACGACATGTGGCTTGGACCCGCCCCCTGGAAACCTTACAACGCTCACCGAACCGGTGTCTACAATCCTAAAGGAACTTTCCGCGGCTACTGGGACTACGATGGCGGTGGCCTTGGCGACATGGCCATGCACTATCTTGATCCTATTCAGTACGTCCTCGGCAAAGATCACACCTCACCGGTAAGAGTTGAAGTTGACACCGACGATCAGCACCCGGATGTCGTTCGCCCATGGCGCCGCGTCACCCTCAAATATGCCGATGGTTGTGAGATTATTCTCGATGGCAATAAAAGCATACCAAACGCGCCGCTCTTTGAAGGTCCGAAAGGCAAAGTCTACAAAGGCTTTAAGTCCGACATCCCGAACCTGCGTACTAAAGTCGCACAATTGCCGGATCCAGCACCAATGGAAACAGACTTTTTCAAATGCGTTCGCGAACGCAAGAAGTTTGGCCTCGATGAAGTCAAAGCTCACCGCTCAACCACCATGGTGAACATCAGCAAAATTGCCCTTCGCCTCAACCGCAGCCTCGACTTTGATCCAGTCAAACAAGAATTCGTCAAAGACGAAGAAGCCAACAGCTACATTTATCAACCCATGCGCGGACCATGGACTCTACCAGGAGCACCAGTATGAACAGACTAACTTTATTCACCGGAGCCTTCCTCTTAAGCCAGACTTTTACATCGTCGCTCTGGGCCAACCAAACGGCTGATCTGGCAAATAAAATAGTCGTCGAAGGCACAGCAGATGATTCAGTCACCAAGATTGCTCTGCGCAAATTAACTCACAAAGCCATTCTTGGAGGTGAGGCTGCCAGATTCAAACATACCAAGTCACTCATTGCAGTTTTAGAGACTAAGAAAGAATATGAAATCAAAGCTTTTATTCTACGCGAACTGATGTTTGCCGGACGCGAAGAGTCCGTAAAAGCCATCAGTAAATACCTGACTGATAAAAGACTTTGTGAAGATGCCAGCCGGGCTCTGATTGGCATTTTCCAGCAAACAAAATCAAAGGAAATCCAAACTGTTATTGCGGCGGCCTTTGCCAAAGCATCCGGCGCCAATGCCTTGACGCTCGGTAAAGCCTGTGGTTCATTGCGCATTAGCGATAAAGCAACTCTTGAAAAGCTCAAAAAAATGGCCACTGACAAAGACTGGACTACCCGCCAATGCGGTCTTCAGGGTCTGGCTTCTATCGGTGCTAAAGGCTGTGAAAGTTTCTTTACCGACTCTATAAAAAACTCTAAGACTTCCAATCGTGCCTTTTCACTCGACTTGAGTTTCTTATACGCCAGAAGACTGGCTGAGACAGATAAAAATGCAGCGCTGGCATTGTGCAAAAGCATAGTTCCTCAACTGCAAGATCAGCAAGATGCCCCATCCCTCGTCAACTGCCTGGCAACTACCTTACAGATCGACAATGGCACGATTGACGATATTCTAAAGTATCTTGAACATCCCAATCCACGCATCTCAAACAGTCTGAGTCGCATCCTGCAAAGAATGAAAAGTGAGACTCTCAACAAACGCCTTTTGACCATGCTTGAGAGCGGTTCGACTAAAGCAAAGATCAACGCTTTGGCGATTATTTTTAAAAATAGCCCGGCACTGGCAACACCTTATATCGTTAAATTCCTTAACTCAGATGATGAAGCTTTGAAAAGCGTCGCTCTTATGGCTGCCACACAACTGGATACTGCTGAAGCCGCGCCATTTTTACTCAAGGCTTTACTGAGTGGAAATGATGCCGACAAAGAGTTGGCCAGTTCAACATTTTCACAGCTGCAAATCGACAAAAAGACAACGGCAAAGATCTGCGATGCTTATAAAAAGCAGACCTCGATTGAAAATAAAAAAGCAATCATTGCTTTATTAGCCGACAACAATGTTCAAGGTGCTATTCCAACTATCATCGCTGCCATGCACGAAGGCGATGCCGACCTGCGCAAAGATGCCATTAAAGCTTTAAAAACGACAAGCCGGGTAGAAGATGCTGAGGCACTGTTGAAGCTACTGGCAAAAGTTAAAAGTAAAGAAGTCCGTTACATGCAGTATGCTCTTGTCAGCGCTTTCCGCGATGAACAAATCGCTCCACAGATAGAGCTACTTGCTCCTGTGGCAGCCAAATTAACAGACAAACATCAAGCGGCTGTTTTCTACACCATGGCCTCGATAGATGCGCCGTCATCGATTAATGCCCTAAGGCCTTATGCTCTGGGCAAAAATGAAGACATCCAGAAAGCGGCGATTAAAGCTCTCGCTGGCAGTCCATCCATTCTCGCAGCGGATATCTTAGCAGCTGCCTGTGGTCAAGGCGGCAAGACCAGTCGCATACTTGCAGCTCGCGGTCTTATGCAGCTTATCGGCAATATTGAAGGTGAAAACCTCCTTAAGAAAAGAGCCCTGCAAAAAGCCTACCCGAAAGTTGAAAGCACCATGGAAAAACAGCAGATCAAAAAAGCTCTGGGAAGTATCCATGCCATAAATAACCTGGCCCTTGGCAAAAAGGTTACAACTAAAGGTAAAGGTTCAAGAATGGAGCTTATTACAGATGGTGAAATCAATAAAAAAGCTGCTGCCGGGATCACTGGAAAAGATACTTCCTTTCAAATCGATCTTGGTAAAGTTGAACCGATAGTCGCCGTTAATTTGACATTTATCTTCGATGGTAAATCACACTACGGCTATGACATCGAGTTTTCAACAGATGGCAAAAGCTGGAAGAAACTCGTCTCAAGTCCAACTCCCAAGAAATCCACCGAAGCGGGTTTTGTGCATCACTTCCCAACGCAAAAAGTCCGTTACTTCCGGATTTGCAACATCGCCTGTAAACGGGGTAAAAAAGTTTCTAAATCCGTTAGAGTTGTCGAACTTGGAATCTACCCAGAAGGCGAAGCTCCACGACAAAACGCTAAAAAATAATCAGGAAAAATTATGAAAAAACTTATTACCCTTATCCTTCTCAGTTCATGCCTTTTGTTATCTGCAGAAGAAGGTTTCACATCGATCTTTAATGGTAAAGATCTCACTGGTTGGATTGGCGCCACCGACGGTTACAAAGTGACAGAAGAAGGCACTATTGCCGCAATGAATAGAAAGAAAGACATCTATACCGAAAAGCAGTATTCAGACTTTATCCTGCGCTTTGAAGTGAAGATGGATTCAGGAGCGAACAATGGTATTGGCATTCGCACGCCGGCTGAAGGTAAAGCTACTCTGGAGTGTCAGATTCTCGATAATTCGTCACCAAAATACGCTAACAAAAAAGACTATCAGTATCACGGTTCGCTATACTATCACGTCGGTGCCAAACGCGGTTTCCTAAAACCGGTTGGCGAATGGAACGAGCAGGAAATATCAGTTATCGGCACCCAGGTAAAAGTCACTCTGAATGGCACCGTTATTCTCGATACCGACTTGAGTCAGCTGAAGAAAAAAAGTAAAGGCCTAAAACGCACTATCGGTCACATCGCTCTACTCGGCCATGGCGCCGGAGTCTACTTCCGCAATATGCGAGTTAAGGAAGTGAAAAAGTGAAAAAAGCGCTCAGCTTAATACTGCTACTTTTTTTCTCCCTGAATAGCTTGGCAAACACTGCCGCCATCCCTGCTGAAAGGCAGGGAAAAAGTCATGGTAAGTGGATTGCCAGACACAATAAACATAAGGCATTTCTGCAAAGCAAAAAGCCGGTCGACTTACTAATGATTGGCGACTCAATCACCGATTGCTGGCAGTGGGGCGGCGGTCGCGGTAAAAATGTCTGGAATGAGTATTACCAAAAGCGCAATCCGTATAACATAGGCATAAGTGGTGACACCACTCAGGGAGTACTATGGCGGCTGCAAAATGGCGCTATTGATAACATCTCACCCAAATTAGCAGTCGTCATGATTGGCACCAACAATCACAAAAATACCTCAGAAGAAGTAGCCGAAGGTATTAAAGAGATTCTCAAAGAACTGCGCAAGCAGTTGCCCACGACAAAGATACTGCTGCTCGATATATTCCCGCGCGGTAAAAATCCCAGTGAAACCAAGCTTCACCTGAAAAATGCCAAGACCAATGAGATCATTCGAAAGTATGCCAATCAAAAGCAAATCTTTTCAATGAACATCAACAAGATCTTCCTCCAAGAAGACGGCATGTTAAACATGGCTCTGATGAAAGACCCAGTGCACCCAAATGAAGCAGGTTACAAGATCTGGGCCGAAGCCATGGAGCCCTTCATTGAAGGAATTCTTGGGCCTAGGAAATAGTTATTCTTCAATGAGAAGCTGTTCAATATACTCTTCACTACTGAGTGCCGTACTGTCTTTATAACCACTGCTTTTCAAGTAAGTTTTGAGACCGATTTGATCACATTTTTCTTTAACCAAAAGACCGAAAACAAAGTGATGGATACCATGGGCATTATTTTTAGCCGGCAAAGTGCGGTCCTTCCCATAATTCATGTAAACCGGAGGGTCATCTTTTGAAATATGGGCCAGGCCGGTGCATTCATTTGATAACTTTTTGTAGGTCTGCCAACCGTCCATGAGCTCGTTCACACTCTGCAAACCGAGTGGCTTGTAAAGCATATGGTGCTTTAAAGTTTCATCGCCAATGCGCTCTTGAATGAGAAAAGGATCAAGTGTCGACTGACCACCATTAATGACTGCTCCAGAAACTCTGGTCGACTCTCTCAAAACAGGGTCCGGATTATCCGGGTCTGCCAGGTCATCGTGGAATGCCAGCCAATAAGAAGAAGCGCCGCCAGCTGAACCGCCAGTAACAACGATGCGCTTTGGATCGATATTCCACTCTTGGGCTTTGTAACGGATAAACTGAATAGCCCGGGCCGCTGAGTGTACCATCGATGGTAGAGTATCGCCGTCTTTGGTGAGTGGATAAGTAATACTGGCTGAATGGTAAGCTTCTGGAGCTTTCTTAAGCGACGGCAATTTATCGCCACCTCGCCAGCCACCGCCATGAATGTGCACCAGTATACCTAGAGGTTTCTTGGCTTTAACTTGCCAAAAATTGAGAGTTTGCCGTGGATCATCTCCATACGCTACATCTTTCAGGGTTGGCAGCAGGTCGCTCTTATTTACTTTTTGCTTTTGATAATCCCGCTGAATCTCTTTTTGCAGTTGTTCATCCGCTGCAAATACAGCAAGGCAAGTGAGAAGAAAAGAAGTGATCAAAACTATTTTCATGAAAATCCTATTGAGTAAAAGTTGCTTTGAGTAAACTGGTGTTTCTTCATGATTTCCTTGAATTAATTTCACACATAGGCTGATACATGGTGAAAATCGGAAATATAACAGGAGAGGTTCAATTATTTGATTAAAAGAATGCTTCTTCAGGAGTCTCTGTGAAATAACTTAAAGGTCTAAATCTTCACGACTTTAAAATATTAGCAAAATTCGCCACCGGATAATGTAACAATCTCAACTAAAATTAATGATCTGAGATTTGCCCGCGGAGGCGCTGAGGCGCGGGGCTCTCCGGTTTTAATATTTATTGAAAGATTTCCTGAGCTATAATCTATAATACTTGAATTAATCTGCACAGGACATTGAGAATTTTAATTCCCCGCGCCTCAGCGCCTCTGCGTGAAGTTCAAAAGAGGATATTCGATTCTCACAAGATCCGTTAACGTGATTTAGTCTCAAGGTTACCCTTATATCTCAACACCTGCCCATCGACAACTGTGTTATAAAATAACAGATTTTTTCATATTTATTTATCATCGATTGTAACAAATCGACAAACTCACATCTTTCATATGTTATAAAATAACACATGTGAGATCAGAAATATGATTAAGTTACATAAAACCTTTGCGATGAAATACTTTTTCATCAACTTATGCCTCACATCCACACTCTATGCTGACCAGTTCAATGATAAGATTAAGCCATTTCTAAATAAGTACTGTACAGAGTGTCATGGTGGCAGAAAAGTTAAAGCGCATGTGAACTTCAAGACTATCGCAGACATGAAAGGCGCCTACAAGCAGCATGAACTCTGGGCCGATGTCTTAGAAGTCATGCAAGACAAAGATATGCCACCAGAAGACGAAAAACAGCCAACTGCAGCTGAACTAAAGATGTACTCAAACTGGTACACTAAACAATTCGTCAACATCAAGGCACGACCTGGTAAAGCCCAAATGCGCCGACTTTCTACCGAAGAGTATAACAACTCTCTCAAGAGCCTTCTCGGCTTTGAAATGCACGTTATTGGTCAAGGAAATGAAACCGTTTCTCTCGCCATAAAAGTCTTGCCTCAAGATCCGCCAGGAGAAAGCGGTTTCAGTAACGATACCAGTCAGACTCCGATGAACGAAACACACTGGGAAAAGTACAATTACCTGGCCAATAGAGCAGTCGAAGATCTATTCAGCCCGGCTTATAGAGAAAAGCTACAGGCTTTCAGCGGTCCGATCAACGGCAAATTTTCCATTGCAAATACCAAAAAGACTCTCACTCACTTCATCTCCAAAGCTTTTAAAAGTATCAATGCCAAGACCGAAATTAAAATGAGTCTGGCTCGTGTTGCCAAGGAGTACAAAAGCGGCAAAAGCCTTGAGTTATCAACTAAGAAAGAACTGAAAGGTATTCTTCTTTCGCCGCAGTTCCTCTACGTTGGTAAATACAACCCGGCTCGCAAAGGAGCTCAAGTCGTCAGCAACGATGAACTGGCTCAGCGCCTTTCTTATTTTCTCTGGGGAACTTTGCCGGATACCGAACTTTTAAAATTAGCCGCCGCAAAAAAACTATTAAACAAAGCTACTATTCTCAAACAGGTCGACCGTATGCTCAAGGACCCACGCTCTAAAACATTTACATCCACTTTCGTCAGACAGTGGCTTTCGCTGGATGAGATTTTAAAGCTGAAAACAGATAAAGGCCTGAAGGATGCCCTCTACCAACAGCCTCTCCACTTTTTTGATGACCTGGTCCGAAATAACCGCCCACTTATGGAGGTCGTCGATTCACAGATGACTTACGCCAATGAAAATATTTACAATTTTTACGACTCTAAAGACACCAACTACAAAGCTCCCAAAAAACGCAAATCTCCTGGTGTGTTACCTCTTAAGAAAATGACCCTGGCTAATACTCCTTACCGCGGTGGTTTACTGACCATGCCGGGCATTCTGAGAATGTATAGCGGCAATGAAGTCACCAACCCGATCCTGCGTGGCATCTGGGTTCTGGAAAACATCTTTGGCGATGAACTGCCGGAAGCACCCGATGTGCCGGCTATCAAAAGACCTAAAAAAGGCGCTAAACTGACTTTTAGACAGGTTTTTGAACAGCACACGAGTTCGCCCAGTTGCGCCATCTGTCACGACAAAATTGACCCGCTTGGATTCGGTCTGGAAAACTATGATTATCTCGGAGCCTACCGCCCATCTGGGAAAGGTGTTGACTCTTCTGGGAAAACCCCGCGAGGCGATAAATTTGAAAACTTTGCCGGCTTAAAAAAGCTACTTGTCAGCAAGCATAAAAAAGACATCACCCACGCAATTACTGAAAAGATGTTTGCTTATGCCATGGCCAGAAAACTGGAAGCTTACGACAAACCGATCATCGATAAAATTGCTGCCAAAATGTACAGCAAAGGAACCTTCCACAGCCTGATCAGAGAAATAGTCCTCAGTCAATCATTTACCCAAACTTACGTCGAATAGGAGCCAACCATGAGTTATACATTGAATCGCCGTTCTACCCTCAAAGGGCTTGGAGTTGCTTTTCCACTGCCATTCTTAAACGCCATGGCCGCTCCGTCCAAAAACAGCCAGCCTCCTAAGAGATTTGCCGCCTTATTTAAACCAAATGGCATTCACCCGCCATCGTGGGCCATCAACAATGGCAAGGAATATAACTTTGATTTATCGGCTCTCATGAAGCCTCTGACTCCTCATAAAAAAGACGTCCTTATCCTCGGCAATATGGGAAACAAAAAGAACGGTAAACACGACGGGCGAAACTTTCTTTGCGGCAACGAAAGAACTCGTGCCGCGTCTATGGATCAGACTTTAGCCGATCACATTGGTGGTGACACCCCTATGCGTTCTATTGAAATGAATGCCGAAGGTATTTTCGTCGGCAAACCGGACTGCAGTTTCATTTCCTATGACAAAAATAACCAGTTTATCCCCAGAGAAAGAGACCCGCAGATGCTTTTCGACAAGCTCTTTCGCAGTCCTATGAACAATCCTCAACGCCGCCAGGAAATGAAGAGTGTTCTCGATGTCGTGCGTGATAACTCAAAATATTTAAATAGAAGAGTCGGTAAAGAAGACCATCAGACTCTCGATCACTTCTACACTATGATCCGCGAGACTGAGAAAAAGCTCGAAGCCCGTAGTAAGGCTAAAAAATCACTGATCGATGTCAGTAAGTTCAAGCGTCCAGAA
>JAKVBD010000250.1 GCA_022446985.1 Lentisphaerales bacterium
ATTGCACCACTGCATGGATCAGTTCGCGCATGGAACTGTTTTTCTTTGCCATATGCTGCTCAATGGACTGAATAAGTTTGTCGTCCGTAAAACCGATCTCACGCCCCAAGGCATAGGCTAAAAGTTGTTTAATCAAGCCGTTATTAAATTGTTTGTGTCGACTGGCAAAGATATCTCTAAGCTCGAGATAATTCCTGAAAGACGGGCCACGGTAAAGTGTTGCCGAAGGATCAATTTTGTATTTAAAGTTCTCATTTCTTACATCATGAGTCCGCCATCTGCCGATGGGGTCAAAGTTTTCCATACCAAAACCAATGGGATCAATTTTCTTATGACAATGAGCACACTGTGGTTCTTCCTGGTGGATTTTGACCATCTGTTTCACAGTTAACTTCTGTTTTTCCAATCGACTTAATTGAGGAACATTTGCCGGTGCCGGCGGTGGTGGTTCATTAAGGATTTTGCGCAATACCCAGGCACCACGCTCGACTGGCGAAGTATGCTCGCCATCAGAACCCATCGCCAAAATAGCCGCCATCCCTGTCAGCCCCCCTCGAATAGAATTCTTTGGTAATTTGACCATGCGAAAATGCTCACCTTTAATGCCTTTCATGCCGTAATGATTCGCCATTAAGCCATTGACCACAATGAAGCTTGACTTTAAAAAATACTTGGTACTCAAATTATTATCGACGATAAACTTTACTGTCTGAAAGACTTCTTCTTTGGCAGCCTCTTTCATGACCTGATCAAAACGAGGGAAAGAGTCGCGATTGAACTGGAAGAACCCCAAACGTTGAAGGTGAAGCCACTGGTATGAAAATGAACGGTAAAAGTTCATAGCTTTAGGGTCTACCAAGAGTCTCTCTACCTGTAGGCGTAAGTTGGCCGGTTTGTGCAGTTCATTCTCTCTGGCCAACTTAAGTAATTTATAATCGGGTGGCGAACTCCACAGGAAATACGACAGTCGATTTGCCAGTTCTAGATCATTCAACTGTTTAGCCTTTTTATCTTTTAAAGGCTCATTCAGGTACAAAAAGCTCGGTGTACTTAAAATGATGGCCAGTGGTTCAACAATGGCCTTGGATGGACTCTTCAGCAGCTTCAACTGTTCTTTGTAGATAGCAACAAGTTTGTTTAGAAACGCGTCTTCAACCGGCTTGTTGCGAAAGGCGTAAACAGCAACTTTCTTCAAGAATGCTTTTAGGTAGGCATCTTGATTGAACTTTGGCAGAGCTTTTCTGAGCTCAGTGATCAGCTTTGCTGTATTGACCTTAAACGGCCCTTCGACTTCAACCCAGTCAATCCAGATTGTCGGATCAGGGCCTCTACCGCGAGCGCGATTAATCTTTATATAATAGGCTTCGGCCGCTTCTTCATCCTGCTTCTCTCTGAAAATTAGGTGAGCTTGTCCGTCAGAGAGATACTCGGTCTCAATAATCTGACCTTTCTTATGGTTTTCGGTAATATGAAAATTACCCAGGCGCTTAAAACTCTTATCTTCCATTTGATGACCAAAGGAAAGAAAGGCTCTTTCAGGGTCAGCGGTATCTGTCAGGCCCGCACGAATTCGCACTTTATACAGTCCCTTGTTATTACTACCTTTCTTTGATTTTGTTAATGGTACTCTTATATTGGGCCTTGGACGAAAAAGATTCAGTGTAGATCCCTTCTTATTGAGTGGATTCTTCAGGTAATACCCATACGACGCAGCATATCGCTTGTGCATTTTGAGGTCAACTGTAACCTCTCCCTCATCGACTATGCCAAAATCTTTAGGTTTCTTGTTGGGCTTCTTAGAATTCAAATAAGCCTGAGCATTCTTATAACGCGTGTTATACTTGCCTAGCTGCTTTTTAACAAGAGGGTAGAGAAAGCTTTCCGGCTGAATTCTTCTTTTAACAGCTTTTGTATTTGACTGGGGAACCATAGCCTTTTTAATTGATTGACGGGCAATCTCCAGATATTGCTCAATCTGATCTGGTGACATAAACAAAGAAGAGCCGTCCGTATCGAAATGAGAGCCTGATTCATCTGCAGGAAGGGTATCAACATCAACTTCAACACCAAGCAGTGTCATTATGGTGTTTTTATATTCGCGTTGATTTAAACGGCGAATGACTGTAACTCCCCCTGAATCACTCAAAGCTTTCCTCGCCTCAACGAGTTTAAGTGAAAGCATATCAAGAAATTCCAGCTTATCTTTTTTTAGGGGTTGAGGCTCATCTTCAGGCGGCATTTCTTCGGCATTTATGGCTGCCAAAATCTTTTGCCACTGATCTGCATCGCGCCCAGTTTTAATATCAAAACTGAAAGCTTCATCGAGTCGAAGCTTACCCTTAGTCTTCTTTTCGTTATGACAGTCAGTACAATAATTGTTTAGAAAAGTTCTGTGCTTGGGGTCAATCGTAATAGTTTTATCAACTGCTTGAGCTGATAGACCAATAAGGAAAAGCAGTATTAAAATTTTCTTCAGCATTTAGAAATCCTTAGTAATATCATCAAAGAGTGAAGCCACTATTCAATCCTTGAAAACTTCCCTTTCGCCCTTATACACGGAGCCCCCAAATAAAATCTTTACAGATTTTTAGGTTTTTTTAATACTTTTCCGACGATTAGCGAACGCTCTTATCCCTTGGAAAAAGGATAAAAAGCTACTAGACAACTATGTCTAGCAGCTTCTTGTGTGTGTGGAAGAGTCTTTATTTAAGCTAGTAAGTCAACCATTTAAGAAAAAGTTATTAGTTTAAAAATTCCCCGAGTATCACTAGGATACTCAGGGAACCCTCTCTTCACTTACTTGGTCAGGACAGATTCGTTAATTTATCTTTCATCAATTTAAATAAATAAGTTATTCCATTTATCTACACACAAAGTTATTTCACCACATGTTTGCAGGCAGCCAACCATATACGTATCCTGGTTTTTCGAAGAATTCATAAGTGCCCAGCTCACTCTTTGAGTACCATTTTCCACTGCCATCAAGTA
>JAKVBD010000251.1 GCA_022446985.1 Lentisphaerales bacterium
CTGGTGGCCACGCTTTAAACCATCTAGGTTCATAGTGAACTCCATCTCCGGCAAGGTTTTGCTTAGCAACAAACCCCAGTAGCTCTCCATCATTCATCACAGCGACAGCATTATAGACTGTATTATTGACAAAAACTGGTAAGCCCACTGCGGTAAATAAGCCATGAGTTTCTGGTAGGAGCTCAAATAGAAAATCCATAGCAGTCTGAGCTACAGCCGGAGATAAAAACATATCTTCACAGCCATAGCCACTTAAGCAAAGTTCAGGTAAAGCCAGAATAGCTACTTGCTCATTGCGCGCTTCATCAAATGCCAGCTTGATTCTACTTGTATTGCCATGCCAATCCATCGGCAGTTGATTCAAGCTTGCTGCAGCAACTTTTATTTTTTTCATCCCCTTGCCTTTTCTATTAAGTCATTCTTCAACTCATTTAAACGCCTTTCCAAACCAACCAGATAATTTTTAATTAGCTTTAATTCACGTAAATCATCTGGAATCATTTTCACTTGTTCTGCGGCATATTTCTGAATTTCCTGACAGGTCTTTCTAGCAATCTGAACATTGCCATTTTCAAAAACAGTTTGCAGTAAATCAACAGCCTCGCCTTGTGCTTCGTAGACTTGTCTACCAGCCAGTGGATACGCTTTAATTTTCTCCGGATCAGCATCTTCCTCATTATAGAGGACGTCTGTCACAAACTTGCCATTCTCGATAAAACGACGGATCTGTAACACGCCAGGATTTGAAACCTTGATTTTATCCTCAGACAATTTCACTTTGTATTGCCATTCGCCATCTTTTTGAATAGCAGAAAGCTTGTAAACTCCACCAAGTGCCGGTTGATCATAAGCCGTTGCCAACTTCGTTCCAACGCCCCAAAGGTTAATCTGAGCACCAGCTTTCTTTAATTCACTTATGGTATATTCATCCAGATCATTACTGGCCACAATGGCAGCCTCTGGAAAGTCTGCTTCATCAAGCAATCTGCGAGCAACAATACTCAACTCGGCCAGGTCTCCAGAGTCGAGACGAATGCCTATAAGCTTATGCCCCTCTCCCCTCAGTTTAAGGCCTGTCTGAATGGCTTTTTTAACACCTTCGAAGGTATTATAAGTATCGACCAATAACACCGTATTGTTCGGCATAGCCTCAGCATAAGTGTCAAACGCTTCCTGTTCTTCATCGAAGCACATAACCCAACTATGGGCATGTGTTCCCTTAACCGGAATATCGTATAGTTGACCGGCCAAAACATTTGAGGTCGCCGTACATCCTCCTATAAAAGCTGCCCGGCTGGCACTTAGCGCACCATCTGTTCCCTGGGCTCTGCGCAATCCGAATTCAAGAACAGCATCCCCTTCAGCTGCCTGACAAATTCTGGCAGCTTTAGTGGCAATAAGAGTTTGAAAGTTAATCATATTCAAAAGCGCTGTTTCAAGTAACTGGCACTGAAGTATTGGCCCTTCGACTCTAAGCATCGGCTCGTGCGGAAAAACAACCGTTCCCTCTTGAGGCGCCATGATTTTCACGCTTAGCTCCAATTCTGCTAAATATTTCAGGAAGCCTTCTTCAAAAAGAGCTTGATCATCATTGCCTTTCAAAGTGGCTAAGTACTGCAGTTCGACATCCGTAAATCGAAAGTTTTCTAAATAATTAAGTGCATCTTCCAAACCAGCAAAAATAGCATATGCCCCACCAAAAGGGGCCTTCCTGTAAAAGAGATTGAATACCGCCTGATCTTCGCTTCGCCCTTTTTTCCAATATCCATAGGCCATAGTCAACTGATACAAGTCTGTGAGCAATGTTAGATTTTTCATGATAGCACCTTAATAATTTTATCTTAGTGTAATTTATACACTATTTATTTTTCATGCAATACCTTTTCCAATTTTTCTCCACAGGACTGTCCCTAAAACAAAAAAGCCCACCGGTTAAGGCGGGCTTTTAAAATCAATTCTTTGAAGGGTTTAGATTATTTATTTTCTTCAAGATCATCTTCGAACTCAGGTCCATCATCTTCAAAAGCAGGCTCTTCTTCCTCAGGCTCTTCTTCTTCAACAACGTCTTCAAAAGCAGGCTCTTCTTCAGCCCCTTCATCATCCTCGAAGTCCGGCTCTTCATCAAGAATATCAGCAGTTTCACGAAGCTCTTCGATATCTTCCTGAGCTTCAGATGCTTCATTCTCAAGTTCCTGGGCATCGGCTCTGAGATTGTCCGCAGCTTCGCCTGCATCAGCAGCCGCTTCACTGAGGTCTTCACGCTTTTCAATCTTCTCCATGATCTCCTGATCAAGAGCAGCATCTCTACCCTGACCACGGCCATAAGAGTCATAATTATCCAGATACATTCTGTTCGTGTAGTGATGACCATGCTCACGGTAGTAGTCCATTTCATTATGGTAGTAACGACCTCTGTACCAGAAAGGCCCTGCCATGAAATAATCATCATTGCCATGAACATCATAACGACGAGTTCCAAAAGAAGCTTCGTAGAATTCATCTTCCGGATCTTCTGATCTTTTACCGAAAATAACTATGGCGACAATCAGTAGAAGAATAACGATACCAACGATCATCGGCATCGAACCACTTTTCTTTTTGACCGGCTTCTGTTGTGCATTCTTATTATTTAAAGCTTTTTGCTTCTGAAGACTGTCGACAGTTTTACCTGTTGCCTTAGCTTTCTTGTTGAGACTCTCCTCTCTGGCATCGGCTCTTGAAGCATCAACTAATTTTTGAGAAGCATCGCGAGTCGCAGATTTTGCAGTACTCTGTAAGCCGGAAATAACTGCAGCATTCAACGACTTATAAGTTTTCATGAAAGTATTATAAAGAGCTTTCTTTTCAGCAGCAGTTAACTTTTTACCCGGTGCAAA
>JAKVBD010000252.1 GCA_022446985.1 Lentisphaerales bacterium
GGTCTTTGGAAGAATGCTATTCAGGCCTATCTTGCAGCCTGTACTTATGTAGATGATCAATTAGGACGCCTTATGAAAGCTGTCGACGCCTCACCTCATAAAGATAACACAGTTATTGTTCTGTGGAGCGATCATGGCTGGCATCTTGGCGACAAGGGACACTGGAAAAAATTTGCGACATGGGAAGAAACTACTCACATA
The DNA here is from genome assembly GCA_022446985.1 of Lentisphaerales bacterium. Lineage (GTDB taxonomy): Bacteria > Verrucomicrobiota > Lentisphaeria > Lentisphaerales > Lentisphaeraceae > JAKVBD01. The sequence continues at coordinate 202 of JAKVBD010000252.1, forward strand.
CCTATGGGAATCATCGCTCCTGGTGTGACTAAAGCGAATCAGAAAACTCAGCGGGTTGTCAGTGCTATTGACCTCTACCCCACTCTTCTGGATTTATGTGGATTTGAGCCCAACCCGCAACTCGACGGCAGAAGCCTCGTACCTTTGCTTAAAGATCCTACCCAAAAATGGGACTACCCTGCTCTGACAACACACAGTCGCGGCTATAATACCGTCAGAACCGAAAAGTGGCGCCTAATTGAGTATCCTAAAGATAACGAAATGGAACTCTACGATCATGAAGACGACCCATTAGAGCACAATAATTTAATTGATAATCCGGAATATACTGATGTGATTGCCAAATTGAAAAAAATGATGCCCACCTCAAGTGCTCCTGAAGTAATCCAACCAACTAAAATGCTCGACAAAATACAGCAAGAAATCCTAGGTAAAAAAATCGGCGGCCCTGTTTATGCACAGGCTCTAACAGCAGCCCGCGATGCTGCTTTAACATGTGAAAAGGGTCAAGAAGAAAAAGCCGCTCAAGAAGCCATTCTCAAAGTCCTAAAGCAAGCCAAAAACAATGGGGCTTATGATGAGTCAAAAATAACTTCAATACAAGTTGGTACAAGAAGTAGAACTATTTGGTTCGAAAAATCGGCTAAAGAATTGAATAAAAAATAAACTCATTAGTGCGGGCTTTCGCTCGCCTGCCAATTATTAGCTTTCGGTCTAATACCCCGAAGCTTGCTTCGTTATCCTAAAATCGTTCCCGTCCACGTGCTCGTTTCCCGTTCTCGACATTTACATTGTTTGATCCGTTTAATTAATCCAAGGAAAGCAGTCTACAATCATTATATCGTTATAGCTTCGTGAAGGTGTACGATTAACGAGTACGTGAACGTGTAGTTAATATCTCGTAGCTTGCTGCGAGTGTAGTTTATTCGACTCCAATCTCCCGTCGCCAATCACTTAAAAGCTCGAGCATCTTCTTAAAGTTTTCCGGGTTATCTTCGACTAAATTAACTTTCTCATATGGATCTTCAGTCAGATTAAATAATTCATAACTTTGTTCACTGAAAGACTCAATCAACTTCCAATTCCCATATCTAACTGCTCCAGCCGAAACTCCGCCTAAGAAGTGTGGTTTCTCTAAAGGATAATGCCAAAAATAAGGACGCTTTTTCATTTCTTGATCAGGGTTTTCAAATAAAGGCAAAATCGACTCACCATCCAATAATTGACGTTTATCAGCTTTTATTCCGGCAGCCTCAATAAATGTCGGATAATAGTCCATGCTGACAGTACTTTGAGAAGTCACCTGACCTGCCTTTATGACTTTGGGCCAGCGAACAATTAAAGGCACTCTTATGCCGCCTTCATAGAGTTGACTTTTTCCTCCACGCAAAGGAGCATTTGAAGTTACATTGGGTGCTTCTCCGCCATTATCACTGGTAAAGACCAGAATCGTATTTTTCTTTAATCCCAAACCTTCTAAGACTTCTGTTATTTGCCTCACGCCATCATCTATACTGTGTAACATCGCTGCCAAATGTGGGTTGTGATCACCTGCCCAGTGGTTTCCTGCATCGCCTTTCAAACCTGCATCCTGACAAAGGTAACATTTACTTCTCGTGCTTTTTCCGGGTGGATGTTTTCCCCGATACTTTTCCACTAAATCCGGGCGACCATTGAGAATAGAATGCGGTGCATAGTGACTGAGATAAAGAAAGAATGGCCTATCCTTGTGCCGCTTAACAAACTCAACAGCTTCGTGATTTAAACGATCTGTAAGGTATTCATTTCCGGGTAATTTTTTCTCTTTCACCTGCAGAAAAGAAATTGGCTGATTGCGGAATTTATAAGGGTAAAAATTGGCGCCATTGCCAACGCCCTTAATTTCACTGATAATTTCTTCATCGATACGGTGATGCTTTGGACGGGTTTGAATTTTTGAACCATGATACCTATAACCAGTCAGGTGCCATTTACCGATCATCCCTGTAATATAGCCATTCTCTTTTAGAATCTCTGGAAGTGTTATATACTCCTCTGTAAGAGGTTTATCGTTGGGTCTAAGGTAATCCGTTATCCCCACTCTGGCGGGAAACTGTCCCGTCAAAAACGATGCCCTGTAAGGCGAGCATACCGGAGCAGCTGCATAGGCATGAGTAAAGCGCAGGCCCTCCTCCGCCATTTTATCAAGATACATTGTTTCATTAAACTTATTGCCATAACACCCAAGTTCAGCCCAGCCTAAATCATCAGCTAATATAAAAATGATATTGGGTTTCTCGGTAGAATATAAAGAGGCACTAAGTAACAAAAACAGAATATTTTTAATCATACGAGCTCCTTAAAATAAAAAAGGCAGCTGCCCAGCTGCCTTTTCTATGTGTGTGTCGTTGTGGTAGAATATAGTACTCTCATTTATTGGAGAGTCATTTAATGGAAAACGTCAATGGTTTATTCGATTACGACCAATTGAAACAGGAGGTTAAAATCTTAG
>JAKVBD010000253.1 GCA_022446985.1 Lentisphaerales bacterium
AAGTCGGTTATGGACTGGGCCGAAAAAGTGATTAAAAATCATCCTGATCATCGTGTGTTCATAACCGTTCACGAGTATATGACCGAAGAATCGCGCTTGCTGAGTAAGGATGGGCGACCCGATCCCAAAGGAAAAGATGTTGTCGGAGTTTTTGAACGTCTGGCGAAGCTAAATCCAAATGTAGAGTTTATCACCTGTGGTCACGTCAAAGCTGTGAAGAAATCCGATGGCAAGATTATCGACGATGCGGATATTGCCACTGGTCACCGCAGTGATGAGATGGAGGACGGAGTTACTGTTCACCAAATGCTTTTTAATGCTCAGTGGTTGAAGAACGATAAAGGTCAGGCTAACGGCGGTGACGGCTGGTTGCTCTTATTGGAGTTCAGTGCCGATAACAAGCTGGTGAAAGTCAAGACTTATAGTCCTTACCTCGACCTTTGGCGCACTGGTTCAGAATACGAATACAACTTGCAGCGAAGCACCATAAAAAAATAGTCTTAGTGACCCGGTATTTTATTGCTTTTTTGAGCGTTGGTAGGTATCGGGTTATAAATGTCACTCAAGTTCATTTTTGAGGTTCATATGAAGAAATTTACATTGATTGAATTGTTGGTTGTACTCGCCATAATTGGTATCTTGATAACAATACTTTTACCGGCTTTGTCTCGTGCTAGAGAAAAGGCAAGAATCGTCGTATGTACGGGGAATCTAAGTCAAATAGGCCGGGGAGCGTACCTGTTTTTGAAAGATAATACTAATAAGTTCCCGGATAAAAGCAAGGGTGGAAATACTAATTGGACTTCGAATTGGCTGGGGAAGCAAGGCAGTCATTTTACAATGTCAGCATCGGACCGTTTTTTAAATCCCTATCTACAAGAAGGAATAAAAAATGGCGATGAAATGCCTCTGGCTCAGTGTCCAACAGAAACCGGCATGGTGCGTTATGAAGAGTATGGCACTTCATATGGAGCGAATAACGGCTTCAATGAGTATTCACTTGGCTGGCGGAAAATTCCGTTGCCCAATAATCATACAATTTTTATGGATCAGGTTCAGGATTCCGCCCGAATGGCCATGGCTTATGAATTGCCGGTTTACTGGGTAGTTTACAGAGAGAAAATCAAGGCGGAGAATGCCTACCACGCCAGCTTTACTGATAAGCGTTATAATATGCTTTTTACCGATGGTCATGTAGCGGCGCAGGTGAAGGTCGAAATACGGGGTTTCAATACGGAACGTTATACCATAAATAACGACATGCCGCAGAATCCATAGTTTTTTATTTTAGCCGAGGTGGTAGCAATGAGTATCTTTATTGGCTACATCATTCACCTTAATTGACTTTGTTACAAACCAAAATAAGCCCAGTATGGGCAGTAAATTTTTAGCTGTGGGTGTCACCCTCAGTTATCTAAATAAAGGATGTGAACCCTGAAGGAATGACACAAAAACAATAAATTCTTGTGTCGCTCTTACAGAGCTGGAAGCTTAATTTTGCTATTCCCTGGACTTAGGTCTCAGGTCTGAAAATATGTCGTTTCTACGGAACTGGATTCATTTATAAACAGTTTCTGGAGCTCAGTTATCGATGGAGATATGTTTAAAAAATCTATAAGCATTTTGACGGCTGGTGATCTTACTGATTAATGACATTTTGATTGAGAATCCTGCCATTAAACAACTTTCTGACAGAGCCATCGACCATACCGGAATTCAGAGATTCTCGCTGGTGGCGGAAATCAACCCCTCCACGCCAATACCATACTCCGTCCTGTGCAGGTCTTAATTTTCTGCCAATTACTTGTTCAGGAGAAGCCCATCTCCAGGGGCTCGGGTCTGGTTTATCCCAGATGTCTTCTGCATGACTGATGAAACCACCTGCTCCGGAGGCGGGAACTTTGCCATCCCAGCCGACTGCACAATCGTAGACACTCATCAGTTCATTGGGCTGGGTTATTTCCGATAAATTGGTGAAGTAAACATCGCGGGTATCGGTAATTCCCCAGTTGTCAGCCCATGGTGATTTTCCATTGGGTCCAATAATAGTATTGACGTAGTAGGCTACCGGGAACTCAATCTTTTCTCCAGTGGATTTGTGGGTCGTAATTGTATTTGAAGGACAGTTATAGATTGCATGTTTTGCGTAATCATCGGTGCCACTGGGAAAGAGGTACTTGCCAATATTATTTTCAGACCAGTATTTCCCTCTTTTTGAGGCATCATACATTGCCTCTCCGGTAAATAAGTCAGCTTCAGTTTCATTGCCTTGTAGTTGATCGTCTTTGTAGTGAAATGAATGAGCCGGGAGTCTGCCGGTATTATCTTTTGTATGTAAATGAGCTAATCGGTTAATTTGGGCCAAATTACTTACGCAAACGGCATTATATGAAGCTTCTTTTGCGGCTCTCAGAGAAGGCATGAGTAGGGTAATCAGAATTCCAATTACAGCTATAACTATCAACAGCTCTAGAAGCGTAAATTTATTTTTAAACAGTCGCAATTTTTCTCCTAAATAGTCAATGATCAATGACTACTACGATCGATTGAGGGGAGTTAAGTTTTACATATGTGATGTCATTTTCTATGTATTACGCACTGATAAGGAGAAGGATTAACAGTTGCTTAAAAAATGTTAAATTTAGCTGATTATAATT
>JAKVBD010000254.1 GCA_022446985.1 Lentisphaerales bacterium
AATAACCATATACAACTTACAATGTAACCGTCAAGCGTAGTTAAAAAGAGTGTAATCAGCGGGTAAAAAAAGTGATTTTTCGTTCTTTTTTGGCTTCCAATTTTGCGGCAGCATCGATTTTAGTTCACTTTCAGGCGTGTAAGGCAGGTTACGAATAACATCGGTCAGCCACTCTTGTGGGTTGACGCCAATATTTTTGCAGGTGAGCAAAAAGCTGTACATGATTGCACTCGATTCACCGCCCTTTTCAGAGCCGATAAACAACCAATTTCGCTGGCCGATCTTTACGGGCCGAATGGCTCGCTCGGCGCGATTATTATCGATCAACAGCTCAGCATCCTCCAGAAAAGCGGTGAAGTGATTTTGCCGTTTAAGTATGTAATCAAAAGCTCCGGAGAGTTTTTTACTTGAATCGACTTTGAATTCATTTCGGAAAGTTTTTAAGTCTGCCAAAATCCCATCCATTTGCGGCTTGATCTGCGTCTGTCTTCGCCGCAGCCGTTCTTCAGAGCTCAACGCCCAAAGTTGGTTATCGCCATGAATTATTTTCCCTAAGCGTTCCTCAAAATCTTGAGCGATGGGATCATCTACTATTTTCACAAATTTCCTGCGTGCATGTACCAGGCAGGCTTGCCATGTGAACTTTTCTTCATCGGCCATTTTCTCGTAAGCTTCATAACAATCACTGTGAACCTTACCGCTGTAATTTTCGAGAATATTTGCGGCATTTTCATGCTTGCGGTTTTCACAAAATTCCAACCAGACGACCTGCTGATCCGGAACCACGCAATCATCTCCCGCCTGAGTTGGCAGCGTTGCACTTTGAATCTCATTCGCCCGGGCTGCGATGAACCACATATAGGCATCTTTGAGCTTGTCCTTCCCCTTGATTTGGCGCTTGACAAAAGTCTCATCAACATGCAACGCATTCTGCTCAAGAATCCATTTTTTCTGCAATAAATGCAAAGGTTTCAAGGCTTCAGCCACAGCGTAAAACCAAGTACTCAAAGCCTGACGACTAATCGAAAAGCCATCACGAACAAAACTTTCCACCTGACGATAAAGTGGTGTATGTTCAAGAAAGCGCCGTATCATGACATGCGCCAGCAAAGAGGCATCCACCTTCGTATTCAGCAACTTCTCAGGCAAGTCCATTTTCGCCACGCCAAGCTCGCTGCCCATGCCGTAGACCGGCTGAATGATGACCACTTTTTTGTAAATTTTTTCAAAGGCCAAGTACTCATAGCGGTTCTCATCGATCACTGTGAATGGCTTGCCGGTGATAGGGTCAAATTTCTCACAAGCAGGTAAATCCACACGGATAACTTCTTCAAGAATATCCTTTGGAAATACCAGATTATTAGTCGATGGAGCCTTTAGTTTTTTGTCAGAATCCTTCTTCTTTTGAGCATTTGATTTACGGCAGGAAGCATCACCGCTCTTACGTCTTGAAGAAGATTTTTCACTCTTCTTCATATTCAGTAAATTCGTCAATTCTCCGACCTGATTTAAAAGCTTTTTTAAACTCTCATTCTGAGTCTCAATCTGCTTGGACTGTTGTTGAATAACTTCAGTCAATGCAATGATTTGATCGGCTTGTTTTTTCTCTAATTCTGTCATGCAAAAATATAGCATATCAGATCAAAATTTCAGCATAAACTAATAAATGAAAGCTTTTATTTTTCAGTCTTAAATCTCTTATTAATCCGCTTCGGAACGATGCCCTCTAAAAGCATCGTCAACTCCCGTCGACTGATCATTTTTTCATCTCCTGGAAGCTTGCGAAAGCAACCATTTCTAAGGCGCTTCATCCAAATGGCATAGCCATCCTCATCCCAGTAGAAAGCTTTTAAATGAGTCTGGCGTTTATTCATGAAAACAAATAAACTACCAGTCATCTCGGTATCGGGAAAATGCCGGGAGACAAGAGCGGCAAGGCCATCAAAACTCTTGCGCATATCCGTTGCTTCACGACAAAGAAAAATGCGGCAGGAAGAAAGTTGTATCATCGAGATTTTGCGGCCTGACAAAGAGCCAGAATAACCGTCGAAAGAGAATCCACAGGAAGATCTTTGTCGACCTCAATTTCAAGAGAGCCTGAGCTCAATAAAATTCTATCTGGTGGGAAAAGCTCGGCAAAGCCGGTATTGCCAACAACATCGAGAAGTTGACGCTTCCAGCGTAGGAACATCTGGTAATTCAAGCCTTCCTGATCACAATATTTCCGGGCACTTAAGCCCGTGCTTAAAAATTCTCCGACAACACCATGCCAGTATTCTTGTTTGGCTAAATTCGACATCGCAATTTCTCCTGTAGTTGTTTGCAATGTCAAGACTCTAACATGGATTTTTAGACCTGGATTACCCAAGCTGCTTGTCGGTTACTATCATGGCGATTTCAAAGCCATTAAGATGACCACATGGCGTAATTCGTGATCAAAGCATGCTCATTACGCCATGCCT
>JAKVBD010000255.1 GCA_022446985.1 Lentisphaerales bacterium
CTTCCGTTTGTTATTTTCTGTTGTAACGAATTGAAATATAACACGTTAAACGGAAGTTTTTTATGTTTTAGGCTATTGTTTAATAGTCATTTATGGTTTCTGTCGGAGTGTATCTAACTAGGCTGTTTGATTCACTGAATCATGACCGGCTTATTTTGGTAATATCCTGACCGACTGTCTCTGTTATAATCTTCTACAACTGTTTAAGTTCTTTATTGACCAAAATTTCTTCATCAAAAGGCAATAGCTTTAAGGAGTCATCCTCCCAGGTACAACTGGCAAGAATAACTCCTTCATCATCTTTTGAAGAATCCCACGACAGAGAGTAGGCATCCTGCAAAAAGGTGTCTGTTACAATAACTTGAGGGATCTCATTGTTATCTCTTTCCCAATATTTTTCTTTTAAAGGGAAAAAGAACTTACAACCCGAAATATTGTGTTGCGTGTGTTCAGCCGTAATTTTTGCCACAGGCAACTCATCCTGACTGAAACCTTCAAAACTAAAAGACATCTGCGACGCCCATTGTGCCGAAGTTACAAAAACATGGTCATAGGTATCATCACACTTTTAATAGCTGGTTTTAACCTTTATCTGACCGTTTTTTTGCTTCTTTATATTTTCAAAATAAGTATGTTTACATAAATTGACATTATCATGAAGAGAACCGTCACAATGAGGCGGCTCGACAAAATACAGGTACTCAACCAGCGACTGTATTCCCTCATAAGTTGGAGAAGGTATCGACTTTCAATGACTGTCTTTCACTTTTTTACGGAAATCTGGCAAACTATTAGAATGTGATAAGCCCTTAACCGCCTGAAGATCTTTACCGCCAGATCCAAACATCATACAGCGAATCAACCATAAAGCACTAATGCTGTAAAAAGCCCCCAAGTATAATCGCCAGTTCCGATGGTATAAAGCAAATTCGCCTCTTCTTCGGTCATACCAAAACCACCAAGATCACCATTATCAACGGCATAAACATTCATTGCCGGTTCCAACACCAAATCATAGAAGGTCATCGTTCCATAATGCTCGACAATCTTAGACCGCATCTGCTCCCATTGGTTATCGTCCTTCAGGTAAATGGACTTGACTGTCGCTTCAAAAAACTCAATAAAACGACCCGCCTTAGCGGCAAGATTAGCGATATCTTTATTTTCAGCATCTAATCCATCCGGCTACATAATCATCTCTGGTTGAGGGAAGTCACTTTCAGGCCTCAAACCGTTATTAAAGTAGATACCTGTTACACCGGGCGCAGTACCAGGATTAGGGAAGGTTTCGTAAAGTGCCGGGCTGCCATTTTGGTCAGCCTCATCAAGCACATAGTGCTCTAATATACAATTTTTATTGCCGGGCAAAGAGAAAAAAGGCATTCTCATCGCGGCCATTACCATACCTGTCTTCTTAGAATCTCCCGGGTTTCCCCCGGTAAAAAGTCGACCGCCAATTCTATCCGAGACCTCATAAATTGTTACATCAAAGCCACAGCGCATCAACTCTCTCGCTGCTCTCATACCTGCACAACCTGCGCCAACAACGGCGACTTTCTTACCCACTTTCTTTGGAACTTTCGCCAAACCATGAGGTGCATTATTTAATAGTTTCAAATACTCAAAACGAAAATCTGCAGAGCTTGGAAAACCCGGTAACCGATTGTCTTCTTGACCGCATTCGTATTTTAATGATGTATTACCGCATTTCGACAAAGGGGAGATATAATATTAAACATTCTTTAGGAGCTAAATTACATTTAAAGAAAACAATAGTAGTTAAATATATATTAAGATGTAATTAGAAGTTTCAAAAAACTCAGCAATTATAATTCGGCCAAAGTTTATCATAACCTTTTAGCAAATCACCAATCATATCCGAGATTTAAATCTATCTAAGACATGTTTTTAAGCATTATCTCCAGATTGTGAAAAAAAATGTGTTTTTTTTGAAGAACCTTTTATACTAAGTCTCAGGAGTAATTTGTTATTCTTTGACTTTCCGAAAAAGCATAAATTTCCCATTTCTACATAAAAAATGATTTCCTTTCGAAAATAAAGAACCTCTTTTCACAAAAGATAAAACAACACTTAGATTAGATCTCAAAGGCACCTGTAAATCAGGCCTTCTCAAGCTCTTTGTGGCTCTTTTTTCGTCTTGAAATAGCCGTCGAGGTGCCCATGGTAATAGGGTAAGGATTGAACATCCTGATAACTATAATTAAAAAGGAACTAACCGATGAACGACAAAAATAAACAAGCAATTATCGATACTCTAAATAACATCATGGAGATCGAATTGGCCGGAGTAGTTCGTTACACACACTACTCACTAATGATTTTTGGCTATAACCGCATTCCAATAGTAAGTTGGATGAAATCCAA
>JAKVBD010000256.1 GCA_022446985.1 Lentisphaerales bacterium
AAGTAAAGATTAGATACTAACAATCCGCTTTGAGCGGTTCCAATTCCAAGCCTCCGGTTTTACCGGAGGTTATTGACGTTTAATAATAACCTGTTTATATCAATTGTCACGACTAGCCTGAATAATTCATAAAGGCCCCTTAGCAGTTCATTTTATTAGTAACTTTCAGAAAAGTTGGTCTAAATTCCACAGGTCTAAGGGCTGTGTGTCACTCTTTTATATAAAATCGTTCCTTTAAGACAGAGCGCCCCCTTTCCCCCATTGTTTCAGGCAAGGGGAGCCTTTCTTTCTTAGGTTTTATTCAAGCATTGACTAATCTTTGCAAACCTGTTGAATACTTGCTTTGCAGTACAACTTTTTGGCATATGAAGTCTGATAAAAGTCTTTTTAACCTCTAGCCTTGCTGATGTCTTTAAAATTCTAAGTTGAATAGTCTTGAAAGTACTCTTTGCCCATTGTGTTCCTTTTAGAATATTTGCTCTAAAGGCATGCATGATTTGATACGCGACAGCATTTAATAAAAGTCGAAATTGATTAGCCTCTTTTCCATGGCAGCTTGTTCTGTCTGAGTGTAATCCTGCTTTACTATCTTTGATTCTCAACTCAGCGTTGGCTCGATCACAGTAAACCTTTTCATAAAGAAACTGAGTTTTATCAGTCAGGTTGGTAACTATATATCGAAGATCAGCTTCACTACCGTTGCCTTCTGCTCGGCAAATAACACGGCGTTGGCAATCCCAGCTTGAAACACGGTGTTGAAAACTATGGAACAGACGAACTTTCTTAAATTCCAATTTTGAAAGCATTAGCGCCCGTTTGCCAAGGTTTTCACAAATTCCTCTTGGTAAGTACTTTTTTGAAAATCCAATAATATAACCAATTTCATATTCATCGAGATATGTAAGGACTTCAGTCCGGCAGTGATGACTGTCTGCACGGAAAATTAATTTTGTATTTGAGAAACGTGCTCTTATCCTGTTAACGATTCTTTTTAAAACTGTTCTAATCTCTGTTCCTGAGGGCGTTTTTCCCGGGCGGAGAACAGTCGTAATCAATTGCCCTGTAATGCCATCATAAACATGAAAAGGCATAAAGCAATAGTCATCGGCGAAACCATTGAATAACGCGAGTTGTTGATCTCCATAGACTCTATTTTCTGTAGGGTCCATATCTATAATGATAACTTCAGGCTCTTTTGCAAAACCATTCAGGAAGTTATCACAAATAGAATATGACGCCCGAAGCAAATTTGACCGGGATATAGAGTTTTCAAAGCGACTCATGGTAGGCTGAGAACTTAGAGAACTACCAAGCTTTTCCTTACTGGAAATTTGAAATAAAGGATCATTTTTAAGCAAGTCACAGTCGTTACAATCTTCATGACCTGTAGTTATTTGAAAAACACGCTGCTTAGAAAGTTCAAGAAAAGTATGCTTCACGTAGGACTGATTGCGACTGTCAATAAGAGAGTTGGAAAAGTTCTCAATGTAACCTGTATGCTTTTCAACTTCACGAAGTAAAATAAGGCCACCATCGGAACTGGTATTCGGTTCAGTGAACTGAACCTCAATTTTTTGACGATCCATAGAGCTAAAAGGAAGAGAAACTTCTTGTAAATCACTTGTTGAATTCATAAATTAAAACTTTGTTTTGTTGCGGTTTTTATGTTCTTATTTAAACTTACCAACAAAACAACATTTCTCTTTTTCTATCAAAACATTTTCTAGAGTGAATTTTAAGTTTATGAATTATTCAGGCTAGAGAATACACTTACCTTTTAAGTTATTCTGTCGCAGTTCAGGCTTTAACTTAAAGAGGTGACAAATATATGTATAGCCTATGTATATTACGAGCATTTGGGGTGAATTGACTGTGAGGTTTAGAGAAATAATAGACGAGCTTAGTTTATGATTCTTAGATTTTTCGTGAGAGTTCTTTTTAGAGGTAAAACGCATTGAAAGATAAGATATTAATTTTTGATGGTATTAGTGGAGTACCTTTAGGCTCTGAAATATCTGAAGAGTTTTCAACTATAGGAAAAGACACCTTATATCTGGATAGTTTAGACTTCTCATCTAAAATATTCTACTCTTTACAGTCCGCAATTATAAAGTCGTGCCACAATTTGAAGAAGGCAAACAGTTTTTACTACTGTTGCGCCTCAGTTGGAATTAGACAACACCCCATTTTCTGTTAGAGACATTACAGTAAAACCGTAATAACTCTACAAGGAAGTAAAACATGTCTAATAAACTACGCTATTTCAGTACGGACCAGAAAGTTGCCAGTATTCGTAAACACTTGCTCGAACAAGTACCAATTTCGGATATTT
>JAKVBD010000257.1 GCA_022446985.1 Lentisphaerales bacterium
GCTAGTTTTATCATTATCATTTTTACTCCGGTAACTATCAACCTTGTTTCCTTATTCGGAATGATCCTTGTCTCCGGTATTCTTGTTGACGATGCCATCGTAATTGGTGAGAATATCTTTGAGAAAAGAGAAGAGGGGATGAGTGCCCGTGATGCAGCGATTGAAGGTACTATGCAGGTTCTGCCGGCAGTCTTTGTCAGTATTCTGACTACTGTTGTTGCTTTCATACCTTTCTTTTACATCATCGGCAGCTTCGGCAAATTTATATGGCATATGGCGGCGATTGTTATTACTTGCCTTCTCCTCAGTTTAGTCGAGTCAGTTTTGATTTTACCGGCTCACTTGAAGCACGCTTTAGAAAACAAAAAAGAAAATGTAAAATTAAGGTTTTCTGTGCGCCACCATATCAACAGATTTCTTGATTATGTGATGTTTAGCCTGATCTTCAGGCCCATCAAGCGTTGCCTGGATTATCCGGTAATTTGTGTAGTTGCAGGACTTTGCCTTCTAATCTTTACCTTGGGTCTTATGAAAGGTGGTCATTTGCAATTCTCTTTCTTCCCCAAAATTGATTCTGATTTTGTAGTTTCAAAGCTGGAAATGGAGCCTGGAACATCTTTAGAGAAAACCAATGAGGTTCTCGCTGAGATTCGTCAGTCTGCCATTGACCTGAATAACCGCTTTGAAAAAGAATTAAACTGTAAGTCTATAGTACGTAAGGTTTGGATGACTACTGGCGGTAGTGGTGGTGAGCAAAGTTCTGAATTTGGCAGAGTGGCATTGCAGTTAATGCGTGGTGAGGAAAGAAAAGACATTTCTGTTACGTTGAAGGGACGCGATGGCGTAGAGAAAAAAACGGTGTTGACTGCTTATGCCATATTAGCTGCCTGGAGACAACAGACAGGAAAGATATCCGGTGTTAGAAATGTGTCTTTTGAGCGCTATGGCGGGCACCCATTTGGCGCACCACTGACTTTCCAGGTAACCGGTCGCGATGTGGATCAGTTAAATTTGGCGACTAACATGGTGCGGGATGCTCTAAAAAAAGAAAAGGGTGTTCACGATATTCAGGTACTGCGTTATTCTGGAAAAGATGAAGTCGTTTTCGATATTACAGAAAAAGGTAAGGCTTTGGGGCTTACAAGAATCGACATCGCCCGCCAGGTACGAGAAGCCTTCTATGGAATTGAAGTTCTTGAATTACAGCGTGGCCGAGACTCTGTAGAGCTTTGGTTGCGTTACGATGACAAGCACCGTGCGAATTTTTCAGATATAAATGACATCTATATAAAATTGCCAGACAGTTCCCTTGTGCCTATCGAGGAAGTCGCTACCTACCAGGTTAAGTCCGGAATATCTAAAATAGTCAGAGAAGATCGCCGTCGTCAAATGGAGATAGTGGCAGATGTCGATGAAGCAACGGCAAATGCTGAAGAAATCCAAAGTCGACTAAAAGAAGACTTTTTCCCAGGTATTGAAGCGACTATGCCCGGTATAAAGATCAAGCTTGCAGGTCAAAAGATAGAGCGTTCCAAAACAAATAATTCTATGGGGCGGGCTTTTCCATTAGCCCTCATGTTTATGCTAATTTTAGTAGCCTTGCTGTTTCGCTCCTACGTTCAATCCTTTATGGTTCTCTCAATGATCCCATTTGGCTTTGTCGGAGCAGCTATAGGTCATGTGATTATCGATATCGATTGGACAATTCTGTCAGTAATCGGCATGATAGGCCTTTCAGGTATAGTCGTCAATGACTCGGTTGTTTTAGTCGATGCAATTAATCGCCTTAGAAAGAACGGTTATTCAATTCATGACGCTTGTCTCAATGGTGCTAAAAGCCGTATCCGACCAATTCTTCTGACTTCCATAACTACCTTTGCCAGTCTCTTGCCACTTCTTTCCGAAAAGAGTTTCCAGGCTCAGTTCCTAATCCCTATTGGAGTGACAATTTCATTCGGGCTTCTCAGTGTAACCATCTACACACTCTTCTTCATGCCTTGCTACTACTATCTGGTTGAAGAGGGAATCGTTAAGTTTAAAAAGTTTTATTACGGAAGTGGTTGGAATAATAATTACAAGGTTTACAACAGCGAGATCGATCCCAGAGCTTAGATAATCAGCTCTCACAAAATACTAAAGTAGAGATAATTAGGTGTATTTTTTAATCTATTTCAGTTAATTGATTAAACTAAACTTTCCCGATAATCCTTTTTCATTATTACGCCGTCCGTGCTAGAATTTTACTAAAGATGAATTTTCCGGCCTGTTTGATCGAATTCG
>JAKVBD010000258.1 GCA_022446985.1 Lentisphaerales bacterium
GGAAGAAGATCCGGAGTAAATTGAATGCGACTAAAGTCGATATTCAAAGCCTGCGCCAGCGTACTAATCGTCAGAGTTTTTGCTAAGCCAGGGATACCTTCAATGAGGACGTGACCGCTGCAAAGCATAGAAATCAAAAGTCGCTCGACCAAGTAGTCCAGACCGACTACTACCTTCGAGACTTCCTCTCGAACCTTCTGAAGTTTACTATTTTCTTCAGTAAATTTATTAACCGTATCAGAGCTCATAAGATTCCTTAAAAAATTTCAATTTACCACCGGGCCCCAACCGGTACTACCTATATATCGTACACTTACCTACGATATAACAAAAGCTTTCTTTTTTCAGTGATAAAAATGTGAAAGTAGCAATATCTATACGCTTATTAAACAATGAAGGTGACTAAAGCTAAACAAAGAAAGATTGAATTAATGAAAGTTTTACCGAGCTTTTAAAGCATATCGCCAGATCAATCCTCTCAAAAACTCATGATTTTCAACAAGAAGTCAACAACTTCCTCAAGTCATTTTTTATTTGAGGGTTATTATGTAAAGAAAAAAGGATTTTCAGTATTTTGTGTGGGATCATTTTTGATATAAGATATAGGTATATTTACTAATTCTCCGTGTACTCAGTGATCTCTGTGGTTTTACAACCGATTGAACTACAGAGGGCGCGAAGGTCACAGAGGATATATGAAGAAATTTTTTAGTGAAAAGAACCGTTGAATAGCACTTATAAGGTGTTAGGAATGTGTTATTTTGATTAACTACTTTCTTGGAGAGTTTATTAAAAAAACGTTTGAGAATCCCAAATCCCACAGAGTTTCCAGTAGTTCGCAAAAAAAGGACATAACATCGCTAAATTTGAACATATACGCCATAAGCCGCCATTGGTATTAGATGAAGAACGCCCGCTAATTATCGCCTGCAGTCCGCTTAGTAGCCATGTAAACCTTTCAACAATTTTGCGTATGGCAGGATGCTCTGGTATACAAGAAGTGATTGCCACCGGCAATGCAAAAATCAAAGCCTCTATTGCCCGTGATAGCGCAACCAATGTTAAGCTAACTGTAAAAAACAGTTTACCTCCAGTTCTCAAGAAACTTAAAAAAGAAGGCTACACTCTTGTTGGTCTTGAGCAAACTACCAATTCCACAACCCTAAGTGAGTATCAATTCCCCAAAAAAACTGCCATCGTTGTCGGTTCTGAACGGGAAGGCCTCAGTCAGGAAAATCTAGATTTACTCGATGCAGTTGTTGAAATTCCAGTCTGGGGTATGCCTTACTCATACAACGTTGCCTGTGCCACATCATTAGCCATTTACGAATACTGTCGCCAATACCCAAACGGCTGAAAATGATCACGTTCTGAGGTTATCCAGTGATAATAAATCCCCATATATCACATTTTTAAAATTCCGTACTTAGTACTAAAGCACCTAAATTGCCATGGTAGCGAATTACTTATTAGAGAATTATTAGGAAATAGAAAGACAAACTGACCAAGGTCGTAGCTGATACCTGTGTCTCAAAGACCATCGACTCACTTAATATATTCTTCTATGTACTATGCATGGTTACTTTCTGAATAAGGGCTAAATTAGTTGCCACCATTAATAAGAGGAATTTTATGAAGTTTTTAATTATTTTTATGTCGTTCACTCTATCTCTACTGTCTGCTCCGGCAGATTACGACTTGTCTAAAGTAAAAATTGGATCAACTACCAAAAATCTGGAAAAGGTTTTTGGCGCTCCTAATAAGCATACTAAAAGAGGCAAAAATGAAGTTTATGAGTTTAATAAGAAAATTGGGGTAGATTGTATTAGTCGTAGAATAGGCATCTACTACATCGTCCTTACTGAAGGTCAACAACCACAAGAAGCCTGGGAGTGGATCACTAAGCTTACCGGACAAAGGCAAACAGATTTTACACTTATAAAAGAAGAGAATGGCAATAAGGAATTTGAGTCAAAAAACAAACGTTATAAATGTGACTTTAACCCTAACTACTTAACAGTCTACTCAACATCTATTGCAGAAAAAATCCGCAAAGAGAATCAAAAATAAAAACTTCACCGATAGCCTGCAAAGCCGCGCCTTTGCAGGCCCTTGACATTACAAACCTTAAGTGTTCTCTCACCTCAAATGAACACCTGGGTGCTGATATTCAGTTAGAAGAACTTCAAAAATACATGCACTCAAAAATGAAAATCTCCATACTTCATGAAAAGTG
>JAKVBD010000259.1 GCA_022446985.1 Lentisphaerales bacterium
GTTGGTTCTGAAGAATATGAAGAAATGCTCGAATTAGTAGAAATGGAATTACGTGAATTACTGGATTTATATGAATTCCCAGGTGATGACACACCGATCATAGTGGGCTCAGCATTAATGGCATTAGAAGGTAAGGATGATAATGAATTAGGCACGACTGCAGTTAAAAAGTTAGTTGAAGCTTTAGATTCGTATATTCCAGAACCTGTAAGGGCTATAGATCAGCCGTTTTTGATGCCTATTGAGGACGTATTTTCTATAGCTGGTCGAGGTACTGTAGTCACTGGTCGTATCGAGCGTGGTGTTATAAAAGTTGGAGAAGAGATTGAGATTATAGGTATTACCGATACTGATAAAACTACTTGTACCGGAGTAGAAATGTTCAGGAAGTTCCTCGATGAAGGGCGAGCTGGAGAAAACTGCGGTATTTTGTTGCGAGGTACAAAGAGAGAAGAAGTACAGCGTGGACAAGTTTTAGCGCAGCCTGGATCTGTGAAGCCTCATACTAAGTTCGAGGCAGAAGTATATGTTTTATCGAAGGATGAAGGTGGTCGACACACTCCATTCTTTAAGGGATATAGACCTCAGTTTTACTTTAGAACGACTGATGTGACTGGTGCTGTAGAGCTTCCTTCTGGAACAGAGATGGTTATGCCTGGAGATAATGTGAAAATGACGGTAGAGCTAATCCATCCTATCGCTATGGAAGATGGCTTACGATTTGCGATTAGAGAAGGTGGTAGAACTGTCGGTGCAGGCGTAGTCTCTAAAATAATAGAGTAAGTAATAAAAAACTTTGAATTAGCGCAAATTTTTACTCTTAGTCGTTAATAGTATGCTGTACTGCAGTCTATGCTCTTTTATTGCTTGACACTTCACTAGAGCACTACTAGAATTCGCGCTCCTTACTGATTATGTTGGTTTGTAGTCATTAAAACTGGGACGCGATAGGAGTTTCGCAAAGTGCAGAATCAAAGTATTAGAATTCGACTCAAGGCATTTGACCACAAGTTGATAGATACATCTACGCTTGAGATTGTGGAGACAGCGAAGAGAACTGGTGCTCAAATTAGAGGACCAATTCCGCTTCCGACAAGAAAAGAAAGATTTACAGTTCTTATATCGCCTCATGTCAATAAAGATGCAAGAGATCAGTATGAAATTAGAACTCACAAGCGCTTGATCGACATAGTTGAGCCAACTGAAAAGACGGTAGATGCGTTAATGAAACTAAATTTAGCTGCAGGAGTGGAAGTACAGATTAGTCTTAGCTAATTTGTAAAAAATAAGAAATTTTCAGGTGTAATGTTTTTACAGCCAGAGCGGGTTGAAGCCCCATGCATCAGAGAGGTAAAAAATGGCAATTGGCATCGTTGGCCGAAAATGTGGTATGACAAGAGTGTTCGATGAAAGTGGTTCATCGATTCCGGTAACCGTCATTCATGCAACTCCTAATTTAATTACTCAGATAAAAAGCGAGACTGTCGATGGATATTCATCGGTTCAAGTGACTACAGGAGCTATCAAAACTTCACGAGTCTCAAAAGCATCTGCGGGACACTTCATGAAGGCGGGCGTTGATGCGGGCCGAGGACGATGGGAATTTCGTATTGATGGAGAGGAAGAAGGTCTCGAAATAGGGTCTTCAATAACGGTTGAGCGCTTCACAAATGGCCAGAAAGTGGACGTGACCGGAACATCGAAAGGAAAAGGATTCCAAGGTGGCGTGAAAAGATGGAATTTCGGAATGCAAGATGCAACTCACGGTAATTCACTTTCGCACAGATCGAATGGATCAATAGGACAGAATCAGACGCCTGGGCGTGTGTTTAAAGGAAAAAAAATGAGTGGTCAAATGGGTAATGTTAAGTCGACGACTCAAAATCTAACTGTTGTCAGTGTTGATGTTGATAAAAACCTTTTGTTGATTAAGGGTGCTGTGCCTGGCTGTCCGGGTGGGGACATAATAATCCGGCCGGCAGTCAAAGCGAATTGAGATTAGATTATGGAGCTAGCAGTTTTAAACTTAAGTGGTAAAGGGAAAAAAGGTAAGGTAGAAGTTTCTTCCCGTTCATTTGATACAGATTACAATGGCGATCTTGTACATCAAGCCGTTACCGCATATATGGCTGGCTCACGACAAGGAACGAAAGCACAGAAAAACCGATCAGCAGTCTCTGGCGGCGGAAGAAAGCCTTTTAGACAAAAAGGTACGGGTAG
>JAKVBD010000026.1 GCA_022446985.1 Lentisphaerales bacterium
CCAGCTGGTAAGGAGCTTGACGATTTGGTCGACTTTACAGATATACTTCCAACTATTGTTGAAGCCGGTAAAGGAACTCTTCCAAAAGATCAAAAGTTTGACGGCCGTAGTTTCCTGCCTCAGTTGAAAGGACAGACAGGCAATAAACGCGATTGGATTTTCTGCCACTATCAGCCACGCTGGGGTAAGTTTGCTTCTATCTCTGGCCGTTGGGCTCAAACTCAAAGATACAAGCTTTACCAGGATGGTCGTTTTTACGATCTTCAGGAAGATGTCCTTGAGAAGAATCCAATTAAAGCAGATTCTGAAAAGTTACAGACTGTGAAAGCGAAACTACAGGCTGCTATCGACATGTATGAGGCAGAGATTCCTTACAACAAGTCCTGGAATAAAAAAGGTTCACCTCGTAAATAGATTAGGTTTCAGTGTGTCGTCCGTTTATAGGTTGACACCTGACAACTTTAATCAAGCCATGCTTTAACTTTAGTTTTAAGCTGTTTAGCGATCTCGGGAAAGTCGGCAATGACGTTCGACTTTTCTCCTGGGTCTTTTTCTAAATCGTATAGGTGCTCCGGAACAGTATCCCAAAGGTGAACATACTTATACTTTGTCGTATCTTTGCCACTGTCTCTAATCAGGTATTTCCATTTTTTAGTAATTGCCCAGCGGTATTGTCGAGTGTCGGCTGGATTGCCTACAGTCATATTGTGAATCGAGTAAGCTGCTCCAAAAAGAATTTCTCTTTTTTCTTTCAGCAGATTAATTCCTGGTAATTCCTTTGGCGCTTCAAGGCCACAAGCAGCAAAAATTGTCGGGTAGAGGTCTATCGCACTGGCTAACTCATTAGAAAACTCAGGCTTTATTTTACCCGGAAGCTTAAACATAATTGGCGTGCGAATGCCATTTTCGTAGGGTGAGCCTTTTGATTTTGGGGAAAAGTCAAAAGGCCATGATTTAGGTATACTCATTACCGATTGGCTCTTTGCTTTCCAGCCATTGTCGCAGATATAAACAACTAAAGTATTTTCTTCTAATCCTTTTTTCTTAATATGGCCAAGAAGCTCACCACAGGTTTCATCAAACCAATCGATCATGGCAAAGTATTTGGCAGTGTCATTCCCACGTCCTTCTTTTTGATATTTCTTTAGAAGGCGCTCAGGTGGATTATGTGGTGTATGTGGCAAAAACGGTGCATACCAAACCACAAAAGGCTTTTGCTGTTCTACTGCCATATCTATAAAATCAGTGACCGGTTTCATTCCGCTACGGCCGATTGCCAAAGACTCTTTACTTCCATGCCGGCCATCCACCTTTAAACCATGGGTGAAGCCACCATCTTGCCATGATCCTTCCCACCATTTGCCTGACTGATGTGCAAGATAACCATTTTTAACCAGCTCTCGAATGAAACTGGATTGCTGATGAAAGAATTTTTGGACAGGCTTATCTAATTCAGCTCGATTGTTTCTGCCATCAACATCGTTGCCAATGACTTGATGCTGGTGAGTATGCAGGCCGGTAACCATACTGGCAAGAGAGGGGCGGCAAAGAGGAGAGGTAACGTAGCCTCGGGTAAAAACCAAACTTTCTGCAGCCAGTTTGTCCAGGTGAGGAGTTTGAACTTCTTGGCTTCCCATAAAGCCATAATCATCCCAGGCCTGATCGTCTGAAAGTATAAAAACAACATTCGGTTTTTGTTGACCATAAAGTCCGAGAGTTAGAAAAAGAAATATTAAGAACAGTTTCATCATTACCTCAAAATTTATGTTAAAAGCTATCTTCTAGCCAAATGTCATAATAGTATTTTTTAATTGTTAAGTAGTATATTTTCTGCATGTGGTGTTTTTGTCGCAATTTCGCATAAAGACGGAGAATTGCGCAATTTATAAAAATTTGCCTGTCTGAGCAGTGATAGATTTTAGGAAATCTAAAATGCTGGATGTGTCATGTTAAAACAATTATTAATTCTTCTGTACTTTAGTTTACCTTCTCTGGCTGCAGAAAAGCCAAATATCATTTTCATAATGGCGGACGATCTGGGCTACAGAGATCTTGGTTGTTATGGTCAGGAAAAAATTCAAACACCAAACCTGAATCGCATGGCAGCTGAAGGTATGAAGTTTACTCAATGCTATACAGGAGCCCCTGTTTGTGCTCCAGCTCGCAGTACACTTATGACAGGTCAGCACAGTGGTCATACAAGAGTCCGTTCGAATTTCGGTAAGGGTGGCGTTAAAGGTCTCGGTGGAGGAAAGGGGCGAGTTCCACTTAAGCCCCAGGATATAACAGTGGCTGAAGTTCTAAAGAAAGCTGGTTATGTCACAGGTATGATGGGAAAGTGGGGACTTGGTGAACCGAATACTACTGGTGAACCCCATAAAAAAGGCTGGAATGAGTTTGTTGGTTTTTTGAATCAGCGTCGAGCTCATACTTACTACCCGGATTACATTTGGAGAAATACTGAGAAGTATGAACTTCCGGGCAATTATGAAGAGCCTAAGACAGATTATACTCACGACTTATTTACCAATGAGTCTTTGAAGTTTATCGAAAAACATCACGAAACCCCATTTTTTCTGTATATCCCTTACTGTGTCCCGCATGATAAGTTTGAAATACCATCAGTTGGTCAGTATGCCGATAAATCCTGGAGCGAAAGTGAAAAGGTTTATGCTGCTATGATAAGTCGAATGGATCAGGGAATTGGCAAAATTCTTGATCTTCTTAAGAGGTTGAAAATAGATGAGAAAACTTATGTTTTCTTCACTTCTGATAATGGTGCCGCGAAACGTTGGAAAAATATTGACAGTTCTGGTGCATTGCGTGGAATTAAGCGGGATGTCTATGAAGGCGGAATTCGCGTTCCTATGCTGGTATGGGCTCCAGGCAAAGTTCCTGCCGGTCAGGTGAATGATCTTCAGTGGTATTTCCCAGATGTTCTTCCTACAATGGCAGAGATTGCTTCTACAACAGCTCCTAAAAATATTGATGGTGTAAGTGTTGCATCAACTTTGCATGGTCAGACTCAGGATTTAAATAAAAGAGTCCTCTATTGGGAGTTCTATGAAAAGGCCGGTAGTCGCGCCGTTCGCTTTGGTGATTGGAAAGCTGTGCAGTATGGCATGAATAAAAAGCCGGGTAAGATCGAACTTTATAACTTAAAGAATGATGTTTCAGAATCGAATGATATAGCGTCGAAATATCCAGAGGTTATTTCAAAAGTAGAAGAGGTTTTCAAAAAAGAGCACCAGCCATCAGAGCATTACACTTGGAAATCCAGATTAAAATAGGCATCTGGTCAAAAATAATTATGTAAATATTTAATAATTAGATATTTATGCTGTTATTTTTTGCTTTCTTCGGTCGTAACGGCATATAGTTAATAAGTAAATGTGTTGTTGTGAGTGTTTATGAAAAAGTTTTTTAGTTTGATCGAGTTGTTAGTCGTTATCGCCATAATTGGAATTTTGACTTCGATTCTTCTGCCATCAATCGCTAAAAGCCGTGAGAAAGCTAAACAGGCGGTGTGTTTATCTCAGTTAAAGCAATCCGGTGCTATGGTGATCATGTCACTGGGTGATCAAAATGGCTACTATCATTCGCCTCAAAGCACTGGGACAGGGACTTACTACAATCCACTTTGGTCTAATTGGCTGCAAAGAGCAGTTGCTGAAGTCGATGATCAGGTGTTTCTGTGTCCAAGCCGTGAGAATCCGCAATGGAGCAGCGGTTGGGGCTCGTATGCTTCGCGAACTTCCAATAATGGTAATCCAAAGTTTGATGGCAGTCGCGGTGGGGATATCAACTATGTTGAATTGGAAAGCTCAGACTGGTTAGTTGGTGATGGTTGGAATAATGGTGCAAACTACGCCTGGCATAGAATGACAACAGATTCAACTACCTGGAAAGCGCAGCCGTGGATGTTGCATTTAGAGCGTGGAAATATGCTTTTTGCTGATGGCTCAGTCAAAAGTATGACTAGTGCTGACTACGCTAAGTCAGGCTTTTCAATAGGCTGGAGTATGAGCAAGACAGCCGTTTCTTTTTGAGCGTTACCTCAGCTATTTTTAAAATCACAGAATGTTATATTTGCATTTAAAATGTTAGATTTGCTGAGCTTCTTTGGACTTTTTAGTTAAAGTTTTGTATCAATGTATTTATTTGTGATTTTGTCGTAGAAATTGAGCATAAATGGCGATTTGATAGGCCAATGTTTGTCAGCTTATACAACCTTACAAATATAGTTTTTTTGTGAAAAATAGGAGTTATGGAAATGTCAAAATTGTTAGCCTTTTTGTTAACATTTTTTTGTTGGTTTGCTTATTCCGCAGATAAGCCAAATGTTGTGTTAATTCTCGTTGATGACCTCGGTTGGACGGATATTGCCTGTTATGGCAGTAAGTACTATGAAACGCCGAATATTGATCGCCTCGCAGCGCAGGGAATGAAGTTCAATAATGGTTATGCGGCAGCGGCTATTTGTTCGCCTACCAGAGCTTCCGTAATGACTGGACGGTATCCTGCAAGAATAGGTATAACGGATTGGATCCGCGCTAAATTTCAGGGCGGTAAAATTCCCGCTGACAAGAAAAATCCAGGTGGTTTTCAGTACGATAAAAAGCATGACTTAAACATTGCAGTTAATCCACTTTGGATGGAACACGATGAAGTAACAATTGCTGAGATGCTCAAGCCTCTTGGGTACACAAATTGTTTCATTGGCAAGTGGCACTTAGGAGCAGAAGAGTGGTTCCCGGAAACTCAGGGGTTCGATTACAACTTTGGGGGCTGTGATCTTGGACAACCGCCAAGCTACTTCGACCCTTATAAGCCGAAAGCTTCTAAAAAGAGAAAGAATAACGACTTATATATCATCCCAAATCTTGAGCCTCGTAAAGAAGGCGAGTACCTCACTGACAGAGAAGCATTTGAGGCCAGAAAATTTATTCAGGAAAATAAAGACAAGCCTTTCTTCATGTACCTTTGTAATTATGCTGTGCATACACCAATTCAGGCGCAAAAACACCTGATTGAGAAATATGAAGCGAAACCCAAGACGAATCAAAAAAATCCAGCCTATGCAGCTATGGTGGAAGCGGTCGACAATGCTATGGGTACGATTATGAAAACTCTCGATGAAGAAGGGTTAACTGAAAATACACTTTTCATTTTTACTGGTGACAATGGTGGTCTGCTTGGGCCAACGCATAATGCGCCACTTCGTTCAGGTAAAGGTTTTCCATTTGAAGGTGGAATTCGCGAGCCGTTTATTGTCCGTTGGCCGGCAAAAATCAATGCCGGTCAGGTAAGTGAAGTACCTGTTTGCAGTATTGACATATTGCCAACAATTGCTGCAGCAACTGGTGCGGAGCTTCCTAAAACTGAAATTGATGGCGTCAGTATCATGCCTGTTCTTGAGCAGAAAGGTAAACTTGAAGAACGTGCTCTTATGTGGCACTTTCCACATTTTAGAGGCAAGATTTTTCCTTATTCTATTATACAGGACAAAGGCTGGAAAATGATCCGCTACTATGCCGGTCCAGTTAAGCATCAGTTATTTAACTTAACTGAAGACATCGGTGAAACTAAAGATTTGGCTTCCTCTAATCCAGAGAAAATTGCCATGTTGAATAAGAAGCTGGATAAGCTTTTAAAAGATAGCAATGCTTTAGTACCTTACTCAGGGAAAAAATAATTTATGGATCGCCGAGCCCCAGCTCGGCATCTGCCCACTTCCTTCACCTTTCATCATTCCGTTTTCGATATTGAGTATTCGAATCTTGAATATCCAACACGGAATTTCCAAATTAGGAATATCATTTGAGACTCAAGTTCTGGATGTCAATTTTGCCGAGCTGGCACCCCAGGGCATCTTCTCTGGCTGCGCCATTCACCTTAAGCTCAGCGTTCCATAATCAGAGCTTCTGAAGCAGAATGACATCCTTGCCATGAAACTCCAGCTTTGCATTTAGTTTACTGGCTAGCCATTCAAAGGTCTTTTTACTGAAGAAACAAATGTGCGTTTGGTCATTTTTATAATGCCAGTTTTTAAATGACTCCTGGTCGATAACCAGCTTAGTCATGAGCCCCAACCAAGCATTGACATTGAGCAAGGACCATAATCTGTTTAAGACTTCCTTTGGAGCTCGAAGATGCTCGACAACTTCAGTAGAGGTAATGAAATCGTACTTGTTAGCAAAGGCATTTTCATTTGGATGAAAGTAGAGGTCGTAAAGCTCAATTGAGTATCCCGCTTCTTTGAACATTTCAGCCAGTGCCGGTCCAGGACCACAACCAAATTCCAAGCCTCTTGCATCAGAAGAAATCTTCTTGGTCATTGGTTCAAAGATTCGACTCAAAAACTTTCTGTAGCCTGTATCGTTTACACTATTGTCATGCAGGTCGTATTCTGCTTTTTCTTCAATTGAGGAAAGATGGAATTCTTTAGGGACATAGACAAGGTGGCAGTTGGAACATCGAAGGTATTTTCGACGTTTATCCTCAGAGAAGTCTACAAAAGACGAGCTATGGCAAAGGGGGCACATGTGCCTACTTATAGTGAGCGAACAAGCTTTATCAATTGTTATTTTTTTCTAAAGCTCGCATCATCCAGTAAGCCTGGAGAAAATCGATTCCGGTAAAAGCTTTATCTCCGCTGGATTTGAAGTTACCATCGAGAGTCATTTGGTTGCGTTTCCATAGGTAATTATTTAATGGTCGTTGGTAAATTGGCAAAGGTTCTAAACTTTCATAAGTGCCTTTGAGTTTGACGTAATCTCCACAAATAATTTTTCCTTGATAGCTTTGAGTATTGATGACTTCTTGATTTGTTAGAGTCTTTGGGAATGTCTTTAGAATTTTTTTAATTTCAGGAGAAGGGCTTTCTCCTGAAATTGCATGACCAATAAGTTCAAAAAAAGGGTTGTGCTCATCCTGATAGTTTTGCATGAGTTGAGTGAAGGCTTTTTTATACATATCTTTACCAGAACTTAAGCAGCCATTGTATATCTTCAGTATATTCAGCCATGAACTGGAGTGTGTTGGGAATTCGAGCCTTACGAAGTTAAAGGTCAGGTCGAGAATGTCTTCAGGATAGCCTTTCTGATAAATTAAGTCTTCAGTGACCTTGAGTTGATTTTGAGTGGTAGGGTCTTCGACAATGGATTGCAGCGAATCTATAAGAGCTAACAAGGACAAGCGCCGGTTATTGAAAGAAGACGAACTGGGAGAAAGATCGCTGTATGGGACTTCAGCTCCCAGATTATCGTGAAGGGTAAAATTGTCTTTGAGAAAGTGTGCAGCGATAAGAGTAGTGTGCTTTTTTATCTTTTGCTTGATGACAGTATCATCGACGTATTTTAAGATATTGAGGTATGCAAAGAAAAATTGAGCATAAACGTTTTCGTGTGTTTCATTTGTAAGAATTTTTATTTGATCGTTGTGAATCGCAATTTTGTAAGGCAGGTAGCCATCCAGGCCATTGCTTTCATCAGCACTCCACATGGCATCGATAATTTGTTCAATTAGCAATTTATCTTTTTCGTTTTGAGTGACGCCATATTTAAACGCCAAAGCTGAGAGAAAGAGCAGGGTAGTATCTATCCTCAGTGAATTTTTCTGATCAGGATGAATGATTTTCGGCAGGAACTTTAGTTTGGGGTGCATACTTTGCGTTAATATTTTCTCAAAGTGAAGAGCCTTTTCTTCTAAGGTATATTTCTCAGCCTCCATTTTAAGTGCTTCAGTATGTTTGCTGGAAAGTATTGCTCTCTGATGAATTTCTTCTTCGGAATAATAGTCACTAACTTCATAAAAAGAACATGAAGTCAGCAACAGTAAATGAGTTAGCAGTAGATATTTCACATGACCCTCTCTTGATCCTAATATAGAGGTTTAGAGGTATGGATTGCCAATTTGATTGTAATAAAATTTCAAGACTACAAAATATGTAATTACCTTGTTCTTGGTGTGAGTTGAAAACCACGAAGAGGGAGAAGGAGGGGAGAGCTTTGTTTTGCTTTCTTTAAAAAAACTTCTAACTCTTTACTCTCTCTGTGGTAAAAATAATGGAGCTCTGTGGAAGTCGGGAATGTAAGCAATTCTTGAATGAATACTCAAAGAAATTAGTTAATCAAAATGGCGCATTCTAAACTTCTTATAAGACCTAATTAACAGTGTTATCCATTTTTGTCTTAGTCATAAACCCTCTGTGACCTTCGTGAGCTCCGTGGTTAACTTGCCTATTTTAACCACAGAGATCTTAGAGGATATAGAGAATTAAAAAATGATCCAAAACAGAATTTTGAATATCCAAAATAATAAATAAGAGTTAAACTTAACTCGATTGTTCTTTTAGGGATTCATCTCGAACTTTTGCATATGGTAATCGATCAATGCTTGCCGTTCTGTGATACTTATCCAAGCCGGAAACAGTAATCGTTTTACAAAGCTCTAAATCGATAAAACCATCTTCAGAGATAGTATCCTCCGGTAAAACCACTTCCTGAACTTCTCCGATTAGAAAATGAGTTCCGTTGACTTCTATGTCGATTCTTTCTTTAAGTGTAAGACCAATTTTAACAGAAGCTTCTTTGACGTAAGGGCAATGAAGAGACAAGTATTCTTCAGTTAAGCCACTTTGTTCAAATTCACTGATATTTTTAGCATACCGAGCAGAACAATGGTGAGCTGCTTTGTAGAAATCTTCAGTAATATGGTTGAGGCTCCATTGACCTGTCGTCATGATGTTTTCGAGAGTATTCCTTGGAACAGTATTTGGGCGAATTAGCATGCCCATGAGAGGTGGATTAGCTCCGACATGAATGACTGAACTGACAGGAGCTAAGTTGGTGACCCTTTCTTGCGAAATTGTGCCTACAAGGTTGATGCTCTTAAAGCCACTTAGACAATTTATGAAGTTAGTCCTGTACCTCTTTTCCATTGCCAATATCTTTTGATTGTTAATATTCATCATGAAAGCCTTTTATCTTTTTACTTTTTGTAATATAGTCGTAAAAATCGTTCAAAACATTCAAATATTGGATTTAGTATATGAAAACTAGTGAATTTAAAATTGAAAGAGTCGTTCAGATCCACGAAACAGATCTTGGAGGACTGATGCATCACCCAAATTATTTTCTGTGGATGGAGCAAGCCGAGTATGAGATGTTTGAACATCTGGATGAGCCTGTTGTCGGTGAATTAACGGAAGAAATGGAAGGTACTGGTTGGCCACGTGCGGAAGTCAGCATGAAGTTTTTGAAGCCTCTTCGTTTTAGAGATAAAGTTGAAGTTCACTTAAAAATTATGCGTATTCGTGCCGCAGCTATTGAGTATGAAACAGATTTCTACCTCATCAAAAAAGATGGAAATAAAGAAAAAGTAGCTATTGGTACTCACAAAACGATCAATTGTATGTATGACGCTACACAAAAAAATGATCCCCGGATTGTTCCGGCTGCCGACGAGTTTTTAGAGAAGCTTGAGGCTTACAATTAGGGATAGCTGACAAAGCTGTCTGTAAGCCGTTTGGAACTTTCTCTTGTGAAGATTATCTTAGGGCCAAATTAATAAATATAGTGGGCCCATCAATATGAAGAATATTTTAGTTGTTCTTGCCATCTTGTTAACTGTCAGTGTTGCTTTCGCTCATGATGAGACCAAGAATCTGAAAGTTAGAACAGTCGTTAAAAGCACTAAGAGCTGGGATGGTAAAACTTTGCCGGCGTATGGTAAAGGCCAGCCTGAAATTACTATTCTTGAGATTGAAGTCCCACCCAAGACGAAATTGCCGGTTCACAATCATCCTTATATTAATGCAGGGGTGTTGATTTCTGGAAAGCTTAAGGTTGTTACAGAAGAGGATGAAGTTCTTATTTTAGAGCCGGGTGATCCTATAGTGGAAGTAATTGGTAAGTGGCACTATGGATTTAATGAGCAGGATACGCCTGCAAAGATCATTGTTTTTTATGCTGGAGTTAAAGGCGAGCCGACAACTATTAAGCAAGAAAAGACTAAGTAATATGAGAGCTTTAGTCTTAGTTTGTTGTTTATTTTTTGTTGGTTGTCAATCATCTGAGTCAGACGGTTTTAAGGATCTTTTTAATGGCAAAGACTTTTCTGGATGGGAAGGTGACCTTAATTGGTTTCGAATAGAAAATGGAGAGATCATTGCGGGTAAAAGTGATCACAAGATCCCTCATAATTTCTTTTTGGCAACGGAGAAAAACTACTACAATTTTGAGCTGCAGTTACAGGTCAAGATGAATAATGACATTCGCAATAATGGTGGTATCCAGATTCGCAGCCAACGCATTCCAAATCACCACGAAATGATTGGTTATCAGGCAGATGTCGGCATGAAGTACTGGGGCCATATTTATGATGAATCACGCCGCCGTAAGTTTATTGGCAAGCCATTGCCTTTTGAAGAGGTCAAAAAGGTGCTGAATTGGCAAGGTTGGAATGATTATCGAATCATTTGTAAAGACAATAAAGTTCAGACTTTTATCAATGGTACTTTAGTGTCAGACTACACGGAAGCAGATACTAAAATTGCTAAGTCAAAAGGTAAGATTGCCGTTCAGATTCATGGCGGTAGGCCATTAGAGATTTTCTATAGAAATATTCGGATTAAAGAACTGTAGAAGCCGCTGAGGATTTATGCACTTACTTATACTTATAGGTTTAGCAGTTTTTCTTTATTTCTTTGTCTTTCGCAGGCTCAAAAAGATAAGTGAAGAAGAGAAGGTGTACATGAAAAAGTGTATCACTTTCTCGGTTGTTTTGTACTTAATTGTTCTATGGTTTACCAGTGATGACACGGCCTCAAAGGTTATCTATACATCAATCGTTCTCTTTGCTTTGTATGGTTTTAATAAGAGCTCTAACAAGGCATGATTACTGATTGATTCACGCGGGGACGCAGAGAAAAAGATTGCAGGGGACTACTGTAAAATCAAGGCATAAAAAAGGCCGGAAAGAATCCGGCCTGAAAGTATATTTGTAGGAGAGCTTACTTTTTCATGACTGCTGCACCGAAAAGAAGGACTACAAGAATTCCGGCACCGATGTAAACGTGCATTGGGTCTTGTCCGAAGATTTTTTCTACTTCCCCATCTTCTGATTTTGAAAGAAGTTTGAATTTTTTGGCTTCCTCTTTCTTTTTTTTTGCCTCTTCTTTGGCTTTCTTCTTGGCAAGAGCTTTCATTTTGCTGTCATAGGTAGATTTGACAACAACTGAAGGTTTTTCCCATTTGCCATTATTGCTGACATAGCCGGCTTTTTTGTAAGGGCTGGTTTTGTACATTTTGAATAGCTTTTCAGAAAGAATATCTCTTTCAGAGTTGAAGTCGTAAAATTTCTTGTTGGCGACTCTGTGGATGTATTTTTTTCTTAGTTCCATGTCGAAACTGATCAAACGAGATTCTTTGATGTCAATAACAGGTATGCGAACACCACTGATATCAAGAGACTTTGTACTAAGCTTTTTATACTGACCCTTTATAGTTTTTGTAGAACCTCTGAAGTTGTATTCAACAGAAACAGTATCTTCTACTTTGTGAATTGGATAAAGCTTTTCTAATTCAGCTTTGAAATCTTCAAGAGTTTTGGGCGGGTACTGCTCATTTAATTTTGAAGCAATGAGTTCTTCAGTCTCTTTATTGATTTGCTCAACGGATTTTTCCGGATCTGTTATTGGCCAGGCGATATTTAAACTTTTGGCAATAGATTCTTCAGTAATTTCAGTTTCTACAGCAGCGGCTGGAGCTTCGGTTGTGTCAGCAAATGGATCGGCTTCTTGAGCATTGACGTTTAGAATGAATGTAGCGATGAGTAAAAAGAATAGATTATTTAACATGAACTTCCCCGTTTTTATAAGTAGTTTCCCTCTGGTTAGATTATCTCCTTCAGAATTTGTTTCAA
The DNA here is from genome assembly GCA_022446985.1 of Lentisphaerales bacterium. Taxonomy (GTDB): domain Bacteria; phylum Verrucomicrobiota; class Lentisphaeria; order Lentisphaerales; family Lentisphaeraceae; genus JAKVBD01. Next base: position 11,926 of record JAKVBD010000026.1, read on the forward strand.
GAAAGGATATTCAAAAAAAGCCCGTTTCCTTGTAGAAAGCCGGGCTTTTCGAAAGTTTTTATTTAAACGTGTATTTGAATTTTGAGCTGTAAGCTGGGGCGGCGCTCTTGGGTGTAAATACATCAACCGTTAGTAAATAGGTGCCGGCCTTCACTTTGTAGGCATTGAAGTCGTAGTTTCCAGTCTGTGAATTTTTCAGTCCTGCCAGGGCAAATGGGTGAGCCGTTTCTGTTGCCGTATAGATCTTTCTGCCGGCTTTATCGGTAAGTGTGAACCTGACATGCTTGATGATAGAAATATTGGCAATGTTCGCTCGTAAATTGTAGCCAGCTTCAGGCAGGTCACTGATGGAAATCTGAGTACTATTATTGAGAGCATTGTAATTTTCGAGGATCAAGTCGGTATATGGATTAATAACTGTGCAGTTCAAAACTTTTGGTAGGCTTGTTTTGCCGATTGAGTTTATGTTTGCGTAATTGTCGCTCTGAAACTCGGTGATGAACTTTTCTTTCATTTCAACATAGTCCTTAGACGCACTGTTAGTGAGATTTGCTTTGCCACGAAGAACAGCAACGGTGGCTTTTTCGCCCTCTGCAGTCATTTCCAGGTCAGCATCTGTCGTTTTTACCTGAGTATTTCCTGCACTGATGTTGATGCTTTTCTCCTCTGTCTGGGCCTGTAAATTAAATTTAACCAAGCCTCTACTTATCTCTAAGCCTTTGTTAGGCGATTTACTGCCAGCATCGAAGTTAATATGAAGTGTTGAGCCATTTTTAAGTTCTACAGAACTTGCTTCAGTAGTGAAGTCGAGTTTTACACTACCTTCATTCACCTCGATTTTGTCGCCTTTATAGACTGGTTATCCAGCCAGTAGATATAGAGTCTGCCCAGCTCTGGAAAATTGAGGCTTAGCAGAAATAGAGGTGATGTTGAGGTTTGATTTAGGTTTGGAGAGGATGACAAGGGCAGCGGCAATTGCAGCAATAGCCACGACCCAAATGATGTATTTTGATAAATCTTTTTTAGTTTCCATAAGACAACGTATCACTCGTCTAAAATGAGCATTTTTCCAAATTAAACAATATTTGGAAGTATTTCCCCGCGATAAACTTCCAAATATAAACACTTATTTATTCTAGTGTGGAAAAAAATAATTCTTCCATACTAACACATGCGATGTTATGTAGACGCAAAAATCTTTTTTTATATATGTCTCAGGAATAAGAAACACCTTATTTTCTTATAGGAGTTGGCATCTGGGCATTGTGCTCAGTGCGCCACTGCGACATCTTGGTAGTCATTTTTTGGAGAACTTCAGGATGACTGGGGTCAAGATCTTTACTTTCACCGATGTCATTTTTAAGGTTGTAAAGTTCTTTTTTACCAGTCTCAAAAAACTCGATCATTTTCCAGTCACCGACGCGTATAGCAGCTCCTGGACGCCATGTGCTGCCATGGTAATGCGGGTAGTGCCAGGCGAGGACCTCACGATCTACAGTCTGACTTCCAGTAAGATTGTTTTTTAACGAAAGGCCATCTTGGTGAAGTTCTGGCTTCAGAGGGATATCAGCGAGTTCTAATATTGTCGGGAAGTAGTCCATGCTTATGACTGGAGCTTCATTGATGAGTCCTTTTTGGGAAGTACCAGGAGCTTTGATGATGAGTGGTGTTCTAATGCCGCCTTCATAACACCAGCCTTTACCAGAGCGTAAAGGTGCATTTGATGTTGGACCAGGGGTTCTTTTCGTTGCAAGACCGCCATTGTCAGATGTGAAAATGACAACTGTGTTATCGCTTAATTTCAGGTCATCCAGTTTTTGTATGAGGCGACCGATATTTTCATCCATAGCTTCAACCATACTGGCGTAAGCAGCATTGTTCTGAATTCCTTGTGTGACGCCATCTGGACCTTCTGGAACAGTAATGTTTTTCATGCCAGCAAGCTTACTTTTGTATTTGGCAATATGTCTTTTACTGGCCTGAATAGGTGTGTGAACAGTGTAGTAAGACAAGTAAAGTAAAAATGGTTTGTCGTCCTTTACTTCTTTTTCGAAAATTTTAATACTCTCATTGGTTAGTCGGTCTGGTAGGTACTCACCTTTAGGGCCATCTGGAAGTTTAGGGTTTTTATAAGGTGAGTAGTAACCTCCAGGAGGGGAACCTTTGTGAAGACCGGCGATATTTACATCGAAGCCCTGAGTGTCCGGGAAATGATCTTCATGACCAAGGTGCCACTTCCCACAGTAGTAAGTGTTATAACCGTTTTCTTTGAGAACTTCGGCGATAGTGACTTCGCTATGAGGCAATTCATTGAGAATTTTTGGAACTTCCAGTAAAGGATTTTTAGCTTTCATACCTGGGATCCAGTCTGTAATGTTCAGGCGGGCAGGAGAACGGCCCGTCAGGATTGAAGCTCTAGTAGGAGAGCAGACTGAACCACCGGCATAAGCCTGAGTGAATCGAACACCGGATTCTGCCAATTTATCGAGGTTGGGGGTATCGTAGGATGTGCTGCCATAGCAGCTGAGGTCAGCCCAGCCAAGGTCATCAACCAGGATAAAGACAAAGTTCGGCTTTTGCTGAGCCGATAAATTTAAAGCCATCGCCAAAAAGAAGACTGTGAGTAATCGTAACATAAATAACCTTATAACAACTGCGTTATTTATATATACGCTATAATGATGTCAATAATGTTATGGTTGGTATTTTTTTTGATACTTTTGGTCGGCTGACTATGTCAACTGATGCAAAATTGTAGCCGTAACTGTTTTGGTATTACTTGTTAGAAAATCAAAGTCCAGAGTATCTGGTGTATCACTTGTCTTGTGATAATGAGGATTGCGATATTCTGATGTATCTGTCCACATAAGCGCAGGCAGACCAGCCAACCAAAATGGCACGTGGTCACTACGCCAAAGGACCTTGAATCTTTTCTCTAATCCGAAATACATCTGTAAAGCCATGACCGGAACCTCTGGAGTGTAGGTTTTAGCCACACGAAGTGCCAATTTACGAATCTTTTTAGTAGGGCCGTGACTGACAAGTCCGAGGAAATCGGCTGTATTTGACATTTTTATAGGGAGTCCAGTTGGTACTTTTTGGGAACCGGGAGTTTTGTCGCGGTATGCCATCATCTCTAAAATATGGGCACATATGAGTGTGGCGTTAGACTCTTGCAGCCAGTCTTTAACAAAGCTTGTACTGCCTTCAAAATTTTCTTCTTCACAATTATAAGCGACATATATGATTGGTAAATCAAGATCTTTGAGAGCACTGGCTATTCCCAGCATAGAAGCAACAGCACTGGCATTGTCGTCGGCACCCGGAGTTTTAGGAACGCTGTCATAGTGGGCTCCAACGACGATTATTTTTTTATTTTGCAAATCGCCTCGCCAGGCGATGACATTGCGAAATTCTCCCTGAAACTCGGTGTTAAAACCAAGTTTATCAAAATGCCCTTTGATTAACTCAGCTGCTTCAAGGTTACTTTCAGGTTCTTTAATTCTATGCCTTGGGAAAGCGAGTTCGCGAACAATCCCTTCAAGGTATTCTTTAGAGATATTACTAAGGATGGATTCTACACTATCTTGAGATTCGACTGGTTTAACTTTTTCAGAATGATATACAAGCACAGTTGCCCCCTATTTATTAACTTCATAAAGTTAAAGCTTTAGCAGAGCTATGTCACGGTTAAAGAATAGTTAATCTCAGCTAATTTTGTTTTAAGAACAATCCCTTGTAATCTTTTCTGAAAATTCGCATTCATCTTAAAAATAAAGTAGTCTAGATATAAGGGAGACAGTTGATAAAAGTTGTGTAACACAATTAAGGAGGAACAGATGGAATCTCATAACTATATTCTCAGGGAAGAGGATGTGGGTCAACTGGCGACTTCTGTAGCCTTACAAGAAGGCGATGTGAAGTTTACCAAAGATACCCAATCTGCATTTTACATAGCAACAGTTGTCGGAGATGGTATTTCTGTTCCCGAAAGTATTGCTGCTTTAGAGATGACTATTTCTGAAAAGCCTGAGCCTAAAAGGAATGAATTGATTAAGGTTCCGCAGGAGACAATACATGAGCATGAGGAAGAGATCTCTGATGAGAGTACAGACTTAACTGTGCGCTTGCATTTTAGTCAGGCGATCAAACCTGAGAAATTACCGCTCATTTATGAAGAGATCGCGAAAGCGATTGATTCCGCTATCCGTAAAATGGATGATCCGGAAAAGTAATTTTAAAAATTTGTAGTGAGCAGTCATATTATTTTGATGATGATGGTATTATTTAGACTGCTATGGAAGATTTTCAGACACGACAGACTCTTTTAGAACGAATTAAGGTTCAACATGATGAAAAATCATGGGAGGACTTCGTTCACTACTACCGTCATTATATCTACATTATCTGCCGGCGTATGAATCTTCCGCACCATGACTCAGAGGAAATAGTTCAACAGGTTCTGGTGAAGCTTTGGGAGAAATTACCAGAGTTTGATCTGGATAGCCGCAAGCGTTTTCGAGGTTGGTTATGTACGGTGACAGGCAATTGTGTTAAAGATTACATTCGCAAACAGAAAAGCCTTCAGAAAAAGCATGAAGCAGTGACAGACGAAAAGTGTCCACTTCAGAAAGCCTCTCTACCAGATATTGAAGCCATTGCTGAAAAGGAGTGGCAAAACTACGTAGCGTCTTTAGCTCTGGAGAAGGTCAAGAAAAATTTCTCTAAGCAGGTTTTTACAATCTTTGAGGAATTGAATAAAGGCAGGTCCCGGATGGAAGTCGCAGAAGAACACAAACTTCCTCCAAATACTATTTCGGTTTACAAGAAGCGTGTAGTCGCAGCTTTATGCAGTGAAATTCGTCGACTTGAAGAGGAACTCAGTTAATGGATTCTGCCGAAGAGTCATTAAGAATTTTTGAAAGTCTCAGTACTGATTTATCAGATATTTACGAGATGGCGGTACAACGAGAAGATTTACTGAGTGAAGATTTTGGCGAAGGTTTGTATTCAGAAATTCGCAATTTGGGTGAGCGTTACGGAGAGCCATTGTTAATCGGCAAAGGGGGAATGAAGCAGATTTTCAAGGTTGAAGACAAAACTACTGGTCGCTTTGTCGCTATGGCCTATGTTCGGAAAGATGGCGAACAGGCGAATCAACGTTTTCTGAGAGAAGCGAGATTGACGGCGACACTTGAGCACCCGAACATTATGCCGGTGTATGACATAGGCATAGATTCCAATAGTAAACCATTTTTTACCATGAAGTTGACGGGCGATAAAAGCTTGCAGACACTTTTGCAAGAACGTCAGGAATGTAATTGGCCTCTGGTTCAGAAACTAAATCTCTTTTTAAGTATATGTGAAGGGGTTTCATATGCTCATTCCCGCCATCTTTTACACCTTGATATAAAACCGGGAAATATCTTAGTCGGCGAGTTCGGTGAAGTGCTGGTTTGTGATTGGGGGCTTGGAAAAATTCTCTTTGATGAAGAGGAGGAAGGTGAGTATATCGATCCTTCATTTTTTAATGAGATGACAATGGACGGTGTCGTTAAGGGAACACCGGGTTATATGGCTCCAGAACAGGTGAATAGGAAGTTGGGGGAGCGCGATCAGCGGACTGATATATATGCACTAGGGGGAATTCTTTATGCTTTATTGTCAGGTGAAGCGCCGATTAAGGGAGACACTGTAGAAGACATTTTTGGTAAAACGACTTCAGGTCAGGTCGTGCCATTAAAAAATATTTCTGGTGCCAAAGTACCTTTGACTTTGGATGCCGTAGTGATGAAAGCTCTTGCGTTAAATTCGGCAGAGCGCTACCGAACAGTTGAAACGCTGATTCACGATATAGAGTCTTTTCTGGGTGGTTTTTCGACTGTTGCCGAAAATGCCGGTTTCTTGAAGAATAGTTATTTGCTTATGAAGCGGCATAAAACATCAACTTTCTTTATAGGAATTATAGTCTTACTCAGTTCAGTTTTTGTGGCCAAGCTTCAGAAAAGTGAAATTCAGGCTCGTGAGCTTTTGGCATTGTATCAAGCAGAAAAAAAGCAAACAGAGATGATAGGGAAGAGTGCTTCTCCGCACTTGGCGACACAGGCTTTGGGAGCTTTGTATGCTTACGAATTTGATCGTAGCCTTGAGTTTGCTGAGAAGGCAATTCTACGTGATCCAGAAAATAAAAGTGCCTGGACCGCAAAGGCACGGGTGCACTTTTACAGACAGGAATTTCGGGCTGCATGAAATGCTTTAGAAAACGCGGAGATGAGGCCGACTAACAGGGCATTCGGTAAAATCATAAAGTCCGTGATAAGTCTAAAAAATGACCATACCCGACTCACTCCCAGTGAGTCGATTGCAGTTCTTCATAAGATCCCAACTCAAACTCAAAAGCGAATATTTTTTAGAAATGAAGTCGAGAATTATCAAAGTATAGATGATCATATGAAGATCATTTATGCGATGTTATTTGTGAATAATCCGTATGTCACGAAAGTGAAGTTTAATTTTTATAAGGAAGATGGTAAAAATTGCTTAGACTTAAGTGGGAACCAAGAGATAGAACAGGTCGGTTGTATTCGGCAAATGCCCTTACACAAGCTGAATGTTGAAGGGGTCAGTCTCAAGTATAATGAAACGGCTCAAATGCGCGGTATGCCATTAGAAGAATTAAATATTGCTGGAACAAAAATTGATAAGTTTGGCTTTTTGGATGCGATCCCTAATTTGCGAAAATTGACAGTTTCTAAAGGAGTTATAAAGCCTGCAGTTTTGAAAGGTTTGCAACAAAGAATGCAGGTTACAGAAAAATAATCAGCAAGACACTGTAAGCCAACGGTTGATCTCTTCTGCGAGCTTCTCTTTAGAAATGGGCTTGGCTAAAAAGCCTTTCATTCCGGCCCGTTCACACATCTCGCGATCTTCAGCAGAACAATTGGCAGTCAGGGCAACTATCGGAACATCGAAGTTGGGGATCTGTTCTCGAACTACATTCGCTACTTCTAGTCCTCCTATATGGGGCATCTCAAGATCCATAAGGATAAGATCCAGTTTTTCCCACTCACAGACCAGCGTACTTAAAGCTTTACGGCCATCTTCAGCTGTAGAGACTTGCAAGCCGAGTTTTTCGAGCATTTTTTTCATGATCAGGCTATTGGCCTGGTTATCTTCACAGAGAAGTATTTTTTTACTGTAGAAGTCACTTTTCTTAATGGAGCTTTGTTTTTGTGGATGGTGGCCAGGAATGAGTGGGACTTTGAGGATAAAGTTGGAACCTTCGCCTTCTGTACTGATGACGTTTATTGAGCCGGCCATCATACTGATGAGACTACGGCAGATTGACAGGCCTAGTCCAGCTCCACTAACACCTCTGGTAGAAGACATATCCAGCTGCTCAAAGTGGTTGAAGATTTTTTTGATTTGGTGTTCCGGTATACCAATTCCCGTATCTATCACTTCGATTTTTATAGTTTCATTGAAGTCTTCAGTGACATTTATGGTAATGTTCCCCTTATCTGTGAATTTTAGGGCATTACTCAATAGGTTTAAAAGTATTTGTTTGAGTCGGACTGGATCGCCCTGAACATACTCTCGTAGATTTTCAGAAATAAAGGTCTTGACTTGCAGGCCTTTGACGGTCGCAGCACTTTCGATGATTTTAACAGAATCTTCTATAAGAGTGCGGAGGTTGAAGTCAATTATTTCTATAGTGATTTCACCACTTTCAAGGCTAGAATACTCTAAGACTTCATCGATGATTTCCATGAGACTTTTGGCCGAAACATCAATAACTCTCAGGTATTGTTCTAGTTCATCCGGTCGGCATTCTTTAGCTAATTGCACAGCTCCGAGAACACCATTCATCGGAGTGCGGATTTCATGACTTATATTTGTTAAGAAAGAGTCTTTTGCTTGAGCAGCTTGTCGAGAGACAATTTTTTGCTTGACCAGTTCAGAGTTCTTTTTATTCAGTCTGTTATTCATTTCTTCGAATTCATCAGCTTTTAGGTTTGAGTTGATGGACTGGTAGATAGTCGTTGTTAGAAGGATAGATAAGAAGAGACCAAGTAAGATATGTGTGCCCCATTCTTTTTGTTTTAATATTGCCAGTTTTTCATTCGTAGGAGATGCTGTCAGGCTCCAGCTTAAGTTATAAAGATAGCTTTCGATGGATTCTTCATATTCAAGACTATTATCATCGCTAGTTTGATAAGCGGTCTTGTTATCAATGATCATTTTGAAGTTGAAGTCTTGTATATATTTCGCTAAAAAATCATTCATTAACTTATCGAAAAGACAAACCACTAACAATGAACCGGTAATTTCCCCTTTATCATTTAGAGAAGGAGTGTGGATGAGGATTCTAGTAGCTTTGTCTTTAAAAATAAAAGGAGAAGAGATGGTTGGCTTAGTAGAGTTTTTCAGACGCTCAAAGTAGTGCTTTTGGGCAACAGCAGTCTGTGCTTCAAAATTGTTTGTAGAATTGTCATGGTTTACCTGATTGGTGAAAAGAACCTTCCCATTTGCATCTCTATAATCCAGAGATTCTAACATTGGTATATGGCTTAAGTAAGCATTGCTGTCAGCCGACCATAAATTATTGTTGGCTTGTTTTTGTCTTGACTGTCTGTCAGCAAGTCTCTCTAAGGCCTGGATTGTTGATGTTAATTGGCTTTTAAAAACCATTGTAGCATTCTGTAGTTCATTTAAGACTAGAATTGAGGTTTTTTCTTTGTCCTTAAGAGAATGAGAGCCGGCTATAACAATAGTGGCAATTATTGATAAGCAGAAAGTCAGTAAGGCTAACCATTGAGCTTTAAGACTACTGGAGTAATGCTCCTTTGTTTCAGTAGAATCTTTGCTGTTAAATATCTGCAGTTTAAATAAAACAAATGTGATGGTAATGATACCTATGTAGCATTGCATGAGTAATAGAGAGTCATTTACAGAGTGACTTTGGAAAGGTCCTTTGCCGTTTGCTGTACCCAGAGTGGCCAAGATTGCCATAAGGTTAATCGCGAAGAGGGTTTTTAGGAGATTGAAGCGGAAGGTAATCCAAATGAAAATGGGTAGGATAATAAAATAGAAACGAGACAGTAAAGAATTCGGATCATGCTGGCTAAATATAATGATGGAAATGATAGACACGCTGATAAGAGTCAGAATGTACTCCAGTTGATTCTCCTTTGAGGTTTTGTGATCTAAAGACAAAGAAAGAAGAAAAGTACCTACAGTGAGAATGCCAATAAAGTCCCCCAGCCACCAGGTCAGTAAGATAGTGTTAAATAAAGAAGAGCTGATCATCTCACTTTGCCACAAAACGAAAGATGCAAAGAAGGCACAACCGAAGCACGCTGCCATGCTAATTGCCAGGTATACCAAAAATGTACTGGGACTTTTAAGTGGCTTTTTATGTTCCATTGCTAATTTAAAAAATGTAAAGGCAATAAATGCTTCAAGTGTGTTGCCAATTCCGATAAAAAAAGAAGTTGTTACTGTTGAGAGGGAAAGAGGGGTGTGACTGCTAAAAGTCAAAAGATTGGCAATGAAGGCGCCAGCAAAAATGGCAGGGCAATATTGTTTCCCCAAGAGGAATATGAGCGTGATCGCGAGTCCGGAAGGAGGCCAGATAGGGGATGCGTTGCTGTCTTGAAAAGCAAGTGTAAGGCTAAGCTGGGCAACAAGAGCATAGACTATAGCAAATATGCAGCCGGTAACGAATGGCTTTTTCTTAAATGTCTCGAGTTCCATGACCTTCCCGTATTCCCAAAGATAGAAGTAAATTCTAACTAAAAAGCAGTACTAAATCCATACCACGATTTAATAATATGTTTGGTAATGGATGGTGAAAGCAAAAAATAGAAGAGATATGAGACACTTTTCCGGGTAGCTAAAACAAATATGAGCAAAGCCGCTCGTAAAGATTTGGTTTAGTTAAAGAACTTTAAGCTCATTGGTTTTTCAACCTATAAAAATCAGTTAAAACCCATAATAGATCATAACATACTGTGGACCAGACAATTACAGTAAATGAGAAATTCACCTTTTGGGTGAGTGAAAAAGGTGCGATATTTGTCAGTGAAAAACGAATCCTAAAAGAGTCCATATGACAAGTATCACACCCACCTCAAAATCGGGTCTTCCTGCGAAAATACAAACCGCGCCAGTAAAAGTTCAAGCCTCTTGCGGCGTAACACAAGTGCAATGGGATAATGACCAAGCATGTACTCCTATTGGCCAACTGGTCTTTTTTACACAGTTTTTGGAATGCAGTGGCTTGCTCGAAAACTGGCTTTTAGAAGCACCACTCTTTTACAAGAGCAATAACGCTCCTCAACCTCGAGATATCTTGTGCACAATGATGTTGTCCATCCTTGCAGGGCATAATCGCTTTTGTAATATGGAGCAGATTTATGGTGATACAGTGAGTGCCCAAGTGCTTAAATTAAAGAAAATTTACAGTGATGACTCAACTCGTCGCGGTATTAAAAGAATGGATGAAAAAGCAGCACTAAAGTGGTTAGAGGATAATCAGCGTTATTGTTGGGGGCCCATGCTTACTCGTTCCTGGATTCTTGATATCGACAGTACAGTCAAGCCAGTGTTCGGCAGACAGCAAGAAGGTGCCGCGATTGGTTACAATCCCGTTCGACCAGGTCGGCCAAGTTACAGTTATCACAGTTATTTTATCGCCAATACGCGAATATCTTTAGGCGTTGAGGTTCGTCCGGGCAATGAGCATGCGGGAAGTTTTGCCTTGCCTCGTTTGTTTCAATTCATTGATCAGCTGGATGCTTCACAACTGCCTTATTTAATTCGAGGTGACGTATCATACGGAAGTGATGCAATGATGAAAGCCTGTGAAGAACGCTCCTTGAAGTACCTTTTTAAGCTGAAAATGAGTGCCAAAATAAAAGAGTTAATACAATGTTCCCAGAGCTCAGACACTCTATGGGAAGATGCCGGGCAAGGCTGGAAAGGCTATAAAACGAAAATTCGTCTCAGCACCTGGGAAGAAGAACGTGCAGTTGTTATTCAGCGACGACAAAGAAAAGCCAAGGCATCGATAAACAAGAAAAAGAACATTAGTGATCAAGAAAAAGAGCAATTCCTCTTTCCTGAAATCATGGAAGAAAGTCTACAGGAATGGGAATATTCAGTACTCGTAACCAATCTAAATGACAGTGTAAAAGCTATCGCTCAGCATTACAGAGACAGGGGGGACTGTGAGAATAATTACGATGAATACAAGAATCAATGGGGATGGGGAGGCTATGTGACAAAAGACTTGAGGACTACCAGAATTATGGCAGCGATGGTGGCTTTGGTAGCCAATTGGTGGAATATTTACACGCGCTTAGCAATACCGACCAAGCACGCCGAAGCCATTACCAGCCGACCTTGGTTATTGGAGGCTGTCGGCAGATTAATTCTCACTGGAGGGCAACGCTTAATACGTTTGTCTACCAATAACAGCGATGCTCAAAAAATTGTAGAAGTAACTCAGAAAATAGCAAAATTCCTCTCAAGTTTAACTGCGGAGCAATTAGATCCTAAACTCAGGTGGGCTGCGATCATTAAGCGTGCGTTTATCTTTTTTGAATTAAAAGAGCAGGCACAAATGATTCCGAAAATAGAATAAAGTAATTTCTCAGGGAATTTTGGGGCAATATTCAACAATTTTAACCGCCTTAAATGATGGCGAAATTCTGCTGTGCATGGATTTTAACTGCGGAATTTAGGTTCAAGTTTTAGGGCATAGCCAGTGTAGTTCAACTCGCCGTTTTTGGAGTTGATTTTGAAAGACTGGATGTCGTTTGAACGCTCATTTGCGACGAGAAGAAATTTGCTATCTGGGCTTAGAGCAAAGTTTCTTGGCCAGTTCCCTCTAGTTGATTCGTGACCGATTAGAGTAAGTACTCCATTATTTGGGTTTATGTCGTAGACTACGATACTGTTGTTTCCGCGATTTGAGGCATAGAGGAACTTGCCACTTGGATGAATATGGATGTCGGCACATTGATTGGCTTTTTTCCAGTTGTCCGGCAGGGTTGATAAAGTTTGTTTAATTTTCAGTTGACCTTTGCCCATGTAGTGAAACATGGAGACGGTAGAACTCAGTTCATTGATAACATAGGCGAATTTTTTATTTGGGTGAAAAGAAAAGTTTCTTGGGCCAGAACCTTTTGGAACTTCAGCAAATAGTGGTTGATTTGGCATTAGGCTTGCATAATTTTCGTCAAATCTGTAAATGACGATTTTGTCCAGTCCGAGGTCAGCGACAAATACATATTTGCCATCTGGACTCGTATAAACATTGTGAGAATGCGGCCCCATTTGTCTATCAGGCGCTTCTGACGCTCCAAGTTGCTTATGCTCGTGGTTTCTTGGTTCACCACTTAGTTGTCCTTATTCATCTAAAGATATGACGGGAGTTTCACCGCTACCGTAATTGGCAACAACAAGGGCTTTGTTTGTCTTGGATGTCTCAATGTGGTATGCGCCTTTACCTGTGGAGGCAGCTTCATTCAAGAAGCTCAGGCTCATATCGTGCTCTATTTTGTAAGCACGGATTTTATGGCCACCAGCTACAGTGTAAAGTATTCTTTATCTTTACTGAATGTGAGGAAGCCAGGGGCGTTCACGTCATCCTGCTGATATATTATCGAAAGCAAACCACTTTTTTATCTAATTAAATGGGGTAGATGCCACTGCTACTGCCTGTTCCGACAAAAATGTTATGTGTAGAGGAAGAACAACCGAAATCGAGTAGTGCCAGCATAAAAAGGCTAAGCAACTTCATTTTGATGCCTTTTAATCATATTGAATTAATTATTTGAAAATAAATGTACAAATAAATCTCTATAAGCGGTAGCAGTTATTTAAAATTTCGCAATAATAGGCTTGGTAACTTAATTTCGGCAAATAAAAATGACTGACGAAGAAATTCAAAAAGAATACGAAGCCTTTTTACAGGATGTTTTAAATAGTGAGAAAGTTTGGCTTTTGCAAAATGCAGAAGGCATGGCTTGTCAAAGTTCTGTTGAGTATGAAGGTGCGATGTGTGTCCTTTTTTGGTCAGATTGTACTCTTGCCGAAGCTGAAAGAGAAGAGGACTTTAACGACCTTGAAACAGAGTCGTTGGACTTGTTTGAATTTATGTTTCTGTGGCTGCCGAATATGGCTCAGGAAGGCGTGATCTGCGGCTTGAACTGGTTCTCTAGCGATGGTGGACTTGAAGTTGAGCCATTTGACCTCTTAGAGCATTTAAAGCTTATTCTTCCAGAGGAGACCGCAGCCGGCTATCAAGCGAGGCTGGACTAGATCTTTTTATAAAGACTTGCCTTGAGTAATCCATTCAACAATTTTTGACTGTGCTGGCAATGCATATGCCTATGGAACCATGCATCGAACTCTGGTAGCTTGCGGACATTTAAATTACAGCTGACTCGAAAAAACAGGTACAGGAAACGGATGAGCAGGCTTCTAGAACTTGAGTTTGATTCATTGTAGAAGTCGACCATTGACCACAGACCATTCGGTGCCAGCATATTTCGTAGTTTGAGAGCAAGCAATTCAAAATCCTTTTGTTGAAAACAATCCATAAAATAATGAGTTATGATTAGTTCATATGTTTGATCTGGCAAATCAGATGCCGGGGCGCATATGAAGTTAATTTTTGGTAATAACTGAGGAATTTCTTTGATGACTTTGGAGCGCGCCTGTGAAATCATTTTAGGCGAAATATCTAAGTATGTTAAGGATTCGAAGTCAATTTGAGAGGCTAAATCTACAAGGAATTTTCCGGTTCCTCCGCCTAAGATGAGGATGTTCTTCACTTGTTTAGGAAAATGTTTTAGCTGCTTTTTTTGAGAAGCATGTAACTTTCCTAAGAAGCAAACGGTCCCTAGAAGATCATACACAGGGGCCAGGAAAGAGAAGTTTATGGTTTGGTTTTTGTGCACTTTTATAAAAAAATCTGTCGGAGATTGTCAAAAAATTTGGTCTCTACAGTATCACACATATATCTTAATGCAGTGTGTGGTTTAACTAAGAGATGAAACTATGAAGAAATCACTGGCTTATATCGTTATAGGGTTTTCGCTGACATTCAGCCTTTTTGGGCAGACTCCAAAAGTGGATGGCAACGGTGTGGTGACTAACATAAAAGACTTTGCGAAGAAGGCAGAAATAGACTTTTCGGGAATGAAGGTCAAGGATATTAAGAATTTCAAATACCTTAAAAATGTCAAGGTTCTAAACCTCTTTGGCAATAAAGAGATCAAAGATTATTCGCCGCTTAGGTACTTAAAGAATGTCGAAGAACTCACTCTCGAAGACACAAATATTTCAGACTCATCACCACTTAAGTACTTAAAGAAGTTGACCGTTCTTAATCTCAAAGGCTGTACTGGATTAAAAGAATTGAAAGGAATCAAAAGCCTTAGAAGCCTTAAGACTTTAAATATCGATAGTGTTGAGGTTACCAATCTGGCTGATCTTAAAGGTTTGAAAGGAGTTAAAGATTTGAATGTCTCGGGAGTGCCTCTCAAAAATTTTAATGATATGAAGCTTTTCCCTTATGTCGAAAGGCTGGATGCGTCTTTTTCAGAAGCTAAAGACTTGTCGCCTTTAGCGAAGATGCCTAATCTAAAGCGGCTTGATTTGTCAGATGGCGAAGTTACAGACTTAAAAGGTTTGGCAGGAATGACCAAGCTGGAAGTTCTTTATCTAAATAGTATTCAAGCCGAAGATTACTCTGTTCTAAGTACTTTGACGGGTTTAAAGAACTTTACCTGCCTTGCTTCCAATATGAAAGATTTAAAGCCCTTGGATAATCTGAAGAGTTTAATGAGAGTTGATGTTGAAGGCTCAGAGGTGCCTTTATCCGAAGTGAAGCGCTTAAAAATCGTTTTCGCGGGAGACATAAATATCAATTACGATTAACAATTCTTTTTTGTGTGTTGTAAAGCCGGTGCATTTTGCACCGGCTTTTTTATTGAAAAATCTTTACTGCGACTATCAGGCATTTGTTTCTGTAGCCAAAAGTACGGATTAATTTTTCATTTCCGGTAGGGAGCAGCTTTAGATAGAAAGTTTGATTGAGCCTATCCATAGTGAATTGAGTGGTATCTAAAGTGAAGGCTGCATCGAATGTATCTTTGTGTTTTCCAAGTTTGAGTTTTATGTGGAATTTACCGTTCTTGATGTAAGTGAAGTATGCTTTCTCATGCTGGACATGGTCATCATAGACTGGATCTGGAATTCCTTTTGCAAAGTTAGAGCCAATATTGATCTCCGGTGTGTCATGTATTATTTTACCTATGTCCAACTTTACGGCATCAAACACTTTAAAATTGCGGAGTTGGCTACTTGTGAGGCGATCTAGGTCTAGTCGTTCTGCTGATCTGTTATCAACAAGGTAAGATATGAATCTCGCAAAATATTTTTGCTCAACGACATCTGGCGGAGTATCAAAGCTGTAGCCATAACCAGTTTCCTGCATAACTTTGAATTGAGTCGAGTTTGAGTTGATAAATAAGCGTTCTTTCGAAAGAGTCGGGAGGAGAGGCATGAAGACTGATTTTTTATTCTGTTTAAGGACTCGATCCACGACATACTTGCCAAAGTAAAAATCGTCGCCATCGACATGAATAAGAAACCAATTACTCCTCTTGAAGTAAGTTTTAAAATGGATACTTCCAGAGTAGTACTTCTTTTTGATCATCAAGTTAAAGTAAAGTCCGACATTTCCGCAGTTGGCTTTATCTACTTTGTTAGTCACAAAAACATCAGGATCATTACGAGGATTCATTAAGTCCGGGTCGCCGCCAAAATACGTCTTGGTAAACAAGGTTGAGCCCCTAAATGGTTTGAGCATAGAGTCTGTAAGGGTCGAATGCTGCTCAATTAATCCTCTAAGTCGCCGATCTTTAAATTTGATGAAGTCAAATTTGTACGAGCTTTCCAGAAGGTCTTTTGGTATGGCATTATTCATCAACACTCTTATGTGATTATGAACATCTACTTCAGCTTTAATTATGAGCTTTTTCTTTTGTGGAGAATAACGAAAATCGAATAATTTTTTATCCTTCGGGAAAAATGAAAATTGGTTGGTAAAGGCTTTGAAATCATCATTTCCTATAGCTTTACTTTGGCCAATTTCTTTGTTGATGAAGCCTATGAAGTGATCGTGTAAATCATATGTAATGACTTTGGGTTTGGAAAAACATAGCGTTGTTAAACTGAAAAAGATGACTAAAAATTTTATTTGTATCATTGGCCCTGTATAAAACTTTTTATGAGTTAAGTTAGGGGAATACTAGAACGGCTAATTTAGCTATTGCCATTTTAGCAACTGTCAAAAATCTGCTTTGGATTTGTATACTAACTCAAAAAGGGCTTTTTATGAGATACTTACTTCTTCTACTTTTATTGCCATTTTTGCTTTCCTGCCTTTGGGACACGGATACCATTCGCGATGAAATTCAGAATAAAGCGGGCTTGTACGATTTAATTATCGGGCAGGTGCCGAAACATAGCGATTCCTATTATGAGAAAAGGTTGGCGACAGTATAAGAATTCTTGCAGAAAGTAAGAGAAGTCTTGGTTTTAACACAATTGCTACAGCTCATATCCGTTTAGGCCAATTTAACGAAGCTGAAGAAATGTTACGACTTTCCTTGAGAAAGTTCCCTGGTGATTATTATACCCTTTCCAATCTTGGAGTTCTATACAAGAAAAAGGGTGATTTTTCTAAAGCTGCCAAGTTTATTGAACAAGCTTTAAAAATTCGCCCAGAAGGGCATATGGGGCTCGGGGACTGGTATCTGAAAATGCTTTTGTACAGAGCGAATGAGGAAACTTTTGAAAAGAAGAACTTTTTGGGACAGGAAGTGCTCACTAAATACCTCAAATTGAACAAGTATAAGGGTAAAGAAAAATACTTTAAGCTAATTAAATTAAAAAAAATGGTTCTGAATGATCAGCATTTTGCCGATGGTTTCCTTGCCTTAGCCGACTTTTTGTCAGAAAGCGGAGAGTTAAATTTAGCTTTAAGAGCTTACATGAGGGCAGAAGTGTTGGGGCATTCTAAATCGGACTACATTCAAATGAGATTTAATGCAGTTTTTAAGCATGTAAAACACCTTTTTAAAGATGATGATAAGACTAAAAGCCTAGTTGAGAAACAGCGTGAAATCATTCTCAATGAATTTAAGAAAGCTGAGCAATGGAGCTTAGAGTTTCAAAAAGCAGAAGCCGAGCTAATCAAGAAGTATCCCAAAGCAAAGGTCGAGTATAAGCACGTATACAAACTTTTGAAGGCAAAAAAGATATCTCCATATCGCCCTTAATATTTCTTAAATCGAAATAAAAGTGTCTATTCGGTGTCAGTATAAGCGTTCCTTATTGGTAGTTAAGGAAAAAGGAAATATTTCAATGAAAAGCGTTTTTGTGTTATTATTACTTTCTTTGAGCTTAAGTGCCTCAGAGAAACGTCCCAATATTCTCTTTGCGATTGCTGACGACATGTCTCATGCAGTGCCTATGGCTGGAAGTTTTTGAAAACTCCGAATTTTGATATAGTGGCCTCGAAGGGAATTCTCTTTGAGAGGGCTTATACTCCTAGCAGCAAGTGTGCGCCATCTCGTTCGGTGATTATTACTGGACGAAATCCCTGGCAATTGGAGCAAGCAGCGAATCATCAACCGCACTTTCCCAAGAAGTTTAAAAGTGTAGTCGAAGCCCTCGGTGAAAATGGTTACTTTACCGGTTTTACAGGCAAAGGCTGGGGGCCGGGAAATACTTTTGGTCGTGACTTGACCGGTCCGGAATTTAATAAAAAAAGTATCAAAAAGGTTCCTGCAAAAAAGATAAGTATGATTGATTATACCGCCAACTTCGAAGTCTTTATGGAACAGAAGCCCAAAGATAAGCCTTTCTTTTTTTGGTTTGGTTGTAAGGAGCCACACCGTGCTTATGAGTATAAATCCGGGCAGAAGAATGGTAAGAGCTTTGCAGAATTAGATTTCCTGCCAAAGTTCTGGGGAGATGATGAAACAGTCAAGAATGATATCCTCGATTACGCAGTTGAAGTTGAGTACTTTGACTCACACCTTGGTAATATTCTTAATCATTTGGAAGAGCTTGGTGAGATTGAAAATACTCTGGTGGTTGTTACTTCCGATAACAGTATGCCTTTCCCGCGCTTTAAGGGGCACCCCTACGAAATGTCGACGCGTATCCCATTTACTGTTATGTGGCCATCAAGATTAAAGAATCCTGGCAGAAAGACAAAAAAGTTTATGAGCTTTATCGACCTGGCTCCTACTTTTCTTGAAGTGGCTGGTCTTACTGGCGAACAGACTGGAATGCAGCCTTTTCAGGGAAAAAGCCTTTTCGATTTTATTAATGATGATGTCAAAGGCAGAAATCGCGTAATCACTGGCCGTGAAAGAAATGATATTGGTCGTCCGATGGATCAGGGGTATCCTGTACGTAGTCTTCACAATGGTAAATACTACTACATGCACAACTTCGAACCCAGTCGTTGGCCTTGTGGCAATCCTGAAACGAAATACCGCGATACGGATAACAGCCCGACTAAGACATTTGCTCTGTCTGGTGGCGAAGGAAGCCTTGCTTACGATAAATGCTTTGGTATTAAACAAGCAGAAGAGCTTTACGATCTGGATAATGATCCAGAATGTCTGAATAACCTGGCCAATAATCCAGAGTACAAAAGTCTTCTGAAGAAAATGAAGGATGAGCTCTTCTCTGAATTGAAAGCTCAGGGGGACCCTCGTATGCACGGAAAGGGTCATATCTTTGACGAGTATGAGCACTCAAAGAAACCTGGCTTCTATGAGCAGTTTATGAAAGATAAGAAGAAGTAATTCTACTTTTTTTATGGATTGTGAATGTTGAATTTATATGAAGATATATTCGTTCCAACTCTATGGATTTTGAGGTTTTGGGTGTGTCCATCCAGGAATGAAAGAGTATATCTGCCAGTTTGATGCCATGTGGTACTCCAGTTGGCTGCACTGGCATAGGCTTCATGTCAGGCATTGACCTCCATAATAATCACCATTTGGCTTGGCGGAGTGGTGATTGCCGTTGCTTTCACTCCTGTATATTTACCAATGTCAGCGTTGCCATCATATTTTAAACCTTGACCCGGGTGACGTGAGTTTAACGCATAAGAAGAGCCAATTGCGTCGTAGGTCGTTTCCCCACTGAATAATGGATTTAAGGGAGCCTCATCTATAGGGCAGTGAGCGACTGGAACGCGATCGTCACCAGTGAAATCCCCCAGGTAAGGATTAGTCATCTTACATTCAGGGGAATATGCATAACCATTTTGTTTTCCTTTGACCCCGACAAGGGAGTACATCGGTAGTGAGTTTGCAGCCTTGCCTCCATGGATAAAATGGCCGCGAAAGGTGAAGTTATTTTCTTTAAGGTAGATAAACGATGCCTTGGAGATTTATGAGACATTGCTTATACAAACAACAATTTTACTGGCTTCTCTGGCCTTTTTCAGAGAAGGTAGCAATAAGGATATTAATATCCCTATTACGACCACTAATATGAGCATTTCTATTAAAGTAAATCTTTTCATATAGATATTCTTCTTTTTTAACTTAAAAGCAGTTTTGGGGTATCGGGTTAACAGTTTCCTCGAAAAAATATTTTTTAGAAGAGATCAAGTACAGGTTTTCTTTTGTGAGCTACTTTGAAGGGGCGTCCATCCGGAGACTTTACGACCTTGGTAACATCGAGGCCGATAGTATGAGCAATAGTAGCATTGAAGTTTGGGACGCTTACTTTATTT
The DNA here is from genome assembly GCA_022446985.1 of Lentisphaerales bacterium. Taxonomy (GTDB): domain Bacteria; phylum Verrucomicrobiota; class Lentisphaeria; order Lentisphaerales; family Lentisphaeraceae; genus JAKVBD01. The sequence goes on from JAKVBD010000026.1 coordinate 31,769, forward strand.
TCGATAACTTCTGAACCGTCCGGACTGGTTTTGCCATAGACTCGGCCGCCGCGTATTCCACCACCGGCAAGTAGGCATGAAAAGGCCTGAGGGAAGTGTCCTCTGCCGGTATTTATATCTAAAGCAGGAGTGCGGCCAAACTCTGTTGTCAGAACGACGAGAGTGGAATCCAGCATGCCACGCTGAGACAGGTCTTCGAGTAAAGTGGCGACGCCTTGGTCGATCTCAGAGGCTTTTTTGGGAAAATCTTCATAAATACTTTTATGATGATCCCAACCATAGGAGTTGACTTCAACAAACTGAACACCTTCTTCAACCAGACGTCGGGCCAGTACACAGCCTTCTCCGAATGAATTTTTGCCATAGTTTTCTAATACCTTACCTTTTTCCTGAGTTATGTCGAAGGTCTTTAAGTCTTTGCTGTTCATAAGGCGAATAGCATTTTAATAGGTGTCTGAGTAGGATCGAATCGCCTTAAGTGAATATTTTTTGCTGAAGCTTTCATTGAGAGAGTTCATTAATTTTAGACGTTCATTGAACCTGTCCTTTGAAATTGCCGGGAGTCTGGCTGAGTTTTTTAAGCCGTGTTGTGGATTACCGATTGGTAAAGAACCATGCAGAGTATCGAGGAACCCGGCTCCGGAAGCTGTTGAGCCACCGATGTTCACAAAGGCCGATAGAGTCTGGTCTTCTTGGCGCAGAAATTTTGAGACTCAGGCGCCCAAAACAGGATGGGCGATTGAGCTTCTGGGGACATAGCTGGTATGCATGTGGTAGACGCCTTCCAGGTGAGCGCCCTGGGTGGATTTCATCGAGTTAATGACTGCGACATTGTGCATCTGTTTAGCAAGTTTAGGGAAAAATTTACTGACGCGAACTCCGTCTGCACTGGTTTTTAGTACTCCTGCCTGACCACGGACTTTGGCATTTTCCGGTTTTATATCAAAGCTGTCGATATGGCTTAAGCCGCCATGAAGAAAGATGTAAATGATCGACTTTACTTTACTTTATAATTGTTGGCTTTGCTGCGTGTAACCGGGTAGGTGCACTTAGCATGGCAGCAGAAGCATTTAGAAAAGTTCTTCGGCTTATATTAGAGTTCATATTCATTTAAAATGCCTCATTTATAAAATTTAAATTCATTGCTGTTCAGCAGGGCCCAGAGGATGTCAAACTGACCTTGAATGCCAAATTCTTTTAAATGCTTTCGCATTTTGCTCTTTTCTGTACTGGTGGGTAATCGGCAGAGTAAGCCCAGGGAAAGCGTTTCGATTTTTGTGGAATGGTCTTTGGTAGAACTCAGAGCCTGGTTTAGAAGTGTTGTAGGTTTTCTGACTATGCTGCCTTCTATATAACCACTGTTCATCAAATACAGGGCTTGAGGAATAGTTGGCTCACTGCTCGATGATTCTATCTGGCGGCGATCCGAGGCTCCGAATTCACTAAGGAAATGGTCGGGCCTTGTCGGGGCAAGCAAATCTGAGGCACGCTGAAATCCTCTTAGTTTTTTCCCCTGATGCTTGTAGGTGCCAAAGTTTTCATAGATGCTTTTGTCTGTTACAGCAATTGTTTTGAAATATTCAATCAATTGAGCCGTTTCTGTATTTTTTACTTTCTCGTAGATAAGATGTTCAACATGAGCTTTGGGCTGATTGAGGAATTCATCAGGCTTTTCATACAAAATAGAACTCATGGAGTCCCAGAGCTGTTCTGCACTCAGACGTCGTAATACGGGACCTGGGAAGTGATAATCCTCACCCGGTGTCAACTCTTTTTTAGTAATTTCACTTTGGTAAGCTTGGGTGCGATACAAAACACTGAGAAAGGCTTTGGTGTCAAAGTTGAGATATTTCATCATCTGTACAAGTTTTTCAGTGAGGGCTGGGTTGGTTCCCCTCTCTTTTATTTGCAGATCCATAACATCACCTATGAGTTCTATGCCCATCACTTTTTTCCAAAGTCGATTAACGATGGTTTTTGAGAACATGGGGTTCTCTTTGTCAGTTACCCATTTTGCGAATTGAACTCTTGAACGATTGTCAGCTTTAGTATTTTTTGTATTTCTGCTGCTGTTTTTAGGGAGTAGTTCGGGAGCAAAAGGAACCTGTGCTTCCAGAGTCGTAAATGGCTTGTAATCATCCTAGGAGTAATCGTGAGGTAGTTGAATTAAGCCGGAACCGAGTTTGGCAACACCTGTGTGGTAAGTGTACATTGCCTTTATAATCGGCTTTTTAAATTCAGGGTTCTGTTTTCTGAAGTTGCGAAGAGTTACACTGGAACTTTGTTTTTTATTGAAAGTCTGAATGAAAGTCGTCAGGAGGCAGAAGCCGCTTTTAGGTAGAGTGAAGAAGATAAGAGATTGGCAATTAAAGAAAAAGAGCGGGCAAATCAGGAAACAGAACGTGCTAACGAACTGCTTAAGCAATATGAGATGGAACGTGGATTTGGCAATGTCCTGATCAACGATCGTTTTGCCTTTTTGAAGGATCTGTTAAAGGTTTATTCTGATCGTTATATTTTTGATGATCCTGGGAATAGTATAAATAAATCATTAAGTGCTTTAGATGTCATTATAAAGAACAGGAATGCAAATAACTGGGTTAAGAATCAGCGTGCCTATATTTATTTTTTAAGTCAGGAGTTTGGCAAAGCGATAGAAGATTTCTCTGGGCATGCAATGGGTGATCCCAATCTTATTCGTCTGGCTCGCAAGTACGCTGTTGAACATGAGCCGGGAAGTACATTAACGCTGGAGTATATGAGTTTTTTATTGCGTGATTTATACGGGTTGGGGAAAGAGTATCATGGACAATTGCTTATGATGATGCGTTAAAGAGGCAGTCTTTAAGCGAGCATAGTAAGCTGGTTAAAGAGGTTATAAAAATGTTTAATCCGCAGTGGAATAAGGATTCCTTTTCGTATTCAGAGCAGGAAAGAACATTAATTCTAAAAGGTTCTGGGCTGGAGACTTTGACTGTAAACGGTAAGTATTTTAACCTGGAAAAAGGACTTAAACGACATCATTTACTTTCATTGATAAAGTCTCTTCCTTGCAAAAGCTCGACTTAAGCGGTTCGGGTATACAATCATTAGCTCAATTGAATGATCTAGATGTTGAGGAAGTCGATATTCGTGGTTTGGATATTTCTTCGATTGAAGGCTTTAAGAATGACCGAATTAAAACAATTATCTTAAGAAAAGAACAACTCTCTGGTTATCGAGATGAACTAAGTGATATAGGATTGTTTCTTAAGTTTATGTAATATAGATATTTATATAATATATGTAACTTTTTGTTATCATTCATTTATACTTAAAAATTTCATATGATTACTAAGGTAATCATATTGGAGTTTGTGTGTATATATAAATAATCACCTAGCGTTTAGTTGGGTGTCTATATTAAATTTAAATAGTTTACTATAAAATATTTATGACTTTTTAGGTTTTTTTGGTTTTTGATTTGCAATTGTAGCTGGCAAAACCAAGGAACTCGAAAGTGAAAAGTCTCATATTAACAATCTTACTCATACTACCAGCGACGGGATTAGCATCAACCAACAATGATCCGCTTACTAGTATGCCACTTTCGAAAATGTTCTGGGAACTTTATCAGGAAAGAAACATTATTGGTCAAAATGATTGCTCAAACAAATGTGGCCGTTACTTAAGAGCTCTTGTAAAGCAAGGTCACACAGCCGAGATCGTCGTTATCAAGCCTCACACTTCTTCAATGCTTCACGCAATCGTTAAATTAACTGAGGGTGATAAGGTGACTTACCTTGACCCAACTCGCGGTACTCTTGCTTACGATCTAGATATGCTAGGAAGTTTTAAAGAATCAATTCAGCACACTCAACTCGCAACTTTAGGTGCTCAGTATAAGTAAATTTAAGAGATCTGTTCCTAACCCATGGAGGGCATTTGCCCTCCGTTCCTTAGGGAATCTCGAAAAAATCTGTTCCTAACCCGTGGAGGGCTTTTGCCCTCCTTTCCTTAGGGAATCTCGTAAGAATCTGTTCCTAACCCCGAGAGCTTCGGCTCTCGTTCCTTTTCATGCTCAGTGATTAGTAAAGTAATCATATTTTAGGCATGAATAATTGCTCTGTTTACTAAAATAATGCATTTTTTCTTTATTTGGTTATTTTTCTTATCATTTTGTAGTTTATAATTATTTTATATTATACATAAGCTTATTATTATTAGCATCATGTGACTTTTTTGGTTTCTTTGGTTTTTGCTTTGCATTAATAGCGGCTAAAACCAAGGAACAGACAAAATGAAAGTACTCATCTTAACAATCATCTTCTTACTGCCAGCCGCTACTTTCGCTTCTACAGATAACGACCCAATGACTAGTATGCCTCTTACTAAAATGTTTTGGGAGCTTTATCAGGAAAGAAACATCATCGGTCAGAACGATTGTTCTAATAAATGTGCACGTTACCTTAAAGCTCTTGTTAAAGACGGTCACACAGCCGAGATCGTTGTTATTAAGCCTCACACTTCTTCAATGCTTCACGCAATCGTTAAACTTACTGAAGGCGAAAAAGTAAGCTACCTTGACCCAACTCGCGGAACTCTCGCTGATGATCTTGAAACTTTGGGTTACTTCAAAAAGTCTATCCAGCACGAAGAGCTTGCTTCGTTAGGTGCTCAGTACAAATAATTTTTTCTCACAAAATCTGTTCCTAACCCCAAGAGAGCTTCGGCTCTCTTTTTTATGTGAAGATGATATGACGCTAAATGTATTTTTAGATAGGATTACCAAGATTTGATTTAGATTGACAAGAAAGGAGTGGGGGACGAAGATTGTTAATACGCTGAATATTTTTAACCAAAGATTCCGCAGATTAACACAGATTTTTATATGCAGGAGATAGATAGGTTATTAGACATGATGATCAAGATATGATTTAGATTGACATGAAGGATTGTTCGAGTAAAAGAGAATTGAAGTTTTGGAATATCAATAACTGTTCGTTTTTCTTTTTCGCTTCGTGGTTTGTATATACCGTTTTGTTTATCTTTTAGAATCTTGTAATCCTGTCCATTTATGTAGATTACGTAGAATGATTATTAATTACAGATTTCGCGGATCTACGCAGATTAGATATGGAGGGTGTTAAATATTTTAAATCAGCGGTCGCGAGTTATAAACTTGATTCCTGAGACCTGAAAGCGAAGCGCCTTTATTCTATTTTATAAGCCCTTACGCCGAATAATAGAGATCAACAACCAGAAACCGATGAGGGCGGCTCCGACATAGCCGACGAGGCCGATTATGGGGACGCCATGCCAGAAAGGTGGTAGTTTTGAGTGAACAATCAAGGATGAGCCGATTATAATGGATGCCAGAATGATAGCAAATACTATGTGATTGGCAATGCGTTCATGGTTCACCATAAGAGGGTTTAAGCCTTTATGTTCGATATCCATCTTCACTTTGCCTTTTTTGAGACGTTCAAGAATATCACGCATTTCATAAGGCATGTCTTTAAGAAGAGATGCCAGTTCAGTTGCAGATTCAAAGGCTTCTTTGACTACCAGTTTGGGGTTGTAGCGCTGCAGGAGAATTTTCCTGGTGTAAGGGTGAAGATATTCTGCGATGTTAAACTCCGGGTTCAGCATCTTGCCATTTGCCTGGATAACAATCAGAGCTTTGAAAAGCAGATGCAGATTTGATGGAATCTTGAGTTTATTTTCGAAAAGTATATTTAGAAGATCAGAGAAGAGATTATTCATATCGATCTGCTGCAGAGATTTATTGGCATAACTGTCGATAAAGTCTGAAACTTGAGATTCGAGATTGACTGTATCGATGAAATCGTCACTGCTAACCATTTGCATAATGGCTCTGGTAACACGTCGCGGGTTTTCTTCGACAACTCCAACAAGCACATCGATCAGTTGTTCTTTAAGACTGCGGGATATGGTTCCCATCATGCCATAGTCGAGAAAGCATACAACATTATTTTCAAGAATGAAGATATTCCCAGGATGTGGGTCAGCATGGAAAAAGCCATGCTCAAAGATTTGTTTGAGAATAGTATTGGCCCCACGAGCAGCCAGTTTTTCAGGTGAAAGATGGCGATTTGTCAATTCAGTTTTATTTGAGATATTTGTGCCTTCTACAAACTCCATGGTGAGGACTTTACCTGTCGAAAGTTCATGATAGAGCCTGGGAACTTTGACAGTTGTATCTGTTTCGAAATTTTGTTGAAATAATTCCAGGTTTGAGGCTTCGTTGACGTAAGATAGTTCTTTGAAAATGGCTTTGCGGAACTCTTCGACTATGGCAGAGAAGTGAAAGGGCTTGAGGTCTTCGACATGCTTTTCGACCATGGAAGCCAGGTGTTTGAGGATTTCTAAATCTGTTTTAATGGTTTTTTCGATACTGGGCCTTTGGATTTTAACAGCAACAGTTTCTCTAGTATGAAGAATGGCTTTGTGGACTTGACCTATGGATGCAGCCGCTAAAGGAGTGCGTTCAAAGTCTTTGAAGATGTCCTCAAGCTTTTCGTTGAGCTCAGATTCAAGGGTTTGAATGGCGATATCTGTATCGAATGGCTGGACATCGCTCTGAAGCTTTTCTAATTCGAAGATTAATTCTTTTGGGAGAAGGTCTGAGCGGCTGCTCATAATTTGGCCGAATTTAATAAAAGTCGGTCCGAGTTCTTCCAGTGCCAGGCGAATTCTTTCCCAACGCGACAAAGGGTGCCCGTTAGTCTCTTTGGGTTGTTTGAAAATGAGACTGCGGCCAAGGTTTATGGCATTTTCAATACGCGAGGCAGATATGAAATCGGCGAAGCCGTGTTTTACCAGGACTTCGATGATTTCAATGTAACGGTTGGCATGTCGGTAAGTTCTGCCAACAGATGTGATTTTGTTAATCACGTTGAAGCTATGCGTCACTGCTTTCCAATTTGCTGATGCGCTCTTCAAGTTTAGCAATATCTTCCTTAGAGGCAAGATTTAGCTTGGCAACAGCTTCGGCAACGGCAGTTTGGACGCGCTCTTCAAATTTTTCTTGAGCGGCTTTTGATTCGCTGAGTATGTCATCGACAAATTTTTTGCCTTCAGCTTCTGAAAGGCTGGCTTCAACAGCAGCTTTTTTGGCGTACTCTTCGATTTTGTTTTTGGTCATTAGACCAATGCCGATTCCAGTGAGAATTCCTTTCTTGAAAGTATCAATCATAATTGGCTCCTTATTCAAATATCCCTGTTTAATTAATGTAGTGGAGATTGTCAGTTAATCCAAATTTGTGGATAAGGAGATTAACTTTCGACTCTATGTGAAGATAAGTGCAGCTTTGATATTTTGTAATATTTTTCAGACTTTTTAGTAGTTTCTTAATTTATTTGAATTGCCCAGCAGTGGGTTTACTGTTGGCTAAACGAATAAAGATGTGAACTTCTGGAGAGAATAATGCAACTCATAAAGCTCAATGAAAAACTTTCAAAACAAGTCAGCAAGCTTAAGTTTTCTGAGCCGGTGACACATGTTTATAATCCTCTGGAATATGCTCAGGAAGCTGTTCACGACTACTTGTCAAAGTATGGCGAAGGACCTAAAAAAGTTTTGTTTCTGGGGATGAACCCAGGGCCATTTGGTATGGCTCAAACAGGTGTGCCTTTTGGTGAAGTCGCTGCCGTTCAGGACTGGGTCAAAGTTTCGGGTAAGATTAACCAGCCTAAAAATGCGCACTCTTCTCGTCCAGTTACAGGTTTTGATTGTCATCGCTCAGAGGTCAGCGGTCAACGCATCTGGAGTCTTTTTAAAGAGCGTTTTGGTACCGCAGAAAATTTCTTTAAGGATCACTTCGTTTGGAATTATTGTCCGCTTCTTTTTAATGAGATCGGTGTCAGTGAGACAGGTCGTAAAATTTGTAGAAATGTTACTCCAGATAAGATTAAAGCTGATGAGTTGAAGCCACTTTATAAGATATGTGATAAGGCTTTAATAGATCTGGTGAATTTGTTACAGCCGACTTATCTCGTAGGGGTTGGTGCATTTGCAGAAAGTTGTTTCAAACGCGTTATTCCCGAAAGAGCTTCAGATGTTTATCGAATCCTTCATCCAAGTCCGGCGAGTCCTGTTGCCAACAGAGGTTTCGCTCCTGCTGCGACTAAGCAATTGATTGAAGCTGGTATCTGGAGTTAGATCCCTTTTTTTTTTTTTTTATAAACTAACGGCTAAAACTTGGTTTATATCTCCTGAGTCATTAGTTTAACGCTTGTGGAAAATCGGGGAAAGTTTAAATTTGCGGAAATTTACTTTAGTTGAGCTTATCATTGTTGTAGCAGTCTTGAGTGTACTTATTTCATTGCTTTTGTCATCAATAAGAAAAGCTAAAGATGCAGCTTTGCAGGATGTGTGTCTTGCAAATGTAAATCAGCTGCAAGTTACCTATATGAGGTTTACTCTGAAGAATGATTATACCTTCCCTTATAATCGCAAGGAGGTCATAGGAGGAAACACTCTTAGTGATTTCCAAAAGCATTCTAAGATTTCTCTATATCTAAATAACAACTACGAAGTTTTTAAATGCCCTGCTGACCCTATGTCTCATACAGGGACTACTTTTAGACATGCTATTAAGTCTTATGCTTTTAGTGCTTATTTACATGAAATCCTTTCCTGGAGTATTACTAAGTTTCATCAGGTTGAAGACTCACACAATAATGTCATGGGTTTTGTGGAGGAGACAGGTAGCGTTAATAATGGTTTTGTAACAAATGCGGCAGACTGGGTAGGTGCCTAGCATAATAAAGCTGTAATTAATCTTTTTTAGATGGCAGTGCTAAATCTATTAAAACTGTTATAGAGCTTTCATCTTCGCTTGTTACTGACCTTGCGAATGGAGAAACTGTGAATTGCAGGCAATTGCGAAATAATTCTGACCATGTTCGTCTTTTAAAATTTATGGACTATAAATTCACCAGTCCGTAGTCATATCCTGAAGACCTAAAGGAAAAAGAAGAATTATTTTAATAAATATCATATATGTTCTTTTTTGTGGTGTAGTACTCAAAATTTGATAATCTTTCTAAAGGCAGTATATGATGACATTTGTTAAACTTAGATATTTAATTCTACTAGCTTCTTTGATTTTCCCTGTGGCTTCCATAGCTTTAACTAAACAGCCCAATATAATTCTGGTTATGGCAGATGATCAGGGCTGGGCTGATACTGCTTACAATGGTCATAAGCTTGTTCAAACTCCTCATTTGGATGATATGGCAGCCAAGGGATTCATCCTGGATCGCTTTTATGCAGCAGCTCCAGTGTGTTCACCGACGCGTGCGAGCGTGTTGACTGGGAGGCATCCCTTTAGAACACGGGTGACGAATCATGGCCGTTATATTCGTCCTCATGAATATACAGTAGCTGAAGCCTTAAAGTCTGCCGGTTATGTCACGGGTATTTTTGGAAAAGTTCACCTGGGCTCCGGCCAACCGGGGTCGGATTGCAATCCATCTGCAATGGGCTTTGACGAGTGGTGCATAGGTCTGAATTTCTTTGATATGAACCCTTATCTCAGCAGAAATGGCAAGGTTGAACAGCGTAAAGGCAAGGGCTCAGTAATTTTGATCGATGATACTATTGAGTTCTTAAGAAAACATCAAGCCGGCAAGAAGCCCATTTTTGCAGTGGCCTGGTTCCCTTCGCCCCATACTCCGCATAAGGAAAAGGCCACAGATCCGTCTTTGTATAAAGGTATCCGCAATGCGTCATATTATCAGGAAATCACTCTTCTAGATGAACAGCTTGGCCGTTTGCGTACAGCATTAAAAGATATGGAAATGGCAGAGAATACTATTCTTTGGTACTGCAGTGATAATGGTGGACTTCTTAAAGAGAGTTCTGGTGGTCGAGAGAAGAAAGGCAGTATTTACGAAGGTGGCTTACGTGTTCCGGGTATTGTTGAATGGCCAGCGAAAGGTTTGAAGGGGAAAAGTGCTGTTCCCATGTCAACGAGTGATATGTTTCCGACTCTTTTAAGCATGGTTGGTATTCAGGCAAAATTTAAACATAGTCTGGATGGGCAGGATATGAGTGGAGTTTTTTGGGGGCAGCGAAAGAGCAGAGAGAAGGCTATGGGATTTTGGCACAATTTTGAAAAAGGTGAGGTTACTTACAGCGATAAACTTTTGAAGGACATAATGTTTAAGCAGAAGGCCGCTAAGCCAACTCCTCATAACCCTTACCGAATGTCGAAGGATGTTCACAAGTTTCCAAGCTATGGCATTGATACTTCTACAGGTCACAGTGCCTGGAATGACTGGCCTTGGAAGCTTCATTTGATTGACGGCCAAAAGTATGAGCTCTACAATCTGGAAGCTGATCCTATGGAGAAGCAGAACCTTGTAGGTAATCCAAAATATAAGCAGCGTGTGCAAAGGATGAAAACAGAGTTGCAAGACTGGATGAAGTCTGTCATTCGCAGTTTGAATGGAGAAGATTACTTGGAGATCAAAAGTAAGTAGTTTGCTATTTATAGTTCTTTTATCCACATGTTTGCGTAACGGATTTTGGAAAAGTCACCTTGGAGACGAATGGGACCACTGAGCAGCCCTTGTTCTTGTGGGGAGCTAGTTGCGGGCTTCACTTCTTGAGAGGGTTGCCAGTGCAGGATCTCCTTCCCAGGGGATTTATTTGTCTGCATAAGCATAACTGTTTCTTTTTCTGTTAAGGCTCTGTCAAAGTAAAAAACGTCACTGATTTCGCCATTAAAAGGTTTAAAGAAATTTTTGAGATCATAGCCAATTTTAAACACATGGTTGTCACGGTCTGGACTGTGGAATTTTCTTTTCATGAAGTTGACTTTGCCATCCAGATACATGATGCACATATCGCCATCATTTGTAAGGACTGCATAGTGCCATTGGTTATCGTTGACTTTCCGTTCGCTGCGTATAACTCCTTTCCAGCCTATGTCATAGTCCAGTTGACCATTTTGAATAAATAAAGCTTTGCCATCTGGCTCCCAGCCGCTTAGCGGAGATGTTCTGGCCATTAGGGTTCCTGATTTACTTTTGGTTTTAAAGCGAGCGGCGACTGTAAAGTTTTTGAGGCCCATGTTGTATTTTAGTGAGTCTGAAATAGCAACGGTGTACATGCTGGAATCTTTGGCATTTACAGTAGAAAGAGGGCTGATGATTCCATATGGAGTATGGCGAGCAATTTTTACGTCGTGGTGAAGACTTTTGCCATTTAGGCGTACATTTAGATTGAGTGGCTCTGAATTTTTATGTCTATAGTGTATGTCAAGCGAGTTCCATTCGCCTACTTTGATAGTGTCATTTTTATCTGGAGCTCTTATACCAAAAATGGAACCACCAGAAGTATTTCTTTTAGTCTGGCTTTTGGCAAGAATTTGAATTTCGTACCTGCCACTTATAAAAATCCCACCAGCTCCTCGGAAATCACTTGGGACATAATCGGGTTCTTTAGGAACATAAAATTCAATATGCAGGTGATAGTTTTTGTAGGAATTATTAGTCATGATGTCTTCCTGGCCAATGACCGGAATTAAAGCTTCATTTTCAATTCTCCACCTGGGGGTTTTGCTTTTGATTTGCTGAAAATAGGGGAGGTGATTTTCTGAAGAACCAATGGATCTTGGAGATTGGCGGATATCCCAGTGTTGCCAGTTATCGAAGTTTTCCCCATTGAAGATGACCTTGGCACCAACGGGCAAGACCAGGGGAGGAGTATCCGGAACATTAGTCGGCTCTTTGGGAGAGGGAGTTTTTATAGTTTTGTCTAAGCACCAGTGTACAGTTTTGTCGATAATATTTATAAAGTGGTCACTTTCGAATTCTTCAGCATTGCCAAGAGATGTGTAAAAAAGTCTTTGGCCGTTGGCCCTTTCTCGTGTCCAGGCCACTGGTACGGCATGTGATTGTCGTGATTTGCCCATAAGTAATACATTGGTGTCATTGGCAAGAGGGCCAGGAAAGATCAGTGAGTCGCTAGATTTGAAGCTTTTAATTTCCAGGTCTGCGATTATGGGGTGGTGATCATTTTCCGGCAGGGCACAAATTGATGTCCCTTGTCTTTCGGCAAAACCTTGAAATGCACCACCAAAGTATTTGGAGAACCATTGTGGTCGATGGGAAAATGCCAGGCTGCTTGTTTTAAAGGCAATAGCAGAAGTACCACTATCGAGCATTTTACAAATTTTTTGGAATTGAGTATCAGGAATATTTCTTTCTTGCAGGTAAAAAATAAGCAGGTCTGCACTTGTTATTTCGTCAATGTTTTTTATACTGCCATTTTTAGGAATTGTTAGGTAGGTGACTTTGAGGCCGAGTTCTTCTTCCAGGTGAACTGCTAGAGAAGGCATACTTTGACTTGAAGAGTAATTCCGTTCACCTACAAGCATAAAAACTCTTTTTCCTCTGATGCCTGCGAGAGATGTTAGTATGAAAAGGAGATTGTATATAAAAATATATTTCATATGAAAAATAGCGTAACTATTGTAATTTTTAGTGGTCCCTCATAATTTTAAGCATGTCAAACGAAGATTACCAGACTCGCCAAACTCTGCTGGCAAAAATTAAAGATAACCGGGATGACAACTCCTGGGAAGATTTCTCTTTCTACTATAGCCAGTATATCTATAATATCGTTCGCCGTATGAAATTAGGTCATCACGATGCAGAAGACCTTGTACAGATGATTCTTCTTAAACTGTGGAATAAGATGCCCGATTTTGAGTATAAACCGGGTAAAGGAGCTTTCCGCGGTTGGCTTTGTCGGGTAACGCAGAATGAGACCAAGAATTACTTAAGAAGTAAAAACAAACACGTTGATCGCGAAAATGAGGATAATAATAAACCTTTGGCTGAAGGTGATTACGCAGTGAGCCTTCCCGAGATAGAAGAAATTTCGAAAAAGGAATGGCAGGTTTATGTGACTAATCTTGCTTGGCGCAACGTAAAAAATGAATTTAACGAGAATGTCCAGCGAGCTTTCGTAGAGCTTTATTCAGAGAAAAGCTCAAGAGAAGTAGCAGATACACTGGGGCTTGAGCTGAATACCGTAAATGTTTACAAGCAGAGAGTTCGCAAGCGTATGCTGCAAGAAATAAAGCGACTTAGGAGAGAGTTGGATTGCTAGTAGCTTGGGAAATAAAAAATTCTTGTAACTAAGATATAGTTGACACGAAAAAGAAAAATAAGATAAATTTTGAGGTAATCCTTAAACACGTGCGCACCGGAGAGAGTGTGGAGCGCACGTTTATCTTTGGCAAAGATTAAAACTTGTCGTAATCAGCTTTACTGCAGAACTTAGTAAGCTTTGTTCCGTCATCATCCACAGCTTTAAAGGCGTAGCGAATTGACTCACCCTTCGCAGTTTCTTTTTTGTATTCTACTTTATTGATTTTGCTGGCATCAATATTTACTTTGGCTTTCTTCTTTACGTTATAGAATTCTACTGCCATTGTCCGCTCCTTTGGTTTAGTTTATGATGATAATGATAAGTTGTTATCATTATGGCTGCAAGGGTAGATTTGCTAAAAAATTTATTTTTCTAAAAAAAAGCTAGTTTGAGCATAAAGTTGGAGTTCTACCAATTAGTGTATTCCATCATTACCTTTTCAAGATTTTCAGGCAAGGAGAGAGAGACCAGCATCATAAGTGAGTGGTAGATCATGACTCCGTTTACTCCTGCATCGCCTTTTGTGATAGCTCTTACACGTTTACTGAGATTTTCGAAAAGTTCATGCAAACTATCGAGGTAGATTATTTGTTCCTGAGTGACGTCTTTACCTTTTTGCTGAAGTTGCTGCATGGCAAAGAAAAGGGCAAAAGAACGCGTGGTTTCGACATCTGTTGGAAATGGCGGGACGAATTCTAAAGCTTTCTTAACTCGACGACCGATTGGACACTCTGATTGAAATACAGCCATTCTGACAAGTTCGCCAGTGACATCCTGAAGAGGAATGTTGGCCAATTGAAGGTGACGTCCGAACTCTTCCCAAAGTTGAATACTAACAGTGTCTGTCGAGTACCTATGAAAAAGTTCTTTGGCGTATTTGCCAAGATTCATGGCGACGGGACAGGCCGGATGATTTTCCGTTTTTAGAGTGCATTGAGAGCATTTGTGGTTGTCGAGTTTGACCCACTCCTCACTCAACAGTTCTTCTGGGGCATCATCCACATACATGGTATTTGTAATGGAAAAGTCGAAGTCTAAAACCAGTGGCTTTGCTTCCGGGTCTTCATTGAAGTGTATTTCTATTCGCTTAATCATAACTCACATTTTAAAGATCTGCATCTGTTGTTTCAAGAGAGTTTGTGCAGATTGCGTAACTGTTAATGTTGAATATATTGGTAGGGCTGTGATCAGCAGAAAAGAAAATATCATACAGCGCGAATTTAAAACAAACGGAAATCGATGATTCATCACGTAAAAGGCAAGCTGGTTGAGTTGGAATTGACTCATGCCATTGTCGATATTCAGGGACTTGGTTACTTTATAAATATTCCTATGAGCACGTACGATCGTTTGCCACGAGTTGGTGCGGAAGTTGCTTTGAGAACTCATATGGTTGTCCGTGAAGATGATATGTCGCTTTATGGCTTTGCTTCAGAAGAGGAACGCAAGATGTTTCGTCTATTGGTTTCTGTTTCGGGTATCGGCGCAAAAACAGCTACTGCCATTCTGAGTTCTCTACCGGTAAATAACTTCTGCGATGCAGTTCTGAACTCAGACATTAAAGTCATTTCGAAAATAAGTGGTATCGGCAAAAAAACGGCAGAAAGGCTGGTGGTTGAACTGCGAGATAAAGTTTCTACAATGGTTGCCGGTAAGGTTATTGGTGCGACGGTAGATATAGAGATTGAGGATGAAGCAGGAAGTGCAGCAGTCAATGATGCATTACTGGCCCTTGAAACGCTAGGTTACCGACCGGACAAAATACGTAAGGTCATAAAAGCTGTTGTCGATAAAATGGATAAGTCAAAAATTGCTTCCGAAGACATAATTCGCCAGGCATTGGCTGAGTTGAACAGCTAAGAGATTATAAAATGAGCGATACTGAAAGATTTTTTACATCCTCTTTAAAGCAGGATTTAGGTGAAGAAGAGAAAACCCTTCGACCACAGCAGTTTGCCGATTTTCCAGGTCAGGAATCGGTTAAAGAGCGTCTGGAGATTTTTGTTGAAGCTGCAAAAAAGCGTGATGAGCCATTAGGGCACTTTATACTTTCAGGACCTCCTGGACTTGGTAAGACGACTTTGGCTTATATAGTTGCGGCCGAGAGAGGCAAGGAAATTAAGACATCCAGTGGCCCCGTTCTGGAAAAACCCGGTGATCTTGCCGGTTTGTTGACCAGCCTTCAAGAGGGCGACGTTTTATTTATTGACGAAATACACCGCCTACCGATAACTATAGAAGAGTACCTTTACAGTGCTATGGAAGACTTCTTTATAGATATAATGATTGATCAAGGTGTTGGTGCGCGCAGTGTGCGGTTGAATGTTCCTAGATTTACTTTGATTGGTGCAACGACAAGGCTTGGTTTGATTTCAGCACCACTTCGTTCGCGTTGTCAGCATGTACACCGCCTTGATTACTATGGCGCTGGAGAACTAGAGCAAATTGTTTCTCGTTCTGCGGGTATACTGAATTGCGATTTGGAAGGAGATGCCGCTTTGGAAATAGCCCGTCGTAGCCGTGGCACACCGCGTATTGCCAATAATTTACTGCACTGGGTGCGCGATTATGCTCAGGTAAAGGCCGATAATTTAATGAATCAGCCTGTGGCAGAAAAAGCTTTGAATATGCTGAATATAAGCAGCAATGGTCTGGATGAAATGGATATGCGAATTCTCGAAGCCATGGCTTATAATTTTGACGGTAAGCCGGTAGGTATAAAGAATATAGCAGTTTCCGTTGGTGAAGAGCCGGGAACTATAGAAGATGTTTATGAACCTTACCTGATTCAGGAAGGTTATATGATTCGCACACCGCAGGGGCGGACATTGACAGAGAAGAGCCGAGCTTTGCTGGGATTAGAGTCTACAAGTGGTGGCAGTATACAAGGAGAACTTTTTTAAATGAAAAGCATGACGGGTTTCGGTAGAGGTGAGGCCGCAGTAAATGGGTATCAGATTAGTGTCGATATTTCCTCGGTGAATAGAAAGCAGTTGGATATACGCTTATCCCCTCCCAAGGAAGCTATTTTTCTTGATGCAGTGGTTCGCTCAGTTGTGCCGGGCTTTTTAGCGCGAGGCTCGGTAAATGTTCAGATGAAACTTAACTTCTCAAGCACCTTTAATGGTGTGAAGTTTAATGATGATACAATTGCCGCTTATATGAAACATCTTCAGGAATTGAATGATTCTTTAAATTTGACTAACACTGTTTCATTAAGTGACATTTTGCAGCTTCCGGGAGCAGTCGATGAGCTGGAGCCGACAGTTGATGTGGATGAGGTTTCCAAAGCCGCTGAGGAAGCTTTAGAGATGGCTCTTAAAAATCTCGTTGAGTCACGTTCAAATGAAGGACTTCACTTGAAAGAAGATCTTACCGGGCGTTGTCAGTATATGGCCGATGCTCTGGTGAAGTTAAATTCTGCGAGTAAAGCTTCAGAAGGTCAGCTGAAAGAGAAGATTTTAACGCGTATAAATGATGCCGGGCTAGAGCTTGAGTTGAACGATGACCGCCTTTATCAGGAAGTGGTTTTTTATGCCGATCGCTCGGATATCACAGAAGAGCTGGTTCGTTTAGATGGTCATGTAAAATCATTTGAGCAAATGTTGGAAAAGACTGATCCGGCAGGTCGTGAAATGGACTTTTTGATGCAGGAAATGAACCGTGAAGTGAATACAACAGCTTCTAAATCTTCAGACAGTGAAATTCTTCGTTTAGTTGTTTCAATGAAGGCAGAAATAGAGCGCTGTCGCGAACAAGTCCAGAATGTCGAATAAGCTTAAAAGGCTTGTTTCCAGTAAGGTGCCTCATACTTATGACGGCACCTCTCTAATTGATTATCTTTGTCTACGCTATAAATACCAGAGTCGTGAGGGCTGGTTGTCTCTTATCGATGTCGGTGATTTGAGGATTAATAGCCTTATAGCGTCGGCAGAGCAGATCTTAAAGTTCAATGATCTTTTAGAATACGATCATACACCTAACATAGAGCCGGAAGTTGATCGGAATTATGAGCTTCTGTTTGAGGATGATTATTTAGCAGTTATCAACAAACCCGGCGATTTGCCTATGCACCCTTCTGGTAAGTTTTTTAACAATACTCTTTGGGCTTTACTTAAACCCGGCTTTGGCGATATCCACTTTATTAATCGTTTGGATCGGGAAACCAGTGGTCTTGTTTTACTGGCTAAGGATTCAAAAACAGCTGCGAAACTAGCAGGGCAGTTTGAGCGTCGTGAAGTTGAAAAAGAGTACTTGGTGATCGTTGAAGGTCAATTTGAACGTCAGATTCAGGCTCGCGGTTTTTTGAAGAAAGATACAGGAAGCCAAGTTCGCAAAAAACTGTCTTTTGAGGCTGTCGAGAATTATCAGGACCACGGTAAAGATGGTGTATTTTCAGAGTTTTGGCCAGTGTCCCAGACAAGTCAGTTCTCATTGGTGAAAGTGAAGATTCATACCGGTAAGATGCATCAAATTCGTGCGACTCTTTTTTCGCTTGGTTACCCTATAGTCGGTGATAAAATTTATGGCGTCGACGACAATTTCTTTGAAAAATTTATTGCTAAAACTTTAAGTGCTGATGATAAAAAGAGAATGGTGCTCAAGCGCCAAGCGCTACATGCTGAAAAGCTAAGTTTTAAGCATCCTGAGTCGGGCGAGCTTGTGAACTATGTGGCTCCTGTTCCACAAGATATGCAGGAGTTGATTTAGTGCTTCATATAAGTTTTGATAATGGAACCTTACTCATAAAGGGAACTGAGGAGCAGGTTGAACCGATTAAGGAATGGGTGAAGTATGACGAACGTGTCAAGATGTATAGAGCTCAGGCTTACCACTACGCACCTATTTTAAGGATTTTACATGGCAAGTATGAGTATAAGGATGAAGCGCAGAGTTATAAAAAACTCGATATAATTCTTGAGACTGATAAATCGCCAAGGACTCATCAGGCAGAAGCATTCACTGCATGGAAAGCTGCGAAATACCGGGGCGTTGTTGTTTTGCCAACAGGTTCGGGTAAATCCTTTTTGGCCCAAATGGCAATTTCACATATTAAAAGAAATACTCTGGTTGTTGTGCCGACGATTGATCTTTTAAATCAATGGAGTGAACAGTTGTCTGAGGTTTTTAAGTGTGAGGTTGGTATGATTGGTGGTGGCGTTAAAGAAATTCGTGAGATTACTGTTAGTACGTATGACTCAGCTTTATTGATGATGGAGTTTATAGGTGACAAGTTTGGCCTGTTGATTTACGATGAATGTCATCATCTTCCAGGCGAGAGAAATCGCATGTCAGCCTCTATGTCTATAGCACCATATCGTATGGGATTGACGGCTACACCTGAGCGAAATGACGATGGCGAGCAAGTACTTTACAATTTATTGGGGAATCTCTGTTATAGGCAGGATATCGATCAAATGAAGGGCAATGTACTGGCGCCTTATGTAGTTGAGAGAATTGAGTTAGAGTTAGACGAAGATGAGCAACAGGCCTATGAAGAGAACCGTGAAATCTATAAGCAGTTTTTAAGGGATAATGATATAAATTTTGCCAATGACGGTTGGGCTAGGTTTATGTATATGGTAGCTGTGCATCCTAGCGGTAAAGAAGCTTTTGCTGCCTATATGACACAGCGCCGTATAGCCCGAAGCGGCCGTGCAAAATTACGGACTATCTGGTCTTTGATGCAAGAGCACTCAGATGAGAGGATTATCGTTTTTACAGCGGATAACGATACAGCTTATGAAATAGGCAGAACGTTTTTTTTGCCGGTGTTAACGCATCATACAAAAATGCTTGAAAGGAAAGAGATGCTGGAACTTTTTAGAAGTGGCGAGTATCCCATACTCGTTACCAGCAAAGTTTTAAATGAAGGCGTTGATGTTCCTGAAGCGAGCGTCGGAATTATCGTTTCTGGCAGTGGCAGTATACGTGAACATGTGCAGCGTTTAGGCCGTATCTTGAGAAAGAAAGCAAATGGCAAACAGGCTATACTATATGAACTGATCAGTCAGGGAACGAGTGAGTACTATGTGTCGGAAAGAAGACGGGAGCACAGGGCGTATAAATGAATAATGTTTCGGTCATTTTGTTGATGGTCTTCGCGGGAAGTTTGATTGCCTTACAAGGCTCCGTAAACTCTGCACTTGGTAAGTACCTTGGGCATCCTTTGCAGGCAGCCATGTTTTCATTTGGCAGCGGGTTTGTGGCACTTTGTTTTGCAGTATTAATCATGAAGTCCGGTTTTCCAACAGTTTCTAAATTAGCTGCGGCTCCGAAGACGATTCTAATCGGCGGTTTGTTGGGGACGGTGTTTGTAACATCGGTTATTTTTTCTGTTCCCAAAATCGGTGTGGCCAGCGTGGTTTTGGCATGCCTTTGTGTTCAGGTGGTTTTCTCAATGATACTCGATCACTTTGGGGCTTTAGGAATGCCTGAGCATGTGATCGACTTTAAAAGAGTTTTGGGAACCTTGTTGGTTATTTCTGGTTTGATACTGATTAATTTTAAGAGATGATCATTTCTTTATCGGCATTGGTTGTAATCGCGAATTTTTAGTAAGTAAATGCAATTATGTCGTTTATTCATTTGATAGACCAAGTAGATGCTGGATTTACCAATGGTGATTGCCCGCATATTATTTGAGTGTGGTATTATAAGTCTGCCTTCCGGATGAGCTTTTAAAAGAAAAACTTTACGAAGTTCAATTTCCATTAATGTGAGGTTATCAGTGCCTTCATGTAGGTCTTGCTCGAATGTATATAACTGGATACTGTTAAGATCTTGCAGGAGCATGGACAATGTTCACTTTTGGTATTTGTTGAAGGAATCAAAAATGGAATTTTCCTCAAGGGGTTGTGAGTCTGAACTCATATAAGAGGTTAGTCTTTTTCGGCAATTGCAGCATCAATGCTGAGAGCGACTTTGTGAAGACCAAGGGTTTTCAGCCTATGGAATTCGCGCTTTAAAGTTTCTTCAGAAACTTTGCTAAGATCATTTTCTATTTCTTTGCCTGCAAGTGTCATTTGATTTCCTTTCTTGTTTTAAAGAAGCTCAGAATGAAGGAGAAGACAATATTTATTATTTCTTTAAATACTTCCCGCCACTGGCTTCGATAAGTTTGATGAGATCTTTATCTGGCTTTTTACCGACTGAACGAACGTAGAGCGCTACCAAGCTTTCATCGAGCCACTTTGAGAGTTCTTGCATAGCTTCAGGAGATCTGGTGCCATTTAGGTCCGAGAACCAATAGATGCTGTCGACTCCTTTATTATCTATGAAGTACTTTATGGCATTCATGGTAGAGTCATTCGCGGCTTTTTCGGAGATTGCAGCTGTATTGAAAGTAGTTAGCCGACAACTGTCTACCTCTATAAATGCCGCACTGGGGAATTGATTGCTGATTTGCTCTTTAAGTGGCTTTATATACTTGAGCATACTGCCGGAAGAGTCGAGGACGACACCAAGTTTTGCCGTAGGAATGCTGTAGCCATCGATCTCACCGATAATGGAGTCATTTTCTTCTTCAGGGGATAGTGCTTTGTTAGCTCGAAGAACATATCGTTTGAGAGAAAAATAACTTTGCTTAATCTGAGCTTCTACTGCTTCCATCTCGCGCTCAGCCATGAAGGCTGAAAAGTATCTACTTTGGAGGAATAAATGAGGCGGTAGATCTGGTTTAAGTATTTTAGGGTCATTTAAGTGAAGTGAGTTTAAGGCCTGGGAAATCTTTTTAGAGAAGTCATAAACTCTTTGCTGTTTTTTGGAAAGTCTGAATTTGAGATTTTGGATATCTACGGACTGGTGGTCATAAAACTTGTTCTTTGATTGAGCTCTACCACTTTTGAAAAACAACTGTTGCTTTGGTTTATCTGGTATAAGCAAGAAGGCTTTTCCTGACGGTTGGCCGTTTTGCCAAAGAGCTTTTAATATGATTTGGTTCTTCCATTTATAAGAGCCGATTCCTTGGCGTGTGCCTCTTTGCCATTCACCTTCAAAGCTATCACCGTTTGAGAAGTGGTAAGTGCCTTTACCGTGAAACTTGCCACTTTGCCAGCTTCCTTTGTAGTAGTTGCCGTTTGAGTATGAGTAGCGGCCTATTCCATGAGGAATGTCATTTAGTACTTGGCCATAGTATGATTCTTGTTCTGAGAACTGGAGTTCTTTTGTCTCAATATCCTGGGGGATTGCTTTATCTGCCTTCAGTGGTTTTACGACAGGTTCAAAAAGCGGTGTTAGAATGGCTTGTGGTTTTTCTGGTTTGACTGGGAGTTTCTTTTTTGCTGCTGGAGGTGCTGTTGCTGGTTTCGGCCTCTTAGGAGTTGTTGTAGGTTTTTTTTCTTCAGCTTTTATGAGCTCTTTTTTAAGTATGCGTATGAGACTGAGAGCATCTTTGGGTTTAAGATCGTTTTTGTATTTTTCAACTATCGCGATGGCCTTGAGGAATTGATCTTGGTTCTTAAGGAGTTTTATGCGCTTTTTAAGTTGAGTTAACTCTGGCTGGATACTGACTTTTATATCGCTGTAAATGGTTTGAATTTCAGTTATTTTTTCAATGGCCAGCTCAAAGAATGGTATGGCTTCTTTGTATTGCTTTTCTTCGATGAGTTGTTCTGCCTGTAAAAAGATCTCCAGAGCATTTATAGCTTTGGGAGATTCTTCCATTTTTAAGGTGAGGGATTTTAAAAGTATGGAGCGTGACTTTGTTGCGATAATGTGGAGTTGGTTGGCTTCTTCTTGTGCCTTATTTATGGAGTTCGAAGGAAGTATAAATATGCCAGTGATTATGACTATTATCAGGCTGGTAAAAGCAAGTTTGTAAAAACCTTTTCCACTACTGGGGTTGGCCGGAATGTAAAATTTTGAATCGCAGTGGGGACACTGCAGTTTTCTACCACTTAAGTTATTTTCTATGCGCAATTGTTGATCGCAGCACGGAGTCGTAAAATTGTAACTCATATTGCCCTGTGAGATATGTTGCCCTAAGCTTTAATCTAGCTTCACGGGTTTTAGAGTCAAATGTAGTTGTGAATAGAGATTATTTTTTATTTATGAGTCTGTCGATAGAGATACTGCCAGGACCGGAGAGTAATATGCACAGGTAGGCTGCCAGATAAGCGAGGGCCATCTCGCCTTCTTTAAAGTCAGCTTCGTGAAAAATGAAAAATGCAGTAGCCATAGTGATCGAAAGTATGGCTGCAGCCCATCTTCCGGCAAGGCCTATTAGCAAAAGCCCTGCACAAAAGAGTTCAGCAAACAGTACGAGAGCACCACTTAATGAAGGGTTTAAATTCAATGGGTTTGGAAGTGACGATAAGTCTTTATCTAACTTGGGAAGACCATGATTAAGAATCATTATTCCGCCAAAAAATAAGCGCAGCAACAAGAGCCCGATACTTTCTTTAAAGTCTGTGTTGCCAGGAGATAATGATTTTTTTAGAAATGATTTCATCGTTAGTCTTTCGTGTGCTTGCTTAAATGAAGTAAAATAAGCATCAAAGGTCAGAATTTAAGGTTGTGTTATGAGAAAAATTGCAGTTTTTACCACAGGTGGAACGATTGATAAAGTATATTTCGATGCCAATAGCGATTACAAAGTTGGTGAGCCTCTTATATCATCTTTGCTGAAAAAGTTTAAGGTTAACTTTGATTTCGAGGTCCGTACTTTATTTCGGAAAGACAGCCTGGATTTAACTCCTGATGATCGGCAACAGATTTTTAAAGCCGTCGAGGAAAGCAAGCAAACTAAAATCTTGATTACGCATGGGACAGACACCTTAGTGGATACAGCAAGTGTCTTAAGCAGCATTAAAGATAAAACTATTGTACTGACCGGAGCATTACTTCCAGCTACTTTTAAGGAGACAGATGCAGAATTTAATATTGGCACTGCACTTGGAGTTCTCTGGAGTCAGGGGCCAGGCGTTTTTGTCGCTATGAATGGTTGTGTGTTCCCATGGCATGATGTGGTTAAAAATAGATCGAAGGGAAAGTTTGAGAATTTGTGAATATACAAAAATGTACAATTTTTATTTTGACTCCCATTGGGTGCTTTTTAAGCATAACATTGGAGTTTTTTAGTTAGTGTTTGATTTGTTTTTGAATATATAAATATCGAAATGATACTAGTAAAATTCGCATATGTGTTGCATAGTGTTTTAGGTTTAATTTAGTTGGTCTGTAATTTAGGAGACTTTTGGAATGAGTAATTCAGAAAATAGTTCATCGATGGGAGTCATGGTAAGACTCTCAATAATGATGTTTTTACAGTTCTTTATATGGGGCGCTTGGTATGTAACTGCTCCGAACTTTCTTGTATCAATAGGGTTTGGTGATGGTGATTTTGGCTGGACATATTCGGTCGGCCCTATTGCAGGTATGATTACGCCACTATTTGTCGGTATGATTGCAGATAGATTTCTTCCGGCTCAAGTTGTTATGGGAGTCATGCATTTACTTGGAGCTACTTTTATGTTTATGGCAACAGGTCAAATGGATGGTAGCGCAGACCCTTCTACCATAAACTGGTTTTTCTTTGGCCATATGTTAAGCTTTTATCCGACTTTGGCTCTGACCAATACTATCGCTATGAAGAATATGACAAATTCAGAAAAGCAATTTCCACTTATTAGAGTTTTTGGGACAGGAGGTTGGATCTTAGCTGGCCTTACCATTAGTTGGATGGCATATGACAGCAGCATCAATATGTTCAATATGGCGGCAGGTGCAGCCGCAGCACTTGGTCTATTTAGTTTTGCGTTGCCTCATACACCTCCGGTTAAGTCAGACAAAAAGATTTCTGTCGGAGAACTTTTAGGGTTCGATGCTTTAGCTTTACTCAAAGATAAATCGTATCTCATCTTTATGATTAGTTCTGTGCTGATCTGTATTCCTTTGGCATTTTATTATCAGCTTACCAGCCGGATTGTACAAATGGTAGGTTTACCGGTTGGCCAGACGATGTCATATGGACAAATGTCAGAAGTCTTCTTTATGCTTGTTATGCCATTGTTTTTTGCTCGTTTAGGAGTGAAATGGATGTTGGCTTTTGGAATGCTTTGCTGGGTGATCCGTTATGCTCTTTTTGCAATTGGAGCACCGCAAGAAATTTCATGGATGATTATCATAGGGATAGTCATACACGGAATCTGCTATGATTTCTTTTTTGTTACCGGTCAGATCGATACAGATAAAATTGCACCTGAAAAGATTCGGGGACAGGCACAGGGTCTATTAGTACTTTTGACTCTAGGTTTGGGAATGTTTATTGGTGCCCAAGTAGCTGGTAAAGTGGCTATTAAGTACACTCCGGCAATAGTGGCTGAGAATACAGAAAAGTCTAAAGAAGCCGCTTTGAAGATTAAGGAAATTAAGGAACGCAAGCAGGACTTATCGGGAGATGCTCTGCTGAAGGCTGACAGTGAAATAGCTGATTTGACTAAACATCAGGGGGAATTGGCTATGGCTAACATCAAGGCTATGGATTGGAAAATGATTTGGGGAATTCCAGCCGGTATGGCAGCAGTGGTTTTGGTTTTCTTTGTATTGCTTTTCAAAGAGCCTAAAAAAATGGAAGAAGAAAATTCTTCGGAAATGTCTCAAGCCTCTGTTGAGACAGAAGACACAGAAACAGTTTAAGTGTGAGGTTTGTATAAAATTATGAGCGAAAAAATTAAAGTACTAGTTGTTGGTTGTGGCAATATGGGAGCTTCCCATGCCAAGGCGTATCATGCCGAAGAAGGTTTTGAAATTTGTGGAATCGTTTCTCGTGGCAAAAGCAAAGCTAAGTTGAATGAACAACTGGGTGGTGGTTACGATCTATATAGCAGTTATGACTCTGCTCTGGAAATGTCAGGAGCAGATGCTGTTTGTATCTCCACCTATCCGGATACACACGAAGAGTATGCCATTAAAGCTTTTGACGCAGGTTGTCACGTTTTCCTTGAAAAGCCGGTAGCACCAACTGTTGCAGGTTGCGAAAGAGTTGTTGCTGCAGCTCAGAAAGCCGGTAAAAAATTAGTTGTTGGTTATATTCTGCGTCATCACCCATCCTGGATGGAATTTATCAAGATTTCAAAAACACTTGGTAAGCCGCTGGTTATGCGTATGAACTTGAACCAACAGTCAAATGGTCACATGTGGGATGTTCACAAAAATCTAATGAACTCTATGTCGCCAATCGTTGACTGTGGTGTTCACTATGTTGACGTTATGTGCCAAATGACCGGTGCTAAGCCGATTCGCGTTAGTGGTATTGGTGCTCGCTTATCTGAAGAACTTGTTGAGGGTATGTATAATTATGGCCAGCTTCAAGTAACATTTGATGATGGCTCAGTCGGTTGGTATGAAGCTGGTTGGGGCCCAATGGCATCGACTAAAGCTTTCTTTGTGAAAGATGTTTGGGGACCAGAAGGTTGTGTGACTATTACCGCTAAAAATGCTTCAGATGAAAGCCAGTCGGATAATGTCGATGCCCATACGAAAACAGAAATGCTTCGTGTGCACTCTTCTGAGATCGATGCCGATAATAACTTTGTGAATGAAGATGAGTGGATCAGTACTGAAGATGAGCCTGATCACGATGGCCTGTGTTTGAGAGAGCAGCAGTACTTCTATAAGGCAATTGTTGAAGATGTCGATCTAACAGACCATATGAATGATGCCATCAATAGTTTGAAAATAGTCCTTGCTGCAGATGAGTCTTTTAAAACTGGTAAAACTATCGAGCTTTAATTAAAAATAAGTTTCTAATATTTTGCGAGAGAGTTAAATTCTCTCGCAGTGGTTCTTTTTCCCTTTAAAATCAAAGGAGTTTTTTGTGAAATTTTTAGGATTCTTGGTCGGCGTTCTTTTTTGCGCTGGTTGTTACTCAAGTCCATATAGTGGTTTGAAATATGAGCCACTTTTTGTCAATGAAGCTGATTTAGAGAAGAATTGGTTTGGAAATTTAAAAGGCTATCCGGTAGTTGATGGCGTGTTGGTTTCTGAGAAAAAATCCGGCAACATTTATACCAAAAAAAGTTATCAGGATTATGCCCTGAAGTTTGAATTTGCTGTGCCTCCAGGTGGTAATAATGGTATCGGTTTAAGAACTGCTCACCCAAGCGACAAATTTGTCAATAGAGACGTCGCTTATGGTAGCGTAGAGTTACAGATACTTGATGATACTCATCCAGGATACAAGAAACTTAAGCCTTGGCAGTTTCATGGGTCAGCCTATGGCCTTTCGGCAGCTAAGAAAGGTTTTCTAAAGCCGGTTGGTGAGTGGAACTCTCAAGAGGTTATTTTCAAAGGTAATCACCTGATTGTAAAGTTAAATGGTGTTGTTATTCAGGACTCAGACCTATCTATGGTAGAGCAAAAAAAGAGCCCGTATAATAAAAAAATGCTTGGTGCCGGCCGTAACCGCGGTGCAGGGCATATCGCTTTTGCGGGTCATGGTCCAAACATCAAATTGCGAAATATCTACATCGCTGAATTAGAAGATGATTACACGGTACCGACAACTGACGATAATGTCGCACCAGAAGGGTTTACAGCGCTGTTTAATGGTAAAGATCTGACAAACTGGAAAGGTCTTCTGTTAAAACCATACGATAAACCAAATAAGCGCCGTGACTTGGATGTAAATAAATTAGCCGAGCTTCAAAAGAAGGCTGACGAAAGCATGAATAAGCACTGGAGCATCACTAAAGATGGCGAATTGTTTTTTGATGGCAAAGGGTTTAGCCTGGCTACTGAGAAGGAGTATGGCAATTTTGAGTTCCATGTTTCATGGAAAATAGCACAAAATAGTGACAGTGGGATTTACCTAAGAGGTTTACCTCAAGTTCAGATATGGGACCCAAGTAACCCTAAAGTTCAAAAGCATGGTGCTGCGAAAGGTTCAGGTGGACTATGGAACAATAAAGAGCAAGGTCGTTTTCCTCTTGTGAAAGCCGATAAAGCGGTAGGCGAGTGGAACCATTTCTTTATTCGTATGATTGGCAATAAAGTAACGATATGGCTCAATAGTGAGTTAGTCGTAAATGACGCTCCTCTTGAAAATCTTTGGGAAAAAGGTAAACCAATTCCGACAAAGGAGCAGATTGAGCTTCAGTGTCATGGTGACCCGGTTTGGTTTAAAAATATTTACATTAAAGAACTTCCTTAGTTCTCCTTCATAAAATTATAAAAGGCACTGGCTGATTTCAGCCAGTGCTTTTTTTTTGTGCGCCCGGCAGGGTGCATTCATTTGAGGATCAAAGTCCCTTACATGCCCGACGAGGGGAAATGTTAGCTAAGCGGCAACTGCATAACCGCGAGGTTTTGTGGGAAGCAAGCCGACGGCAAAGCACTGGCCTGACGAACAGGAATCTCATTAGGCTGTATTTATGGATAAGGAGTCACACATCTCTAAAGTCCAATACTTGTACGGGTATAAATGCAGTAGATGAGGCAGGTATAAGTGTGAAGGTGAATGCGCATTACCCGGGGAGATCTCAAGGTCTGCAATTTTTTTTCCCGCTATTGTGGCAGCGATGTCATGAGATGGATTTTGAGAAGTCAGCCGAGGGCACAGTAGCGTCTTTGTTGCGACAGGAGTGAAGGCCTGAACCTTAAATAGAGTAAAAGAACTTCAATCATGAGTTTGGCAGTAGATACAGAAGCTCTTGCTGAGATGCAAGCAGGCCTGCAGGAAGAATATCGGACGGAATCCGTAAGGGTATCTTCAGGTGTTTCAAAGCACTCATCGATTCAAACAAATCTCTTACCTGTAACTGACAATCTGCTTGAGCAGGTAGTCGCTCGAGACAACATGCTTGCCGCCTATGAACATGTCTGTGCCAACAAAGGAGCTCCCGGCATAGACAATCGCTCAGTATATGATCTGAAGGGGTATCTTCAGAAGCATTGGGGCAGGATCAAGGAGAGGTTCTTACAAACCTTTTCCAGTTTTGCGGGTAGATATCCCTAAACCGGATGGAGGGTTAAGGCACCTTGGTATTCC
>JAKVBD010000260.1 GCA_022446985.1 Lentisphaerales bacterium
CCGATTATTTACACTCTCCTTAAAAAATCGTAGTATTGTTTTACAAATGAATGAAATAGGAAGAACTATGAAATCTGCAAAATATAAGGGCATGCTTCAGGAAGGCGAACAAACCGTCGAACGTCAAGAATCTCTTGTGGTTGAAAAAGCCTTGCAGATTATCGTCAATGGCAAAGAATTTTCCATGACCATGCAGACTCCTGGAGAGGAACGTTATCTAGTGCGCGGCTTACTTCACGCAGAAGGAGTTAATCTTTCTGAGTTTGAAGTATTTGAGCTATCCGAAACAGAAGGCGGTACTATCGCCAACACCCGCGTCATCTGTAAAATGGAAATTCACGGCAAGCGCCGTCTTGGCTCAACTTCTTCCTGCGGTCTCTGCGGTAAAAAAAGTATCGACAACCTCTTCAATGGCTTCGAAAAACTTGAAGACGATTTTTCTGTCAACGCCAATGAAATTCAGGGTTACTACCGCAAAATTGCCGAACAGCAAAACCTTTTTCAAACTACCGGTGGCTGTCATGCTGCATCTGCAGTAGACAAAGACGGTAATGTTTTATGTGTTTTCGAAGACATCGGTCGCCACAACGCCGTAGATAAAGTTGTCGGTTGGCTGCTCGAAAACGATCACCTTGAAGAGGCAAAAGTCCTGACCGTTTCAGGACGTATTTCATTCGAAATCATTCAAAAGTGCCACAGAGCCGGAATTCCGGTGCTCACAGCTATATCCGCACCTTCTTCGTTAGCTGTCGAGATGGCCGAAAAAGCAAACATAACTCTGGCGGCTTTTTGTCGCGGAGACCGTGCGACTTTCTACAGCGGCTTCAGCAGAGTTAATAATATCAAAGAACTTGATCTCATAGGTTAATAATGACTGAAAATCCGAAAGATTATGCCGGCGGCTGGGGTGCACTCAAGTCCTCAATGAAATTCCTTAAACGTGAGGGATTCGTCAAAGGCAATAAAACTCTACTAAGAATGAACCAACCGCAGGGCTTTGATTGCCCAGGTTGTGCCTGGCCTGACCCTAAAAAGACTTCAGCAATTGCAGAATATTGTGAGAATGGCGTTAAAGCACTGACCTACGAGACCACTCACAAGCGCGCTTCTATCGCAACTTTCATGAAGCATACTGTAACTGAAATGAATACCTGGGATGACTTTAAACTTGAAGATCAGGGCCGCTTAACTGAACCTTTCATCTACAATCCTCAGACAGATAAATACGATGCCATCTCATGGGATGATGCATTTAAACTTATCGCTGATGAACTTAAAGCTCTCGACGATCCGGATGAAGCTGTTTTCTATACCTCAGGCAGAACGACAAATGAAGCAGCCTTTATGTACCAGCTAATGATTCGCATGTACGGCACCAACAATTTCCCGGACTGTTCAAACCTTTGTCACGAATCCAGTGGCGTAGGTATGGCAGAGACTGTTGGTATCGGTAAAGGCACGGTTCAACTGGAAGACTTCGAAGAAGCTGAGGCTATTTTCGTTTTTGGTCAGAATCCTGGCACAAATCACCCGCGTATGCTGGCTGAACTTCAGCAGGCTTCACGCAATGGCTGTAAGATTGTTACTTTTAATCCACTCAAAGAAGCCGGTCTTCTCAACTTCCTGCACCCGCAGGATTTCGGTAAGATGTTATCGAATAGCAAAACCAGAATCAGCTCTCACTATTACCAGCCTAGAATTGGTGGTGACCTGGCAGCAATGCGTGGTATGATCAAGTACATTCTTGAACAAGAAGAAGCTAAAGGTGGAATTCTCGATAAAGAATTCATCGACAAACACACCAGTGAATTCCCTGAATTTGAAGCAAAAGTTAAATCTGAAGATTGGAACTTCCTTGTTAAGCAATCTGGTCTAACTAAAGAACAAATTGTCGAAGCAGCTGAAATCTACATCAATTCCAAAGCAACTATCATTTGTTGGGCTATGGGACTAACTCAGCACAAACATGGTGTTGCTAATATTCAGGAAGTCATCAGTTTACTTCTTCTGAAAGGAAATATCGGTAAACCAGGCGCAGGAGCCTGCCCGGTTCGTGGTCACAGTAATGTTCAAGGCGACAGAACAGTTGGTATCACAGAAAACCCAACTGAAAATTTCCTCGCCGCTCTGGATAAAGCATTTGACATAAAATCACCAAGAAAACACGGTTACAGTGCTGTTCACGCCATCAAAGCCATGGCTGAAGGCGAAGCTA
>JAKVBD010000261.1 GCA_022446985.1 Lentisphaerales bacterium
CCGAAAATGTACCTTGCCTGCTAGCTGGGGATGGTTTTAAGAGCCTTACTCATGGCAGTCACTTAAAAGCAAAAGAGGAAAATACCCCTTTGGCGAATCTATGGACGACGATGTTGAAGGATGCCGGTTGCGAAATGGACAGCTTTGCTGATGCCAATGGCCTGGCCGATTCCATTTGGTCTTAAATTAAAAGTTTCAGCATATTTAAAAGAATATCTAAAAAACGACTCATCTGTAAAGAAATACTTTCCTGTCTCCGTGGATATTACAAATATCAACTTACAAATTTTGGGAAGCATAATGAAAAGAGTACTAATACTATTATTACTGGCGATGATGAGCCCCACAATTCAGTCTTCGCCAAAAGCAGAGAAGCCTGGGCAGCTTCTTTCTGCTGAAACCGAAATGGCGATCATGCGGGTTATGAACTTGGAGAACCGCATTCAGACACTTCAGACGCTTCCGGTAGAGATGAGTGACAATGACTTGGGTAATCATTTTTCAGGTACCTGGATTTGCTTTACTACGATGAGGCTGAATGGTCAATTGGGCCGGGGCATCATGCAAATTAATTTAAAGCAGGAAGGTGATCAACTTGTCGGTGACGGTGGTCAAATCAAGAAACCTTTTGATCCGCCCGCAACCATTCGTCCGATTGGTACGTGGTCTAGTATGACACCTTTTATTGGTCAATTTAAGAAGGCGATAAAGAATGGCACCCACCACATGGCAGTGATAGAAAGGCAGGGGACTAATGTGGGCACATGGGCGACCTTTACTGCAGTTTTGGCCGGTGATGGCCGCACTGCAAGGGGAACTCTTGTCAATCGTGGTGGTAACTACGGTTTAATGTTCATGGTTAGAAGAGAGTTCCTCGGAGATTTCAAGCATCTACTTACGGAAGAAGGTCGCCAGGCAGAGGCGCAGCGCCGATGGATTGGCATTGAGAAACTTGAGCATGTCCTAGACACTGCGAGCATGGATACTGTCCGCATTGATTGGTGGAACAGGGACAAGAACAAAGACGGCAAACTTCAGTATAGCGAATTCTCACATGCGGATTGGAAGCGAGCTAATCGAAATGGTGATGACGTGGTTGACTGGGCCGAGGAGTTATCTGATCGCGTCCTTAAGAAATTAGTTGAGGATGGAAACTTTTTAGCGAAGCATGGCAAGGATTCACAAAAGCAGTGGCCGTCGATTTATGCCTGGGGTGTTGCTCACCCTGGCTTTGAGCAGATCTTTCATTTCATCGATTGGGATCGTGATGGCAAGATCAGCGAGGCGGAATACACGGCTTTTAAAGATCACTTGAAAGCTTACTACCAAGCGGATTCTCACATTAAAAAAATGGAGGCGACCTTCAGTAAAAAGAAACTAGCCAAGTCAAAACAGATGTGGGCGGCTCTCGATAAAAATAGCGATAATATCTGGCAATATGGTGAATTTCCGCATCCGGATTGGCAGCGCGCCAATCGCGATGGCGATGACGGCTTGAGCTGGAAAGAAGAATTGGCAGACAAAACTTTCAGAAGACAAGCAAAAAGCTATCCGAAAAAATATGGATCATCTTCAAAAAAGGAATGGCCAAATCAGCAAGCTTGGAATAATGATAGACCCGACTGCCAGTCGCTTTTCCCCTTTATCGATTGGAATAATGACGGAAAAATCACCGCTGGCGAATACAAGATTTTTGACACGCAGGTTAACTCCTATAATGACGAGTCCTACCCCAAAACAAATGACCAGGGAGAGACTGGCATGGAGGTCTTTTTGCGACTGTCCGGCCAGGCAAAACAGGTTGGGAAAAAGAAGTAGTGGAGCAGAGGTGATGCAGAACAAGGTTTCGTCATGAAAATTACTCTTGCATTTGATGTGTATGGAACTCTCATGAATACTCATGGAGTCATATCACTACTTGAAAGTTTTATTGGAAGTAAGGCAAAAATCTTCTCGCAAACCTGGAGAGATAAGCAACTTGAATATTCCTTCAGGAAAGCCCTGATGAATCAGTATGAAGATTTTTCCAGATGCACCAGGCAAGCCTTAGATTTTACCTGCCTGTTTCATAAAATAGAATTAACAGATGATCAAAAAACGAAGCTTCTCGATTTTTACAAATCTCTACCTGTCTTCGAGGATGTAAAAGAGGGGCTTGAGAAATTAACGGATTCTAAATTTGATTTATATGCATTCTCGAATGGCAAAAGTGA
>JAKVBD010000262.1 GCA_022446985.1 Lentisphaerales bacterium
ATGAATAAGTTTTTCTGGGATGCACTCGCTCAGTCTGATACATTACAAAAGTTTATAGCCGGGATGAGCCTAACCTTTGAACAGGCAAATCTTGACTTCTCTCTTTACTATAAAGATGCCTTTGAGACAATTGGAGATAGCTCCACAGCCGAAGTTTTACAGATAGTTTACGATGATGAAATCACTCATGTTTGCCATGGTTTGAGCTGGTTCAGGCGGTGGAAGAAGAAGGGCGTCAGTGACTGGGAGGAGTATGCTAAGATCTTGGAGATTCCCTTATCTCCTTCACGTGGCAAAGGGCCACTCTTTGATTTAGAAGGCCGTCATCAGGCAGGTTTTGATGACGAATTTATTAATCAAATGAAAGTGACTTCCATGTCGAGAGGGCGATCTCCGGACGTCTATATTTTTCACGGTTTCACTGAAGTTTCAATAAATGAAGGAGCTTCCTTTAATTTTCCAGGTTGGGGCCGCCAACTTGAAAAAGAGATGAGTGTACTGCCATTAGTTTTCTGTCGTCAGGATGATTTACTGTTGAGTTGGGGGAAGATCTCTGTTCAACATTTGCAAAAGCTTCAAGATTGTGGAATGAATATGCCAGAAGTTGCGCAGTGTAGTTTTGATAAAGAAGTGCCAGCCTTACATAAGAGGCATGCCGGATCTATTCGGCCATGGGGCTGGAGTCCTTATATTCATGATAAGCTATTAGCGCTCATCAAGCAAAATTCCAAAATAACTGGTTGGCAGCCGGAATATAAAGAATTGTTTTCTAAGTCATTCGCAGTTTCTGTAGCGAAAGAGTTAAAAGAGGCAAAAGTTCACCCTTGGTTTTCGGAATGTGATATAGAGCCTGACCTTTGCCAGAGTTTAGAAGCAGTAAAAAAGTCTGTTGACAGTTTGTATAAAACGGGCTGGAAAAGTGTGGTCGTTAAAGCACCTCTTGGAACTTCAGGTCGTAATATGTTGCGTGTTTTTGAGGGTGAGATTAAAGAAACTCAGGTTTCACAAATTATGACAATGTTGACTGCTTCTGGAGAAGTGATAGTTGAGCCTTGGGCTGAAAGAGCCTTAGATTTTTCACTGCACTTCGATGTAAACGAGCAAGTCAAATTTAAAGGCGTAACTCGCTTGCTAAATGACGAAAGAGGACAGTACTCTGGAAGTTTATTTGGCAATCCATGGCGCGAAGTAGATAAAGACTGTTTGAAGCTTCTTCAATCATCATCGAAGCGAGGCATAAATGGCTTTGGCGATGTTTTGGCAGGTCTACTTACAAAAGAACTTTCAGGTATCAATTACCGTGGACCTTTGGGCATCGACTGCTTTATTTATAAGAATAGGGCAGGGGAGTTAAAAGTCAGGCCGATTGTTGAAATGAATTTTAGATACACTATGGGCCGGGTTGCTCTTGTTTTTGAAAAATATCTTAAGCCGGGAAGGACTGGTAGGTTGAGTATTCTTAGTCTCAAAAGCAAGCGTCAAAAGCATCTTAGATCGCGAGTTAAAGAGCTAAGTCAGAGCATACCTGAAAGAAATGAGCAAGGTATGTGGGAAAGGGGAGTGCTTCTTTTGAACGAATATTCGGATCAACTCAATTTTCCGATATTAGTTGCAGTTGGCAACAATGGAAAAGACTGTGAAGAGTTGATTATGGCTAATTATGGGTTTTACAGATAGCATATTTTACCGTTCTCTTGAGTACCTGTTACTGCATATTGATTTTTTAGTGTCGAGAGCATAGTGGAGTTGTCAGGCCTCTGGTAATTAATTTTATTATGGTGTCTAATTTCAGGACTTAGCTTCGTTTTATGGAGAGTAATAAGGTGTGAGATGTGAAAGCTTTACAATGCTGTCTATTTATTTTGTGTGTTTTAGTATCGACCAATGTTCAACCATTCGAGTTAAAATCTATTCAAGTGAGTTATGATTTTGATCCGGAATTTAAGAAAGGTTCAAAGTTTGCAGATAAGTGAGCCAAGTACACTAAAGAAGTTTTTGAGACTAAGACTATTACGGTAAAGATTCCTGCTGATTTAAAAAAGGGAGAACTGATAAAAGGGGTAATAGCTTATAACCGATCTTTTGAAGCCTTTGCTCACAAAAAATGCCTTTTCGTGTGTTGCTGTAAATCTTTATAATTCCTTTACAACTTT
>JAKVBD010000263.1 GCA_022446985.1 Lentisphaerales bacterium
CTACAGGCTTCGCTTTGTTTTTCATCCAGCCTCAGATCAGCAGTTAGAAAGCTTTCGGTAGCCAGAAAACTAACTTTTTAGAGTGTGGAATTCTGAACAACTGCTTATCAATGGTTTCGACCAAGGCCCGCGGCTAACGTATCGTTGAAAGCTTATAAAAAAACTGCCTATTCTGTTTAGCGTACAGGTAGTATGCAGACCCAGCTTTTGCCGAAATCTGCACTCATCCACCAGAAAAGTACTTACCTCTTGTGAAAACTTTTAATTTTCTTCACCAACTCAGAATTTTCTGCCGCAATGTCTTTTGTCAGCGTGAAACCGTTTTTCATTTCATAAAGAAATGACTTTGAACTATCCTTAGTGAATATTAACCTGTGAGTGTCGGTGCGAATGCTAATTGATTTGCCCCAATAACTGACGGCGGCTTTTTTACTGAATCTTGACGCCCTGAGATTACCGCTCTTTGACTAACGCCGTCGAGCGCAAAATGCGTCGCCTGATCACGAGGCTGACAATAATCCATTAAGGTTGGAAAAATATCTACCGTCTCCGCCAAAGCTGAGGTCATTCTTGGCTTTTCCCCGGGAACTTTAATCATAAAAACACTGCGGTTAGCCTCCTCCAGAACACTGTGTTTACCCCACATTTTTCGGTCTCCCAAAAACCAACCGTGATCGCCCCAAACGATGACAATGGTATTTTTCTCCAGATCGAGTTCCTTGAGCTTTTTCAATACCTTACCTATTTGCCTATCGACATAACGCACACAAGCCAAATAGGCGCGCCGCGATTTTGTCAGAGCCTCTGGCGACAGAAGCTTTTTCTTGAGAAAGGGAGCATTGTACTTACGAAATTCACTACTGCCATGATGACCGGTTTCCGGCTTGTTAACATTTTGTGGATGCGGAATATCGACCCCTTCAAAGGCGTCCCAATCCTGCTTTGGTGCGACAAATGGCAGGTGCGGTTTATAAAAACCAAGGCCGATAAAAAAGCGTTCTCCTTTCCATTTTACCAATTGCTGCATCGCCGTTTCGGCCATCATGCCATCCGGCAGGTCGGTATCTTTTTTCGCGACAAACTCCATGAGATCTTTATTGCCCTGGCCATCTTCGCGATGCCGCCCGTTGGCGTAGGCAAAGAATGTCCCCCAGCCACGCTTCCATGCCCCGAAAGGAGTTGGCAACTCATCCCAGGCGTGAGGCAATTCCGGCAGACCCTTGCCTTTACCGTTATAGGCAAAAACTCTGCCGTCGGGCTGATGTGAAATTTTGCCGATGCATGCAGTTTTGTATCCACTTCTTTTAAAAACTTCCGGCAAAGATTGAGCCTTATCGCTGTAGCTGGCTCTAAGTTTCGATTTGCCGCTGTATAGCCCGTTATTTATTTTCAAAACACCGGAGCTTTGAGGACTGCGACCGGTGAGTAAGGCATAACGCGAAGCTCCACAAGTAGGCACCGAAGCATAATGTCGGTCAAAGACGACGGCTTCTTTGGCGAAGGAATCGAGATTTGGGCTCTGAGCGTGTTTCACACCATAGCAGCCGAGTTCCGGTCGCAGGTCATCGACGGCGATGAACAGCACGTTATATTTATTATTTTGGGCCGCTGCGACACTGCAGAGACAAATGAAAGCAAGTAATTTTATCATATCGTTTCTTAAACTAATATTTCTTTTATCGAATAGAAAACTGATCAGGGCAACAGTCATGGCTGTACTGACTTTTTTCTCTTTGGCTTCTTTACGTTTTTTCTTGTAATTTTTATAAAAAAGGCCATAAATCAATGGCCGGGAATAGACGATTTTTTGTTCGCTAACTTGTTTATACTTCCAGCTTCAGCTGGCTCATTGAGAACCTCAATCTTTATAGTGCTCGGGGTAATAACATTTTCTATAGACTTTCAAGGCAGTATCTTGCCAACGCAGATATTTAAATGTGTTTAGTAATTATTTCTAAAGGTAACCATGTCCATACTGTGCTGGAGGCCAGTACCTTGTATGAGGGTTAAATGACTTGTGTGCCCATCTACAAAGGTGATTGGGTATCTGCCCACATCGCTGTGGTTCCATGTCGCTTTATAGTGCGTGCCATATTTTATTCTATGGAATGCGGCAAAT
>JAKVBD010000264.1 GCA_022446985.1 Lentisphaerales bacterium
CTTTACAGAAGTGAAAATGGCGGGAGTTCATGGAGTAAAGTTGCTTCAGATATTGATTTCGGCCGCACGAGACTTTCACTGCTATTCGGTGAAATAATCTGTTTTAATCCACTGAATCCCGATGTCGTAGCAGTTGCTGGTGAGAGTAAGGGTCTATTCATCAGTCGTGATGCAGGTAAAACCTGGGAACATGCCGGATTGGAAAACGAATTTATCTCAACCTTGTTATATCACCCTTACATGAAAAAAGGGGATAGTAATCTACATATCGGTACCATGCCGGATAGCGAGTGGGCCGTTTTTGGCAAATCGAGATCTTATAAAAAGACAGGCAATGAACTTGGCAAAATTATCATCGCCGATGAGTACGGCG
The DNA here is from genome assembly GCA_022446985.1 of Lentisphaerales bacterium. Classification (GTDB taxonomy): domain Bacteria; phylum Verrucomicrobiota; class Lentisphaeria; order Lentisphaerales; family Lentisphaeraceae; genus JAKVBD01. Next base: position 374 of record JAKVBD010000264.1, read on the forward strand.
CAAAAAGAAAAACCAAGTACCAACATAACAAGCTTGGTATCTTGCGTTTTGTCCCAGCCAAAAGCTATAACAAGTTCGCTTGTGCAACGACGAGAGGTATTTTTTACACCTCGCAAAATAAACGCGATCTATTTCTGCGCCCAACTTCAGCTCGACAAACGACCTATATAGCTTTAACCGAAGAGATCCTTCATAAAGAACAAAGAACGATTCGCAATCGCGGCCCAATATCAGAGTTTTACGCCGCCCCTTTTGTAGGAGAAACGTCTACGGAAATTGACCGCTCGACTCTTAAGGCCTACTACTGGAATACAGCCCGGTCACGGACTTATGCAGGTGAAACAGTCAATGAAGAGATGTTTGGTAAAGTCACCCCCGGTCCGGTGAGCAACGTCAACGACGGGATTACTTCACTCCTGCGCCATCATGATCGGGATCATACGGTCTATGCCTGTAATACCAAGGGTATTTTCATGAGCACGGATTTCGGTAAAAGCTGGAGGCAGATACTTTCTACAGCAAAGTGATTTTTTATATGCCTCCAACGGCACGTTGGCCGCCGGGGGCTTTTCCTTTTACGACAGCTCGCTGACGCATAAAAAGATTAAAAGATAAATTGGACTCCGTCCAAGACCTGCGAAGGAACAAGTTCCTTTCGAAACCTAAGATAAAAATACTTTCAAAAAAACAGGTATAAAATGCTTTCAATTTCCCGACGGAGCTTTATCTCCCAAGGTTCTGCTTTGGCTCTATGCTACAGCCTGGCAGCACTGGAAGTGCCCAAACGAATTAATCCACGCATTAAAGGCTTAAGCCTGGCAGCATATTCTCTTGTACATAAAATGAAATGGTTTAAGGGAGGTCAGGGCAATGGCGACATGGATATGTTGCAATTTCTTGACTATGCCGCCCGTCAGCAGTTTGACGGTGTTGAACTCACTGCTTACTTTTTTCCAGAGCCGCTGAAATCTTCTTATATCAATCAGATAAAAAGAAGAGCGCATATCCTTGGGCTGGACCTCACCGGTGGCGCTATCGGTAATAACTTTAGTATGAACCCGGGCAGTCCACAGGCAAAAAGGCAAAGTGAGTATGTCAAGAAATGGATTGATCACTATGCCGACCTTGGCACTCCGCTCATTCGCGTTTTTGCCGGCCGCCAGGGACCGCCGGGAGCGTCGCCGCAAAAAGTCATGGAGAATGTCAGTGTTAATCTCGCTGAAGCCCTTCAATATGCCGAAAAGCGCGGCGTTATTCTGGCTATGGAGAATCACGATTCCATGACAGACATCGATAAACTGCTTGCTTTCATTAAAACAGTAAAATCGCCTTATTTTGGGATCAACTGGGACTCTGCAAATCTCAAAAAAACTGCCGACCCTTATGCTGATCTGGCAAAATTGGCTCCTTACGCGGTCAATGCTCAGGTCAAAGTGAAGATTCCTGTTAATGGCAAAAAGGTCGACACCGATCTGGGTAGAATTGTAAAAATACTCAATGACGCTCAATACGCCGGCTATATGGTTTTAGAATATGAAGAAAAAGAAGACCCTTTTGTGCAAATACCCAAATATAAAAAAATGCTTGAAGCTCTTCTTTAAGTCTTAATAAAATCTGTCCTTTCGGTAGATAAGCAAATGCCAGTTCTTTACCTGGCACCATTTCGCCCTTCAAAATAGCGGGGCACAGAAACATCCCTCAGCACAGCTGGTTGTTGCTTTCTTTATAGCCCGTCATTTTTATGAC
>JAKVBD010000265.1 GCA_022446985.1 Lentisphaerales bacterium
CTATTAATCCGGCAATGAATTAGAATTCAAAATCAACTTGCATATTTGACCTTTGGATGACGAAAATATGATTTTACTTTTTCAGAGTTTTGTGATAGTTCAATCATATACTGCATCGTATTTTCCTTAAGTTGTGAATTATTTCTTGGCATTCTTTTGGTGTTTAAGGATCTCTTTAAATCACAGTTGAGATATTCGTCAGGATTCAGTTCTGGAGAATATGAAGGCAAATAAAATAGCTTAATTGCGTCTTTATTTTCATTGAGCCAGTTTTTTACTAATTTTGAGCGGTGTTGAGGTAGATTATCAACGATAAAGTAAACTTTTTTATCTGTGCACCTTATTAGTTTTTTCATGAATTCAATAAACTCAGCCGAATTAATTTTACCTTCGTGAATATCAAAAAAAACTTGCCCCTGATTTGACACACTGGAGATCATATTAATTTTAAGTTTCTCTTTCGTTGAAAGAACTAATGTCGGAGTCTGTCCTTTTGGAGCATAGCTACGTCCATGAGATATTTTATTGGTACATCCTGTTTCATCACCCCAATGAATCTCGGCACCTTCTTTGACTGCATCCTGTTTAATCGTGGGGTATTCATTATCAAGCCACTTTTGAACTTCTTTAGGTTGCTGTTCATAAGACTTTTTTATAGGCTTTTGAGGGGTAAAGCCCCAACGATTTAAATATTCCCCTACTGTTCTAATAGGCATACCAATAGAAAACTGATCTTGGATCAACTCCTGAACTGCTTTGCGTGTCCAAAGAACAAAAGGCATCTTTAATTGCTCGGGGTTTTTATCTGTAATAAGCTTTTTAATTTTTTTGCATTGTTCTGGACTTAAACTGGATCTACTACCTTTATGACAACCACGTTTGTTGTCTTTTAAGGCCGAAGAGCCAGAAGATTTGTACATTCTAACCCATTTATAGACTGTGTTTAACGCTACACCAAAAACATCAGCTACGACTGCTGGCTTTTGGCCTTTAGCAACTACAGCTTTGACTGCTTGATTTCGAATATAAGCTTGAGTTTTTTGGTCGCCCCTTTTGGCATTCTTAGACATGTTTTTCCGTTTCTTTTTAAGATACAATAAGTATATCAAAAGTAAATCTAATTTAATGCCAAGTTAATAGAATGAATAAAAGTACCGACTCTATAAAATATTTAGTTGAAACGGTTATAAGGTTTAATCAAAAGTACCCAAAATCAGCATTTGTTGGTATACATGGTGATCAAGAGCCGAAGAACAAAAAATCATACACTGACCTTCTTGAGAATATGCAAAAGGATCAAGCTGTCGTAAACAATAATCTAAATAGTACAATTCTGATATCACAAGCTCTTAGGCCTGCCTGGATTCGTGAATCAATCACTTGGAAAGGTACCTCGAAAACTATGAACGAACATATTTTGGATACCATCAACCATGCTGCCCTTATGTGTTATCACCAAAACATAAAAGTCATTAATAAATGGTCTGACTCAGTTATTAAAATCGCTACCGAGAAACAAAAAAAAGTCTCAATTGGTTTTGAAGTAAATAATCTTTACAATGCCTGGCCAAGCGCTGATCTCGAAACCTGGTGGGAAAAAATCACAAAGGAACCAGCAACAACTCGCTTCAAAGTCAATCAAAAGGATCAAATACTCACTTTTGAAGAAGCTATGCGAGATACTCAAAAAAGACTGAGTTCAGAAAAGTCATTCGATAAAATGGTCATTCATAGCTATTCTGGATATTTTGAACATTGGTTTGGACAAGCAACCAGAGATTACATTTTGTCACTACCAACCAAAAGTTACGAAAAGTAAACATAGAAAGCTTTTAGCTCATTAAACTTTTTTGAACTAAACTTTGCCCGTTTTTGAGACCACCAATAACAGTCTCATATTAGACCTTCCTTAAAAAATATAAACTTTTTATTTAGGAGTCTACTAAAGAACCCAAAATCGAAACTTCACCCAGCCAGCCCCCTAATGTTCGCGTAGGCAACTCCTGGTTTGCAGCTCCTCGAAAAATGCATTTCGGCAATTTGGCAAAGATTTGCTCCACTGTTTGCGGATAAAGGAATGACTCAAAAACGTTTTTACGCTTTACT
>JAKVBD010000266.1 GCA_022446985.1 Lentisphaerales bacterium
AAAATGTCTTGAAAAAAGTGAACAAATGACAGAGAAAACTCCCGCCATGATCAGTGTAGATGATGGCTATTGCTCCTGTGACAATTTAAATCATGCTACACAGAACGGAACCGCATTGATCAGCTTCAGCGGCTCAAAAGGTCGAAAGCTTTTGGGAGACAATGTTTATGAAATTGAAAATTATCAACTGGTAAGAAATTTACGATCTATTTGTGAAGCAGGAATCTCTAAACTCAAGAATTATCATAATCTCGCAAGATATACTGTCTGCGGAATCAAAAGAGTTTGGCAACAAACTCTCGTAAAAGCTATTGGATTCAACTTAGAGAGGCTCTGTCAATTACTATGCCAAAACCAGGTGAAAGTCGCCGCATAGTATGTCGGAGAGCATCTGGCTATGACCACCAGAAACTCTAACAGAGTAGATTTAATAGACATTTACTTCACCTCGATAAATTCTGAACTCACCATCATATTATTTGTATCGTAGATGTTGAAGTATACAGCAGTCGCGCCATCTGGGATATCACCAGCGACTGTCTGCCCATTTAGTGCAGCGGGAATTTCTGCCCATTCTCTATCCGGCCAGACTTTTTCTGTACCTTTAGTGTAGAGAAGTTTAGCTTTACTTATTTTACCGATAGTTTTTACACTGAGAGTACTACCCTGTAATTTAGGCTTCTTTACTTTCAATAAAGATGTTTTGCCTTTTATCACGCTATCCGCAAAAGCGTAGCATTCTTTAGTATTCCATACAGCTTGATGACCGTGGCCCATTTGTAGCTGATATCTCAATGTTACTGATCCAGAGACAGCATTTGAAGATTTCTGAGTTGCTGGTAGATCGAAGTGAAAGTCATTGGTGCCATTAACCCAAAGTGTTGGGTAGTTTACATTCTTAAAATAAGCAGAGCCATCATAATACTTGGCGACGGTTTCCCAATGCTTACCTGCTTTTATCGCTACCTTGGTGAGCACTGGAACCTACGAGGAAACCACAGCCATATCCAGGTATAGCGAACTTAAATCGGTTATCCACTCCTATAGTGGTACTGGTTAGATTACCGCCCCAGCTAACCCCGGTTATACCGGTTTTTTCTGGATTGACTTCAGGAAATGACTGTATAAGAGAGTGAGCCAGAATTATTTGTGAAACTGCATGGTAGTACCATTGGTCTTCGATTGGTCTGGCATAGTCATCAAAAACACCGACTCTGACAGGGCCTGGGTTTTCTGTAGAAACTCTACCGGCTTTGCGATTCTTTTTATCCTTGCTAATTGGGTAATGACCTTCCAAGTCCATGCTTATCGCAGCATAGCCATGTTCATTCCACTTTTTCACCCAGGTATCAAAAGCTGTGCCTCCACCTCCATGGACACAGACAACTGCAGGCCAACCGCTTTCAGGAATGTCACCTTTTGGAGTGCTGTAGTAAGCAAACACTTGAACTCTTTTACCCTTGTAAGGTATAGAGTCATAGAGCAAACCAGTCATTCCTGTTTTCGGGGCTTTTTCGGTTTTTTGCCATTTGGGTGTTTGGAAAAGTTCTTTTAAATTCCACGGCCCAACAGAATCCTGAGCCATGAGAGAAAGAGTGAAAAATAGAGTAACTATCACAGATTTAATGAACATAACACGCACTTCAATTATTTGCTTTTAAATACAAACAAATTGATTTAGATGAGTGTTACAGGTTTTATAGAATTTAGGGAAAGTCTTAAAAGTTTGTAATGCTATTTCAAAAGCTCAATTTTAGAATAGTAAAAGATGCTTATGGGAATACGGATAAAAATTATGTGTATCTAATGTGAGTGAGATCAATAAGGCAAATTCATTGTTCCTTAAGGATAATAACTTAAGTTTTGCACTTCATCTTTGAGCATATTGTTAAGCGTTTTAAGCAACTACTTGAATTGGTTTCATCGGGCTATTTTAAGTTCTTAATCGTTGGTTTAACTGTACTCCCTGATTCAATATTGCCTTAATTTCGAGATACTCTGCAGATTTTTAGGGCTCTTTAACTATTACATTTTCAGCGCCCCTAATGACTTCAGTAATCCAT
>JAKVBD010000267.1 GCA_022446985.1 Lentisphaerales bacterium
CTATAATCATCATGAACCTGCAACACACGCCATGTTTATTGCCAAAGGCAAACAGGTTTTAAATTTTCACAATCGCTTAATAGGCTATCTCGAGTTAAAAGGTTACGATAATCATTTTTGGCAGATGTCAATGTTTGGTTACCTGCGCATAGCAATGGTCATGGCTCATGATCACTCAGACACACACCGGCATCTAGAATACGCTTATAATCTGGCCTTGGCAAAATTCCCGATTGTCGGGCCAAGCGATGGTGGCTGGGCCAATGGTCATGGTTACTTTCATGTCAACGATGTGACTTTACTGGGAGTTCCCCGCGATTTACAGCTTGGTGGAATCGATTTCATAAAAAATCATCCGTGGTATAAGAATACGGCAGATTATCTGGCTTACAGTGTTGGTCACGGAAGTACAGTACCGGGATTTGGCGATAAGTCGGAAGGCCGAACTTACAATATGTACGGCATGGAGATGAATCTTCTTTTCCAGCAAATAAAAGACAGTCCGCTGGCTGCCTGGACTTTAAAGCAGGAAAAGCGTCGCAATTCGAGAACCCGTTTTTCTGACTGGGCTTATATAATTAATGACTTTGTTCGTGAAGATTGGGCCAATGCCCCTCAGCCAAAGGAATTAGCGGGCGCTGCAGTCTTCCGCGGTGTAGGTTTAGCTGCGCTTCACTCCGACATAACTAACCCGAAAGAAAATACGGTGGTCTATCTGCATTCGAGCCCTTATGGCGGTGGCGTTGCGCATATGACCAGTAGCCAGAATTGCTTCAATATCTCATACAAGGGGCTGCCCTTGTTTTACCATACAGGAAACTATAAGGCCGGCTTTTCCAGTAAGCATATTTATACGGATTACCGTCACACCCGCTCACACAATGGATTATTGGTGAATGGTCTGAGCCAGGGTAGTGGCATGAACTACTTTGGCTGGATTAAGCACTTTGCAGAAAATGATCAGATCGCTTATGCCTGTGGCGATGCGACTCAAGCCTATGGCAAGGTCGATGAAAATGCCGCGACTCACAGAAGAGGAAAATTTGGTTATGGCTATCTCGAAACTCCACTGGTGAGATACGACCGGCATGTGGCTTTTTGCCGCCCAAACCTTTTAGTTGTCTATGACGATATCGAGGCAAAGGAAGAGTGCGATTTTTCTCTGATGTTTAACAGCCGTAGTCAAGATGCTGTTTTATCTGATACTGGTGTGTTTACAGTTGGGAATGCTAAAGGCCGCGGAGCTTTACAGGTCTTTTCTAATGTTCAACTTGAGCACAGTTTTAGTAATAGTTACTTAACGGCATTTAGACAAGAGAAGCCCTCACGTGCAGAGTATAAGGTTCCTAATAAATCTAAGAAAGCGCGCTTTTTAACGATCATTCAGCTGAATGATAAAAAGGAATCAGTTACCGAAGTCTTGCAAATGAAGAATGGTGCCGTTTCAGGGCATGGTTTTTCTATAAAAGCGCAATTAGATCCAAAGCAACCGGCAGAGCTTAGTATTTCAGGCAAGGCTTCTCTGTTGAGTATTCAACAAGGCGCTAATCCTGTTTTGCAAGGAAGAGTTCAAAATATTCCTGTGAAGAAAGTTGCCGAGTTCCTTCCTCCGATTCGTTGAGTGAATTAGAAAGGTTATCACGCCCACTCGTGCCTGGCTCAAGCCGCTAAGGCGCCAAGATTAGGGTGTTGGATTATGGCTGGGACCGCCGATTTGCAATCGGCATTGGCAGAGCTTAGTATTTCAGGCAAGGCTTCCCAGTTATGTCTCCAGCTTCCAATCTATTAAATTTCACGCCCGCTCGTACCTCACTTAAGACGCCAAGGCGCTAAGATTAGGGAATAGTATTGTTCTATCCAGCTTTGCACCTTCGCGCCTTTGCGAGATCTCATTAATTACGTTTGGTTTATTTCTCATGCTCACTCGTTCCTTGCTCAAGCAGCTAAGACGCCAAGAGTATCTAAAGTATTTTTTAATATCTTTCTGAAGTTTGACAGTTCATTATCGAGCTTAAAAAACTAGTAGGCGCCACCTTATTCAGGCAGAAAAAGTGACCCAAT
>JAKVBD010000268.1 GCA_022446985.1 Lentisphaerales bacterium
AAAAAGGCGCCGCAGTGAAGCTATCGAGTATTCCTCATTGGCCCTCTTTGGAACTTCAGGAAAAACCTGGCGCCAGAAATTGTTATTTCTCCCAGCAGCCCTCTTTCAGCTGGCTTTAGTCTGTATGATTTTTGCCTTAGCCCGTCCGCAGGTTGAAGTAACCAGTGAGCGTCAGGACCGCCAGGGAATAGCTATTCAGATTTTGATTGACGTTTCAACTTCAATGGATATGTACATTCGTTACAAAGACGAAAATGTTACCCGTATGGAAGTCGCTAAGAAAGTGGTTGAAGAGTTTGTCGCCGGTGATGGCGAAGAGCTTAAAGGTCGCCCGGATGATTTGATTGGTATCGTGACTTTTGCGCGTTATGCCGATACGATTTGCCCGATGACTTTGGGACACGATGCTTTGGTGCAAATGGTCCGCGAACTGACCATTAATGAAAGACCGAATGAAGATGGTACGGCGTATGGCGATGCCACAGCTCTGGCATCGGCTCGATTAAAATCTTTGGAAGGTCAGGAAGATGACATCAAGAGTAAAGTCATTGTGCTATTGACTGATGGTGAAAATAACTGTGGCGAACACCTGCCTCTACAAGCAGCTGGTCTCGCAAAAAAATGGGGTATTCGCATTTATACAATCAGTATAAAGTCCGGTGAAAGAGTCAATGTCCAAAAGACTGAAGCAGGAGAATTTCTGGTTCCGCCCGAGCCATCTGCCAGTGATAAAGTTCTCGAAAGAATGGCTAAAGAAACAGGCGGGATTTACCGTACTGCTTACGACTTCGATTCCCTGAAATCTGTCTACAAAGAAATTGGTGAATTAGAGAAGACTAAGATGAAAGCGGTGAACTACACCGACTTTAAAGAGGCTTATGCCAGTTTTGCACTGGCAGCTTTGGTTTTACTTCTTATTCAGCACATTTGCAGTGCGACTTTCTTGAGGGTAGCGCCATGAGTGATTTTACTTTTTTAAACTTCAAAATGATCTGGTTCATGCCATTGCTTGTTGCTTTTGTATTTTTACATTTCTACCGCGAACGCAAGCGTCGTCAGGACCTCGATGGTTTTACCAAGGGCCACACCCGCTTGGCTATTCTTCGCTGGCCACAATTGGTATTTATCTGCCTATCGATATTCTTCCTGGTTTTTGCTCTCATGCAACCGGCCTGGAATAAGAAGCCGAAGACACTTTTGAAAGAAGGTCGTGATCTGGTTTTTATTCTGGATGTCTCCAACAGTATGCTGGCGGAAGATGTCATACCGAACCGTTTAGAAAGATCAAAAATCGCTATTTCGGAATGTATCGATACCTTGGTAAATCACCGCGTTGGCTTAGTCGTTTTTGCCGGTTCAGCAACTATTAAATGTCCATTGACTTTAGATTACGGTTTCTTCAATACCATGCTGACTAAAGTCGGGCCGAACAGTGCGGCTCAAGGTGGAACCAGAGTGGCTGATGCCATTTTGAAAACCTGTGATAAACTTTTCTCAGATAGTAAAAAAGGCTATAAGGATATTATTCTGATTTCCGATGGCGGAGATCAGGGGAAGACTCTTCAAAAAGCTGTCGAAACACTCAATGATCAAAATATAAAATTGATTGGCATCGGTGTTGGTGATGAAAGAAATGGCGCTCGGATTCCTCATGGCGAAGGTTTCATGACTTACAAAGGCAAGGAAGTCTGGACGAAGTTGGATAGCGCTCAGCTGCAGAAGCTGGTGAAGGAGTGCAAAAAAGGCGCTTATCTTCCTGCAGGAACAGCGCAGATTGATCTTGGTAGAATATACGAACAATTGACGGCGAATGATGAAACCATGGAGATGGGCGAGCAAAGTGTGATGGTTTATGAAGAAGAATACCCGACATTTATCTTCATCTCATTC
>JAKVBD010000269.1 GCA_022446985.1 Lentisphaerales bacterium
TGAACTATGACGGGGATGATGCTCTAGTTCTTTAGTCAAGGATTGTCTGAATTCCTTAATTAGGCACCAACGTTTTAAGTCTCGCTCTTCTGTTTTAGTCATCTTCTTCATAGCCAAGAAGATATACTGATTTATAAATATTTAAACTCGTTGCAAGGCGTTGTGATTTAGGTGGTTACAGATGGATGATTCTAAGGCGATCTGAGCAGAAAAAACAAGCTTTTGCATAAAAAATTCCATAAAGTGACGAGAATTAGACCTGGGTGGGCTTAGAGCAAGCTGAGATGGATATTTATTGAGCAGTTAGTAAAATTTCGAAATTTGGGATCATTAGTAAACCTCATAAAAAAGTTGCATCTTTTTTTGAATGGATATGATTGGAAAAGATGCCGAACACTTCTGGGGCTGATCATAAAAAAGCCCCTGTGAAGAAGTAGGTCACTTCACAGAGGCACTGTTTTTAGAGAGGATGTTTATCTAGCTTTTTTGAAGGTAGGTATCGATCATTTTGTCGAGAAACTCGTGCTGATCCATAGCCCAGTATTTCTTTGAGAAAATTTCTATTTCGTTAAAACCATTAAAACCTGTTTCTTCTACCCAACCGCGAATTTGTGGAACATTGATAATTCCTTCACCCATAAGGCCACGATCTTGAAGCATATCTTCCATATCTGTTTTCCAATCACAAATATGAAATGAAAAGAGTTTGCCGAGATTTGCACAACGCTGGATCTCCTGTTGAAGTTGCTCTTCCCACCAGACGTGAAAAACATCTAAGGTAACGCCGACATAATCGGAATTAATGCGTTCTGCCATATTGTTTGCAGCTCTTAGAGAACTGACTGCTGAGCGAATATCGGCATACATAGGGTGGAGTGGCTCAATGCCGAGTCTGACATTATTCTTTTGAGCGTGTTCTGTTACAGACTGAATACCATCTTCAATCATCTTGATATTTTCATCGATAGTAAAGCCTGGAGTCGAACCGCAAACAAGAACGACTAAGTCTGTACCAATTGCTGCAGCTTCATCAATGCACTGTTTATTTTCATCGATAGCTTTCTGTTTATCGGCTTCACTTTTACCTGTAAAGAATCCACCACGAACCAGTGATACTGGAGTAATACCTGAATCAAGGACTCTACGGTTAACATCATTTAAGTTTTGGTTTTCAATAACATTTCGCCAAACGCTTATACCGCCAATACCTTTGGCACTATAGTTTTTTAAACACTCATCCAGTGACCATGGTTTATTGGTCATTGTGTGTATGCAAAGTTTACTGAGATCTTTAATTTCTTTAGGCATATTATCATTCCAAAGTTTTTGCTATGATTTAATATTGCATGCAAATAATTTCATTGCAAGTATTCGAAGAGCTTAAAAATAAATGGATATAGGAAAATACAGTAAAGGCTTATATTTTTATTAAAAAAATTAGCAGATGAAAGTATGAACACAGAAGAGTATGAATTTGTCAGTTGTCCTTATTGTTGGGAACAGCTTGAAATAGCCGTTGAACGGATATCTGGACGACAAGAATATACCGAAGATTGTCATGTTTGCTGTCGACCGATTTTATTTCAGATAGAGACATTTGAAGATGGTGAATGTGACATACAAACTTTAATGGACGAGTAGTGGGCTTTTATTCAGAATTTACCTTGTTTCTATTTTTGGGGGCTTTTCTAGTGTCCTGTCTCAGAAGTCCTTGCTTTAACTATCCTTTGTCAATTTAGTATATAATCGTTTAATTTTCTTAAGAATCTCTTCTGAAGTCGCGGTCCATGTGAAAGGTTTTGGCGCTTTATTATGCTTTACAACAAACTCATCGATTT
>JAKVBD010000027.1 GCA_022446985.1 Lentisphaerales bacterium
AAAAAGCTGAACAAAGACGATTCATAAAAATTATGACTATTGACTAAAACTTAGATTACTTGCCGAACACTTTTGACTGGTGCTCTATTTATTCCTATGTTCTCAACATATTTAAACGCATTATAATAAGGCAAGGTATTCAAATTATCATTGACTACATACAGTGATCTAATGACTCTGCGGGCAAACTGTTCCTTTAAAAAGCGCGGCCAATTGTCTATAAATTCGGGATATTCATATTTAGCATTCACACCATTTTCTTTTGACCACTGCTTAGCTTTAGCTTCATCACTAAAGACACTTTTAAGAGAGAAAAAAGAAAATGAAATCAATATGCATAAAAATACTGCGCAAAGAGGTTTCTTTCGGAAATTCGAAAACTTAAGAAACTTTATACCGCTTATCTTTTTAAAGATTTTCATTGACATACAATAATGATTTATTCGATATCGTCAGCATTGCTTTGCCCATTATGTCTAAAAACCCAAGAAAAAGCACTGTATTTTCACACAGTGCTTAAAAATTTATTCGTTAGCAATAAACTTCATTCTGTCTGGCTGACGAAGCTTTTTAATAGCAGCTAACTCGATCTGTCGAATACGCTCGCGACTAATACTAAATACTTTACCAACATCTTCTAATGTATGGAAGTTGCCATCATTTAGGCCAAAGCGCATCTCAAGAATTTTCTTCTCACGTTCATTAAGAGTCTCAAGGACTTCTTTAAGTGAATCAACAAGGAGTGACTGAGCTGCAAACTCATCCGGAAGATCGTTATCTTGATCCGGAATAAAGTTAGACATTTCAGTATTATCTGAATCGTTTACAGAAGTCTGCATAGAAACAGGCTGCTGAGTCATTTTTATAAGAGCTCGAACTTTAGAAACTGTCAGTTCTACTTTTTCAGCGATCTCTTCAACAGTTGGCTTAGCACCTGTTTTTTGTAAAAGTTCCTGTTCTGCTTTTTGAATCTGGTTAATCTGATTTACCATATTTGCAGGAAGGCGTACTGTACGGATCAAATCCATCTTCGCTCTGGTAATAGCCTGACGAATCCACCATGTAGCATAAGTACTGAAACTATAACCCAGGGTGTATTCAAATTTTTCAACAGCAGAGATAAGACCGATATTTCCTTCCTGAATCAGGTCTAGGAAGTGAGTGCTGTTTTTGCTGTATTTTTTAGCAATACTCACAACCAGTCTTAAGTTACCTTCGACAATGCACTGACATGCTCTTTCCATTTCCTTGAAAGAATCCAAAGCTAAAGCTTTGCTCTCTTCGAAGTCTTCTTGAGAAAGTAAACAGATTGATTCTATTTCTTCCTGTGAAATTGTTTTAACGCGATCGAGGGTTTTTGAGTAGAAAGTCGAAGTAAATTTAAACGGTTTAACTTGTTCAGCGAGGGTATCGTAAATGAGCTCTCTAGTGGCAATGCTTTCTTCATAGCCTTCTTTGACCATGATTTTAATCTTATCCAAGGCATCACTTAGCATTGCTTTAATGGAATCTATGTTGTGAACACTGCCTTTTTCGAGGCTGAAGTGTCCATGCTTACGACCAGCGTGATCGACATGTTTTTTGTCATCTAGAGATTCTAAGAGAATAGCCGGCATTCGAACCAATGCCTTTTGGAGTGAAATCCTAGACTCATTGTAAGTCTTGGCATAGTAAAACTCTTCTTCATGTGTCAGCCTTGGAATGGATCCAATCTGACGCATGTATGCCCCAACAAGGTCCTCGTTTTGTCCGTCTGTATACGTTTTCGCGTTACTCAATTTTTCAACCGTATTTACTTAACCCGTGACCTAAAACTATATAGGCATTGTATAAAAGCAATCATTAACCTTATCATATTGCTAAAAAAACATCTTTTCGCTGTTATTCTGGTAGAAATCAGCATAATTCTGCAGCTTTTTCGCCAATTCATTGCCTGCGATAAAGCCTTCTGCATAACCTTCCAATAACGTGTTTTTATTTCTGGTTAAAAGATCCACTTTAAAATTGTCAGATGGGCACACCACCAGAAGCTCAACATCATCCGATTCGAATAGCTCAACGAACATCTTGCAATTATTGTAAAATGTATGCTCATGTTGAAGTAATTCCTGAACTTTAGGGGAAGAACCAAAGACTTTAGTCAGCAAAGCTTTCATCAGCACTCTAGGGCTCTCACGGTAACCCTTGGGCCGAGTCAAAACAACGACAATTTTATTCGCTCCAAGGTCAATTGCTTTTTGTACTGGAATTGGGTCAATCAAACCACCATCTAAATACTCTTTACCATTGAACTTGACGGTGCCACGGGCCAGGAAAGGAAGATTACAGCTCGCAATAATAGCCGGGATAGCATTTTCCTCATCGAGTTCAACAAATTCAGCTCGACACTCATCTATGTCAGCTAAACCGGCATAAACCTTCATAGAGGATCTGCCAAGCGCTTCGACATCTAGAGGAACGTGTATGGTAGATATATCTCTTATGGCATAACCAAGATCAAGAATGCTCTTTTTACTGTGAAACACACGGGAATAATCAAGAAAACGATTATCGGTAAGATAATTGATAAAAATATCCTGCATTCTACCTCGTTGACCTGCTGCAAAACTGGCAGCACAGGCAGCCCCTGCAGAAACACCGACAACATAATCAAATTTCTCGACACAATTCTCATGTAAACTGTCTAATAATCCGGCAGTATAAATGCAGCGCATCGCACCACCTTCTAAAACTAAAGCCCAGTTATCTGTCTTCGGCGACAAGACCGTATCTATGATACGATCAACAAACTTAGCAGCAGTTTTTGCAACCGTTTTATGAACTTGTTTCATCTATTGACCTTGACCTCAACAACTCTCTTCTTAAAATATAGTCTGATTAACATAATAATTTCCAGTTTATCAAATGAACAACCATACATTCAACGTCCTGGAGTACTCACAATTTTTGTCAGTACTTCAAAGCTACGCAAAATCAGAGCCGGGTCGCCTGAGAATCAGTAAATTAAAACCTCAGGCTAACCCAAAGAAGGCTTTTTCTATGCAAGCCTTGTATGAAGCCATGGTTAAAGTCAGGGAAAGCCACGACGCATTACCGGTTGCGGACTTCTATACTCCAGAACCAGTTATTCAGAAAATGGCTCCGCAAGGTTCTGTTCTTGATGAATTGGAAATTCACGTCTTAGCTCGTCTCATGAAAACCGCCACAACGGTTAGAAAATTTATCAGCCGCGATGTTTTCAAAGATGTTGAAGCCTTTGGCAAAATGTGTATTGGCCTGGGAAATTTCGATGAAACACTTGATGAGCTAAATGAACTCTTCAATGAAAAAGGCTATGTCAAAGATGACGCCAGCCCAACTCTCCAGGAACTCCGTCCTCAAGTCGGCATGCTTGAGAAAAAGATTAATAACAAACTGCAAAAAATCTTAAAATCTGACAGCGACGGAATCTTTCAAGAATCTGTCGTTACTAAGAGAAACAATCGCTATGTTATCCCTATTCGTCGTGAATCCAAAAATCGCCTCAGGGGTATTATTCATGACGAATCGACTTCAGGTAGAACTCTTTTCATAGCACCTGAAAGTGTTGTAGCAGATGGCAATGAACTTGTTTCTACTATTAAATATGTCGAAAATGAAATCCGCAAAATTCTTTTCGGGGTCACTCAAAAGCTGCGTCTACACACAAAAGAGATAGAATCCTGCTTCAGAGCTCTTACCGTTTACGATTTAGCCTTTGCAGTCAGTGCCTGGGCCATGGACTACAATTGTACATTTGCTAAAGAAAGTAAAAACTTTAATCTCCGCAAAGCGCGTCACCCTGTTCTTCAGGAAAAGATGCGTCGCGATGGAGTGGAAGATCAACTTATTGCCTTGGACCTTGTTTTAAAAAATGCCAAAGTCCTCGCCATAACAGGTTCAAATACTGGTGGTAAAACCGTCACTATAAAGACCCTTGGGCTCTTTAGTCTGATTTACCAAACTGGCCTGCCCATACCGGCAGAACAAGGTTCAACACTACCATTTTACGAAAGAGTCTATGCGGATATCGGTGACGAACAATCACTTGAGCAAAGCTTAAGTACATTCAGTGGCCATCTTAAAAACATCGTTGAAATTCTTGAAAATACTAAGAATAAAAAATCACTGATACTTCTCGATGAACTCGGTTCTGGCACTGATCCGGTAGAAGGCGGCTCCCTTGCCTGCTCAATCATCTCCATATTAGCAGAGCGCGACTGCATGACCTTTTTAACGACTCACCTGGGAATCATCAAGGTCTTTGTTCACGAGAATAAGTCTATGGTCAATGCTTCTGTACGCTTTAACCGTGAAACACTTGAGCCAGAGTTCATCCTCGATGTTGGTCTACCAGGAGCTTCTCATGCCTTAGCTATTGCTGAGCGATTAAACATCCCTAAAGAAGTCATCGACAAAGCTCAATCATTCCTGAGCGATGATCAGCTGCAGCTGGAAAATGTTCTAGAACGTCTCGATTCTCGTCAACGCTCCCTTTCTCGAGATGCCGAAGTTGCTAAAAGTGCGAGGGAAGAGGCTGTTGAAAAACGCGATAAGCTTAGAGATGAACTTAAAGATCTTAAGCAAAAGCGCCGCGAAATGCTGCACGATGCTCAAAGAGAAGCCAGCTCTATTGTGGAAAATGCCCGCAAAGAAATGGAGAAAATTCTAAAATCATTAAAGAATAAAAAAGATCTCCCCAAAGATGTCGCAGAAATCAGGAACAAGGTTGAGAAAAAACGCGACAATCTACGCGATGCCAGTAAGAAAACTGAAGCAAAGCCGGCTAAGCCGGTAGTCAAAGAAGCACTTGAAGTCGGACAACGAGTATGGATCGAAAAAGTTAAAGACTATGGCATCATCCAATCACTTTCTGTTGATAAGAAAAAAGTTGAAGTAGATGTTGGCGGCCTGCCGATTAAAGTCAAAGCAACTGAGCTTGGCCAGGCGCAACAAATCGAAAAGAAAAAAGTAACAGTCCAAAGCACTGCAAGAATCAGCTATAAAAAGTCCAGCTTAAAGACTGAGCTCAACCTTATAGGCAAGCGTACAGAACCGGCTTTAGCTGAATTAGAAGCTTATCTCGACAAATCCATGGTAGCTGGTTTCCATCAAGTAAGAATCATCCATGGACGTGGCAGTGGCTCTCTAAGGCAAGCTATTCACGATTTCTTAAGGAATGCTCCATATGTCGAGAAGTATGCTTGCCCACAGCCTGGAGAGAACTCCCCTGGTGATACAGTAACAGACGTCTGTTTGTAAAAGCTGGCATTTCCTTTTCCTCGAAAGTAAAAAGCGCCCTCATGAAATATGAGAGCGCTTTCAAAAATTTATTATAAGATGAATTACTTCGTTAGTAAGACTGTTGCGCCTTTTTGAACCTCTGCAATCAATTGGCCTTTATAAGTAACCTGAAAACCAGGAGTTCCTGCGCCATTTGCGCCACAACGCAATTTCCAGAAACGGAAAAAACCGTCTATATATTGGAACCTGGTATCTGAATCCAAACCAGCGACTTCTGTTGAAACTTCAATAAATAAAGTCGCAAGACCTTTTTGATATTTGGCATCAACTGTTTCATAAATATTAGTCTTGCTGACTCTTTCTTTGGCATTTAAGTTTTCAGTCATTTCAAGAAGAGCATGCTTAAGGCGGCTACTTGTTCCACCTTCTTCGACTGGCTCCATTTCAACTGTACGAACAATCATGTTACCTTCATGCTTTTCTTTCTCGGCAGCTTCTGCAGCTTTTCTTTCAGCTTCTTCTTTAGCTAAGCGCTCTTGCTCTCTTTGACGTCTTTGCATCTCAGCCTGTAAACGAATGCGCTCTTCCCTCTGCCGCTTTTCCTGCTCAATTCTTGCAAGAGCCAAGCGGTTAATACCAACGCCGATATAAAGCCCCTGATCGTCTGCAAGCTTTGGCATAAGATCGATAATCCTCTGAAGCGAGGCGGCATATTCTTGAGGAACAGCTGATTTATCAAAAATAGTCCCTTTATTCTTACAAGTTGAACAATCCAGTTTTATTATACCGGTACCTTCACAATGAGGGCACTTTCCAGTCCCCTTACTTACAGGACATTCCTTCTTGATAATTTTATTATCCAACCCCTTATAAGTTATAAAACCTTTGCCTTTACAGTTGCGGCACTTACCATCAATACCCTTTTTACAAGGAACCCCTATAAAACCTTCACCATCACATTTAGGACAGTTTTTTTGAAAAGGCTCTTTCTCAAGAAACTCAAGGTAATTACTACCTTCAAAAGTGCTATTAACTTTCGCAAAGTACCCTTTAAGGGATTTACTGCCACTGTTAATCATTGCCAAAGAAATAGTTTTGATAAGCATTTGATTAACTTCATCATCATACTTCTCAACTGATAGTTTCAAGAGTTCTTTAATGCCTTGAGAGTCACCACTCTGAGCTTTTTTAGCGGCATGGTATGCTTGGTAAAACACAGAGTCTTTCTTGATATCTCCAGAAGTCATAGGTTTTGTAGGAGTCTCTACTGCATCTTCTGTCTGAGTTGAATCTGTTGCAACAGCAGGTGCTGTATCCTCAACGACAGGTTGTTCCTGAAAAGAAGGCGTAAAAACTCCATTTACCTTCACATCAAGATGAGTCGGTGAATTACCCATCTGCACTTCATATTCACTGGCAAGAGAAAGGACAAGAAAAGTTAATTGCTTTTGCAGAACTGCTTTAGGATCTGCAGCATTATCAACCCTGGAAAAGTCACAGGAGTTATGAGCTATTTTAAAATCGTCTAGACCGGAGTCGCCATTTACCTTCATAGCTAAGGCTATAATTTCAAAAACTTTATTTTTAACTACAATACTTTCGACGTCTTTACTCCTGTCCTTCAGGACATCAACCGCCCCCTGATCTTCGACGTCTTTGATCAGACTTCCTGTCGCTGCTAAAATATCTTTAATATTCTCATTCGCTGAAGTAGGTACTGTCAGACCGATTACGACCATTAAAAGGCAACTAAAAAATTTCTTCATAAAATCCAATTATAAATTCTTCGGGTTTCCATCCAATTCACAGATCTTCCCCAAACACACAATTAACTACTCTACTATATGGAGTACGCACTTAAAGCTGAAATTTTACAGCAAAATTAAATTTTCATAACTCTTTCGACTTCTTCAATAGAAAGACACTTTAAGGCTTCTTCTGCTAATTGCTCGCATTCTTCAATATTCTGCTCCACAACCAGACTCTTTAATTCATTCACTACCGGCCAATTTACACTGATATTTCTTATACCAAGTCCAAGTAATAAAGGCAGCGCTCTTAAGTCCCCTCCCATTTGACCGCAAATAATAGCTCTTTTATCTTTCTGCTTACAAAGAGTACTTACTTTATGAATCATAGATAAAATAGACGGGTGAGTTGATTTATAGTAATTTGACACAGCATTGTTATTTCTGTCGGCAGCAAGCGTATACTGAACAAGGTCATTGGTGCCGATATTAAATACGTCGAAGTGCTCAACATAATCTTCAAAACGAGCCACTATAGACGGAACTTCCACCATGATACCTTTCAGAGGACGTTCAGCAGCAAAACCTTCATCGTTTAATTCTTTAACTGTTTCGTCGACAAAATCACTTATCTTGCGGAGTTCACTCCAACCACTAACCATAGGGTAGAGTAAACAAACCTGTTTGTGGCTTGCTTTTAAAATAGCTCTGAGCTGAAGCTTAAATAATTGAGGATATTCCAAGAGAAGGCGCATTGAGCGAAGTCCCATACAAGGATTCTCTTCACTACCTGAAGTTGGTTCAAAACCACTGATCTTATCACCACCCAGGTCAAGCATTCTGACGACAACCAATTTATCAGGGAAAGAATCGATAAGGTTTTGGTAAGTGTGAATCAGCTCGTCTTCTGTAGGTAATTCCTTTTGGCCTAAAAAGTGCATTTCTGTTCTAAAGAGACCAACAAAATCCGGTTGACTGTCAACTGCATGAGTCACTTCAATCTGCGGGTTATTGACTGTCACTCCGACATTAAACTCATCACCATTACTGAGAACTATCTTTTCCGTAATAACATCAGACTTTCTGCTGGCATACTCATCCATAACCTTTTTAATTTCACGAGGCAGAGGCTCAATAGTCAAACGGCCTTTCATTGTATCCAAAAGGACTGTATGACCATGAAGACTTCCCAGTGGAAGATTATTTATACTTGATAATGATGATACATTTAAAGAAGAAAGTAAAATCTGTGCATGAGATGAAGGTGTATTTTCAAGTGAAATAATACCCGCTACGCCCGCATTACAAAGACTGATTACTTCGGAAGGCAAAACATGCTGACAAATGGCAATCTTACCTTTTCCTGCAGCAAAGCGGTTCTCTGCTTCTGATCCAGACACATCGTGAATCGCTTCAAATAACCTCTGCTTTAAATCATGAAAATCCGCAGAACGCTCACGCATGTATGTATCTTCCTGAGAAGCCATCTGATCTGTAAATTTACCAAAAACCCTTGAAAGAACTGATAGTAAATTTTCTCCTCGACCTATCAATTTGTCGACTTCCATCATGAAGGATGGGTCTTCAAGAATCATAATCTGAAAATCAAGAATACCTCTATTACTGTCATCCAGGCCAGAAAAATCCTTAAGTGTTTCCAAGTCCGCAACAATTGCTTCTTTAGCTCTTGTCAAGACAATTTTGGCTTCGGCACCAGCCAGACGCGCACTGCTGACTAACTCAGTTGTACGACGATTCGGCAACTCCCAGACCTCTGCACAAATCGGTGCACCTGTTTGTAAATTGGCTTTATAGACCTGTTCCAGAACAGCAGATTGCTTAACTTCTGAGTGAGTCCCAGCCAGATCTTCTTTACGGTTTTGCTCAAGGTATTCTTCAAAATGGCTGAGAGATTCATCGATTAGGCGAAGCTCATCAAACTCCTCTTCCCCAGTTCCCTGTCCAGCCAAAGGCTCGAAGTGCTCTTGAACATGTTTGATTGTGTTCATGATTCGAAAAATTGAGAAAAGAGCTAAGCCAATGGCAATGAACAATGAAATAATTAAAATCGCCACTTTGGACAACTCTGTATAAGCTAAAATTGAAGGAATCAATGCCGATAACACAAATCCTCCAAGCATCTTCCAACGGATGCTCATATTTAACTTAGAAAAGTTCATTACACTCCAAAAAATTCTTCTGTTTCCGACATCATACAAACTTACAAATAGCGTTTAAAGAGGTGATCTCAGCTTAGTCTGTCACCAAAGCCACCACCACCTGGCGTCAATATTCGCAAGCAATCTCCGGTAGAACAACTTAAATGACTGACAGGATCTATATCTCGCCACTCATTTTCATCATTTTTCTTAAAAAGGTTTCTACCTGCAGAAGCACTTAAGCCACCCTGCATGCCATAAGGTTCATTTGTGCGACGTTGTGTAATAACTGACAATTCGACCGATTTTAAAAACTGATAAGTTCTAACCATACCATTTCCACCGGAGAATTCACCCAAACCGCCGCTTCCCTCCCGAATAGCGAAATCAACAATACGCACTGGATATTTTTTTTCAATAACTTCTATATCTGTCAAGCGTGTATTTGTCATATGGCAATGAACTGCAGAAGCACCATCCTGTACATTACTGGCTCCACTTCCGCCACCAAGAGTTTCATAAAAGCCAAATGAGTCATCGCCAAAGACAACATTGTTCATGGTTCCTTGACTGGCTCCTGTAATACTGAAAACTTTAAAAAGAACGTCACATAGCTTCTGAGACACTTCAACATTTCCAGCAGAAACCGCCGCTCTTTCAGACGCTTCACCTTGAGAAGAAGGGTTTAAAAAGGACTCAGGCAAGACTAAATCCACAGGGTCGAGGACTCCTTCGTTTAGAGGAATATTCTCATTTAATATGCAACGTAAGATATACAATATGGCACTCTTGACGATAGCCTTATTGGCATTCATCGTGAATTTATGAACTCCAGCAGTCTTACTGAAATCCAGCTTTAATCTCGCACCTTTTACTTCTGCGTGTAATTGAACTTCAGCGCCATCATCCATATGATCAATAACTTGCTTATTCAATCCCTCCATATCACTAAGCATTTTAGAGATTTTCTGATGAGCCGTTTCGCGCATAAAGGACATATAAGCCAGCACTGTTTCTTCTCCATATTCCTCAATCACCGCCAGCAGTTCTTTGATGCCATAAACACTGGCTGCCTGAGCCGCACTCAAGTCGGCAATATTTTCTTCCGGGTTCCTAGATGGATAAACCGCACTCGTCAAAGCCTTTAAAAGCTCCGACTTTTTAAAGCCGGCTTTGTCTGCTAAAAGAAAATTATTGAAGATGACCCCCTCTTGTTCAAGAGACTCGGCAAAAGGACAAAAAGAACCAGGAGTCATACCTCCTATTTCTGAATGATGAGCGCGAATCGCAGTGAAAAACAAGATCGTTTTTTCGTCCTTATCAAACACCGGTGAAATAACCGTCAAATCCGGTAAGTGTGAACCGCCAATGCCTGGATCATTCGTTAAGTAAACTTGTCCAGCCGATAACTTTTCATCTGATTTTATAAGAGCTCTGACACAATCTGACAATGCCCCCAAGTGAACGGGGATATGAGGAGCATTAACGATCAAACTTCCTTCGGTATCCAGTATCGCACAACTGAAATCTAAGCGCTCTTTTATATTTACCGATAAAGAGATCCTTCTCAGAACCTCTCCCATACGTTGAGCAATCGAGGTAAAAATATTATTGAACAGCTCTAAACGAACCGGGTCTTTCTTAATTCCCGAAGCCATAATCTTAGTCTGTTCTTCAGAAGCTTTTGAAAGAATCAGATTATTTCTTTCATCAACCTTAAAAGACCATCCCGGCTCAATGACTATACTGGAAAGTCCCTCTGAAACTAAGAGTGGGCCTTTGTAACTTTGGTCTTTGACTAATAAATGACGGGGAATAACATCAACTTCATATTTCTCTCCTTTAAGCCAGAGATTTTGCTGACTCATTGTGCTTTTTGAAGATTTTTTTGATTCTGGAATATTATCTTCAAACTTTCCAGCACTTGCCAGACCTTTAACTCGCACTGTTTCACACTCAATCTCTCGATCTTTATGAACGTATCCAAAGAATTGTAAGTGCAGATCTTCAAAGTCTTTTACTGCTGCTTCTACAGGAACTGAAAGGCTCTCACTCTCACCTTTGTAGCGCAGCCCCACATAGACTTCAAAGTCAACAGCTGGTTCAGGTACAGATTCCTTAAACATCCTGCTAAGAATATGCTTCTTAAGATTAGCTATCGCCGGTTCAAGAGCCTCTACACTATTTTCATTGAAAGGTTGCAGAATAGAGCGCTCTTCAAAAAAATGAATACCTGTCACACCAATTCCAAAAGCACTTAGAATACCGCTGTAAGGATGAATAATGATGTCTTTCATACCAAGAATATTTGCAATAGAACAGGCATGCTGAGGACCGGCCCCGCCAAAAGCTACCATAGCGTGAGATGCAGGTTCATAGCCTTTAGCTGCCGAAATACCGCGAATAGCCTCTGCCATTTTGAAATCGGCAATGCGCGTAAAGCCATCGGCAATTTCATGTAAGCTCATGTGAATGCTTTCGTTCTGTAGAATGTCTGCGGCAATTTCCTTCAAACGATTCTCTACGGCAATAAAATCCAGTTTAAACGGAAAAGCTTCAAGATCTATCTTGCCACAAAAAACATTGACATCTGTCACTGTTAAAGGGCCGCCATTGCCATAACAGGCCGGCCCGGGGAAAGCTCCGGCACTCTCAGGTCCAACGAGAAGTCGCTGGCCATCATACCGGCAAATTGATCCGCCACCAGCAGCAACAGTTTCTATGGCGTACATCGGAGCAACAACCCGCACTCCTGCTTTTTCAGTTTCGTACTGATACTCGTACTCACCGCCAAAGCGTTTTACATCTGTCGAAGTACCACCCATATCAAAACCGATCGACTTATCAAAACCAGCTAATTGAGCTGCTTGCACAAAGCCATTTACACCACCAGCAGGTCCACTGAGAAGAGAGTCTTTTCCTGTAAAATTCTCAGCTGCCACTAAACTTCCTGAAGAGGTAATCAACCTCAACTCTGCATTTGGGAGACAATTCTTAATAGCTTGAACATATTGAGTAATTATTGGCGATAGATAAGCATCAACAAGACAGGTGTCACCGCGATCCAGATACTTGATAGTTGCACTTACCTCATGTGAAAGTGAGATATATGAAAAGTCATATTTAGCCAGAACTTCACCAACCTGCTTTTCATGCGCTGGATTGCTGTAAGAGTTCAGCAAACAAACTGCAACTGACTCTATGCCATCCTTCTGCATCTGCAGACAGGCGTTATCAATCTCTTTTAAGTTGAGTTCTTCAAGCACTTCACCATCTGACGAGACTCGCTCTGTTACTTCGTAATTCACAGCAGCCAGTGCTTGTGGCTTTTTAATATTCAGATCGAATAAATCGGGTCTGACCTGCGTACCTATTTCCCAGACATCCTTGAAACCTCTGGTGCAAACTAAGCCAACTTTAGCACCCTTTCTTTCCAAAAGAGCATTTGTCCCGCGAGTTGTTCCTAAGCGAAGATCGATAGCCGGGAAACCTTCCTCTAAAGCTGTTTCAGTCAGTAATCTCGCGACCACTACCGGAGCTTCTTCACCTGAAGTCATTTCATAAGTCTGAGCCGCATTTGAAATATTCAGATTTTCATCGAGAACCAGTTTACCTTTATATGAAGACAACACCTTTAAAGGCTGTCCTGAAATCTTTATAGAAAATCCCTTAAATAAATCATCCTTATATTTTATCAGAGACTCATCATTAAGGATATTACCACTTACAGAGGCTATAGATTTTATAATCCCATTAGAAAGTATTTTTCCGGTAATTATTGCCCCCTGCGGCGTTTCAACGACATAGTCAGTAAACGTTCCGCCCACATCGACCCGAAACTTCCAGTTGTTTATATTCTCAGAGACACTCATGACAAAAAATTTTAAAATAGAAATATTACTTAAGTGAATTAATTTGTTTGCTACCATAATAACTGAATAAGACAATGAGTAAAACTGACTTGCAGAAAAAATCCAGAACCATTTTAGTCGGCGATATCCACGGCTGTTTTGACGAACTCCAACTTCTCTTGGAAAAAGTAAAATACTCAAAAAAAAGTGACCGCCTTATTTCCCTTGGAGATCTAGTTCACAAAGGCCCAAAGTCTCATAAAGTCATAGACTACTTTATAAAGAATGACCTAGAAGTAATTATGGGAAATCACGATTGGCATTTACAGCAAGCCTTAAAAGGGGAAATAGAAATGTACCCTGTGGCCGAAGGATTTATCAATAAGTCTGAATATAGCCATGACGAAATCTGTCAGTGGTTGGAAAAGCTTCCCTTTTATATCGATGATGAAGACTTTCTCGCTGTCCATGGCGCCTTAAATCCAACTATAGAAAGCTTTGAAAAGACCAAACCTCATCAAATGATAAATGGCCGATACTTCGACCCTGTGAAAGGCAAAATACACAGTAAACTTAAAGATGGATGCCCAGATCGATTAATCCCCTGGTATAAGGGCTATGAAGCTCCTCCTACTGATAAACCAATCATTTTTGGCCATTGGGCTCAAAAAGGCTTGATTCAGTACAAAAATTTTCATGGCCTCGACACAGGTTGTTGTTATGGGGGCTACTTAAGCTGTCTGCTTTTTCCTAAGAAAAATATCGTTCAAGTTCGAAGTCTGCAACCAAAAATGTTTGATTATTGACGCCCCCAAAAACCTCGCAAAGTGGGTTTGATATTATGAGGAATCATCTGACCGACATTAACCCAACGCCCAGACCCATCAACTTTGGTTTCATTTTGTCCCGCACAGCCAAAACTTTTTACAAAAAACTCTTCAACAATTTCTGCTCCAATATAATCAAAATGCATAATCTTAGTCCGGTAAAGAGACTGAGGACTTGCGGTTCGATCAGCAATCATTGGAATTTCCCATGAATCATAAACTGATTCGTAGCAGATCCAACTTTTTTCCCCGCCAAATTCACCATGAACTTCATCACCGATTATCATGTGATATCCAATCATCGCAGTTTTGTCATTTAAAAGCTTATTTCTCCTTTGATTTTCCCCAAGATCAAAAATTGAATCATTGGTACCAAAGTTCCAATTCGAGCACCTCCATCAGTTAACAGCTTCGCATAAGCCCATAGCATCGATATCCCGGGCCTTGAAATAACGTACTTTTACATTGCCTGATTCTGCAAACTTGCCATTTTTATCCTTGGCGGAGTAAATCTGACCTCGATAAATCTGCTGTTGATTACTGAGGCAAACAGCTCTTATTGAAAGCTCTTTACTTTGACTTAAAGAGGGCAACAATAGAGTCATTAATATGCCAATTACGGCAATGATAATCAGTAATTCAAATAAGGTAAATCTCTTCATATTCTTTCTCGATAAATTCTCTAATTAACCTGAGAATTCCCACATAGAGTCCATTTCCAACATCTTTCATATTTTTTAATATAATTTATTCAGGGACAGGATAAAAATTTTAAAAGCTTCACCTTCTCAAAGTGAAAGGCTTACCATTTATCTACGTAAAAATACAATCGAGAAATTTTTTGGAAGGTTATGACATTTGATTCAAGCAGTGAGACTTTAATTCAACGCGTTAAAAAGCGCATTGACCAAAAATCCTGAAAGAGTTTGTTTCTTTCTACAAACCTTACAATAAATTAACATTCTAAGATCATAAAAGATCCAATTTTTCCTCACTTCTCAGCCAGCTCTCTGAAGATTTATCGCCATATCATCGCTCAATCTTCCATTGTCTTATGATTGGTATGGTTTGCCGCTCCTCGAAAAATGCATTTCGGCAATTTGTCAAAGATTTGCTCCACTGTTTGCGGATAAAGGAATGACTCAAAAACGTTATTACGCTTTATTGAACAGTCCTATAATTCCTTGGACAAAGCTTCGTTTGCGCAGCATTGACATGATGGGCGATAATATTCTTACACAGTGCAGACTTCTTCTTGCTGCCGATGACTCTGCATATGGGAAAAGTACTAAGAAAATCGAGTATACTGCAAGTCATTTTGATCATTCAGCCAAAGTGAATGCGACTTAGAATTAAGTGCCGAAAAAGCAATTGAGTATTATGCCGCGCGATGGAAAATTGAAGCCGCTTTTAAAGGTCTAAAACACGAACTCGGTGCCTTGGATAATCAATCTCGTAAGAAAAATACTGTTAAAAATCATTTCAATTTCACATGCACTGCAATGACTTTGGTACGGATATACGCAATGAAACAAAAATCTGCACCAGAGCGTAGAATTCAAACTTCAAGGTATTACTCATTTGCTGACATACGCGTTCAAATCGAAAAAATTGATTAGTGAGCCAACGAATTTTAATAAGCTTTGCTAGAATTCAATCAAACAGGCCGGAAAAGTCATCTTTGTAAAGATTTTAGCAAGGACAGCCTGTTACTGAAAAAGATTTTTGGGGAAAGTATAGATATATAAAAAGAGCTTCATCTAAAAATAATTTTTCCGCAAAGCAAGGTCAACTTATATCTTGAGAATCAGTATTCAGAAAACAAAAAAGCCGCCCATTTCTGGACGGCTTTTTAAACTCTATTTAGAAACTAAAGCTTAAACTTCAAGCTTCTCTTCCAGAAGGTGGAAGTTAAGATACTTGTAAATATCCTCTTCTTTACCTTCAAGTTTTGGAGTTACGATGTCAACATACTCTTTCGGAGTAGGAAGCTTACCAAGAAGTGATACTGCAGCTGCAAGCTCAGCAGAACCAAGGTAAACTTGAGCACCGTCACCAAGACGGTTATTGAAGTTACGAGTAGATGTTGAGAATACGACAGCGTTGTCTTTAACACGTGCCTGGTTACCCATACAAAGTGAACAACCCGGAATCTCTAGACGAGCACCAGCAGCTGAGAACTTCGCGTAGTAACCTTCTTTGGTTAATTGCTCTTGATCCATTTTTGTTGGAGGACAAACCCATAGACGTGGATCAACCTGACCTTCACCAGTAAGAATTTCCGCTGCAGCACGGAAGTGACCGATATTAGTCATACAAGAACCAATAAATACTTCATCTATGTCGTTACCAGCAACGTCAGAAAGAAGTTTTACGTCATCCGGATCATTAGGACAAGCTACGATTGGCTGGTTCATTTCGTTAAGATCAATTTCGATAATAGCAGCATACTCTGCATTTGAGTCTGCTTCCATGATCTCACCATTTGCCAACCAGTCTTTAACATCGGCAATACGCGTCTTAAGAGTTTCAGGATCTTTGTAACCACCTTCGATCATCGCTTCCATAAGAGTGATATTAGAGTTCAAGTACTCTTCAATCGGCTCACGGTTAAGCTTGATTGTTGCAGCAGCAGCAGATCTTTCAGCAGCAGCGTCAGTAAGTTCGAATGCCTGCTCAACTTTAAGATCCGGAAGACCTTCGATCTCAAGGATACGACCAGAGAAAATGTTCTTCTTATTCTTCTTCTCAACAGTCATTAGACCTTCTTGGATCGCAGCGTAAGGAATCATGTTAACTACGTCACGCAGAGTAACACCCGGCTGAAGTTCACCTTTGAAACGAACAAGAACAGACTCAGGCATATCAAGAGGCATAACACCTAGAGCTGCAGCGAAAGCTACAAGACCAGAACCGGCTGGGAAAGAAATACCAAGAGGGAAACGAGTGTGAGAGTCACCACCAGTACCAACTGTATCTGGTACTAGAAGACGGTTCAACCAAGAGTGGATAACACCATCACCAGGTGCAAGAGCAACACCACCACGATTAGAGATGTAGTCAGGAAGTGTAGCGTGAGTTTTTACATCAGTCGGCTTAGGATAAGCTGCTGTGTGACAGAAAGACTGCATAACAAGATCAGCGTTGAAACGAAGACAAGCAAGTTCAGTCATTTCAGAAGCTGTCATAGGACCAGTTGTATCCTGAGAACCGACAGTAGTCATTTTTGGAAGACAAGCAGTTCCTGGAAGGATACCTTCAACGCCACATGCCTGACCAACCATCTTCTGAGCCAGAGTGTAACCTTGACCTTCAGCCGGAGCCGGGTTGTCAGGGTTAACGAAAAGACCACTTTCTTCAATTGTGCTTAGGCCAAGAGCTGCACGAGCTTTACCAGTAAGCTGCTTACCGATGATTAGAGGTACACGGCCACCAGCACGGAATTCATCAAGAATTGTGTTTGGCTTAACTTCGAAAGATGTGATTTCAGAACCATCTTCAGCAAGGATCTTACCTTCAGTTGGTTTAACTGTGATAACCTGACCAGTTGAAAGTGAAGTTACATCGCACTGAACCGGCAGAGCACCTGAGTCTTCTGCAGTGTTGAAGAAGATTGGTGCAATGATACCACCAAGAATAACACCACCGCGACGCTTGTTGGGGATGAATGGAATGTCATCGCCAATGTGCCAGAGTAGAGAGTTACAAGCAGACTTACGAGAAGAACCGGTACCAACAACATCACCAACGAAAGAAACTGGAAGACCAGACTCTTCAAGTTTAGCGATCTCTGCAGGACCCTCAGGGAAAAGTGAACCGCCCATACAAGTTGAGTGAAGTGGAATGTCATCACGGGTAAAAGCGAATTTAGCTGGAGAGAAGTCGTCAGTGTTGATTTCACCGTCAACTTTGTAAAGAACTGTTTTGATTTCGCTAGGAACATCGTCGGCATTTGTGAACCACTCACCGTTAGCCCAAGACTCGACGATTTCCTTAGCGATTGCGTTACCGCCAGTAGCAAGAGCATTAACTTCATCGAAGCAATTAACAGCAAGAACCATATTTTTCAGAGCATCTGCTGCCAGAGGAGCTAGTTCAGCGTCACCAGCTTCAACAAGATCGATAAGACCCTGAAGGTTGTAACCACCAACCATTGTACCAAGAAGCTTTACAGCGTCAGCTTTAGTGATCACGTCACAAGAAATAGCGCCTTTAGTGATTCCAACAAGAAAGTCGGCTTTAACATGTGCAGCCGGGTCAACACCAGGGTTAATGCGGTTTGTAAGTAGGTCTAGTAGGAACTCGCCTTTACCTGCTGGAATGTCCTGAAGTAGGGCAACTACTTCTTCTGCTTGAGCTTCACTTAGAGCGAGTGGCGGAATACCCTGCTCTGCACGCTCAGCGACGTGCTTTTGGTAATCTTCAAAAAATGACATATGTATGCCTTCGATTTTTCTATTTTCAGTTCTTCTGCAAATGCCATGAAATTCATGCATAAATTCAACCTGAACACAGTAGCGGAATTTCACAGGAAAACAAATATCCTCTCGGCAATATGTGATCTTATGACTTAGGTTGCATTCATTTGATGAGAGTGGCTTGCTTTTCACGGCGCCTATTTTATCTTTCGTGCAAAGAAAATTGACTGAGTTTTTATGAAAATTGCCTTAATTCAAAACCGTGATCACGGCAACGTAGATTCAAATATTAAAGATACAGAGAATAAAATCAGAGAAGCGGCGTCGAATGGCGCTCAAATTATCTGCACTCAAGAGCTCTATACAAGTAATTACTTTTGCAGGGAACAAAGTGAAGAACACTTTGCTTATGCGACTGAAATCCCGGGTCCACTTACTGATAATTTGTCTCTACTGTCCAAAGAAACAGGGACAGTCATCATTGCCTCTTTATTTGAAAAAGCCATGGCAGGGCTCTACTACAACACTGCCGTTATTTTTGATACAGATGGGTCGCTATTAGGCAAATACCGTAAAAACCACATCCCTCAAGACCCTCATTTTGAAGAGAAGTTTTACTTTGCCCCTGGCGATACAGGCTACCCTGTTTGGAAGACAAAGTTTGGCAAATTCGGCATTATCATTTGCTGGGATCAATGGTATCCTGAGGCATCCCGCTTACTTGCTCTGAAAGGAGCTGAAATTATCTTTGCACCAACTGCCATTGGCTGGCTTCCTGAAGAGAAAGCTGAACTTGGAGAAAAGCAGTACTCTGCCTGGCTACAAGTTCAGCGTGGACATGCCGTTGCCAACAGCTGCTATTTTGCAGCTATAAATCGAGTTGGAACTGAACAGCCAATAGAATTCTGGGGACGCTCTTTTGTCTCTAATCACTATGGCGAATTAATTTCAGAAGGAAGTACTTATAAAGAAGAAATAATCTATGCTGTCTGCGACCTCAAAGCACTCGAAGAACATCGCCAAATCTGGCCTTTTTTCCGTGATCGACGCATCGACACCTACTCTGACATTACTGAAAGGAGTCTGTAAATGAAATACCGCATGCCCGCTGAATGGGAATTCCAGGAAGCCGTCTGGTTTGCCTGGCCAACAGACAAAACTCTCTGGCCTGGAAATTTTGCCAATATCCTTGAGAAATTTGCCAAGTTGATCACAACTGTGGCGCAGTACACGCCAGTCAAACTTATCTGTGCCGACGAAAGTAAAAAACTGGCTCTAAAAATTCTAAGAGAGCACGGTGCGAAATATCACCAGGTGCAATTAGTCAACATTGATACCAATGATGTTTGGTGCCGAGACTTTGGACCTATCTTTGTTAAAGATGAAAATGAAAAATTAACTATTACTGATTGGCAGTTCAATGCCTGGGGCGGCAAGTATGACTTTGAGTTGGATAATATAGTCAATGACGACATTGCCGGTAACGAAGACTGTCCAATCATTAATATCGACACCATTCTTGAAGGCGGAGCCATCGATGTCAATGGCGCCGGGTTACTCCTGACCTCTGAAAAAGTATTGCTAAACAAGAATCGTAATAAAGACATCTCAAAAGAGGAATATGAGAAGCTCTTCAAGCAGTATCTTGGTATAGAAAAAACTATCTGGCTGAAAAGCGGTATTGCTCATGATGATACCGATGGCCATATCGACAACCTCGCCAGATTCATCGACACTAAAACTATCATGATTGCTTCAGAGAAGGAAGAAAGTTCCCCGAACTTTCTTCCTCTTCGGGAAAATTTAAAAATACTACAAGACTTTGTCAGTGAAAATTGTCCGGATCTTAAAATCATCGAGGTTCCTTTGCCGGACAAAGTCATCCACGCAGAGAAAGAACTAGCAGCAAGTCATTTGAATTTTCTCATAACAAATGAGCTCATTTTAGTTCCGACCTATAACAGCTCAACGGACAAAGCCGTTTTAACTCAATTCCGCAAGGTTTTTCCGACAAAAACAGTACAAGGATTTGACTGCAGCGACTTCCTGCAGGAAGGTGGAGCTATTCACTGCTTAACTCAACAGCAACCTTTGTAAGATCCTATGAGTACTAAGAACACAATAATTTTACTGTCATCACTTTTAGTCGTTATTATCAGCACTAGTCTTCTGGTCAGTTTTAACGATAAAAAAGGCAATTATACGCCACCAACCTTTGTCAGTGAATCCAAGAATCACAACAAGACAATCTTGCTTGCAGATGAAACCTTCAAGTCAGGCAATTTTCAAGAAGCACTCACTCTATACAAAAGAGTTCTCGCGTCTTATCCAAACAATTACCCCCTTCTCAACAAAATTGGCCAAATTCATATCAAGCTTAAAGAACTTCCTCAAGCTAAAACCATTTTCCTGCAATTATGTAAGAAAGCCCCTGACAATGTTAATTTTCAAACCTCACTTTCATTCGTCTTTCTTGAATTACGGGAGTATGAAAAAGCCAAAGAAAATGCTGAAAAAGCGATTCTTCTCAGGCCTGTCGATGGCTTGCCATTTCTCGTCAAAGCTGCGGCTTTGGCCCATGAAGGCAAAAGTATTGAAAGCCTTAAAGTTTTTGAGAATATTCAGCCAACAAGTTTTCTTGTCGGCTTTCTTAAAAGCGCTCACTTTGATCCAATTCGTCAACAAAAAAATTTCATCGATTTTCAAAACTACATAAACAGTAGATTTGGGAAGCAAGCCAAATGAGTAAAATCCAAATACTCAAGGAAGAAATAAGTAACCGAATTGCCGCCGGTGAAGTTATTGAAAGGCCTGCCTCTGTGATCAAAGAATTAGTCGATAACTCTATCGATGCAGGAGCTACACGCATCTTCATTAATATTGAAAAAGCCGGCACTCGCTTAATTCAAGTTTCCGACAATGGTACTGGTATGGATCGCGACGATGCCCTGCTCTGTCTGGAAGCCCACGCTACCAGCAAAATCCGCAAAGTGGAAGATCTCGACAGCATCACTACTTTTGGATTTCGCGGTGAGGCCATTCCATCCATAGCTTCAGTATCGCGCTTCGAGTTAAATACTCGTCAACAAGATTCCATAGAAGGAACCAGAGTTATCTGTGAAGGTGGAACGATTAAAGATGTTGAAGCATCCGGATGCCCAGCAGGAACAACTATTTCAATTCGCAATTTATTTTATAATGTTCCTGCCAGAAAGAAATTCTTGCGCTCAGATGCAACTGAAGAAGCTCATATCCACGAAATCGCTCTACTTTTAGCATTGTCTCGCCTGGATATTCACGTTGAACTTCGTTTTAATGGCAGACTTATTTTTTCAGTACCGGCGGCTGATGATATTCGTACCCGGGCAGCACTTCTCTTTGGGCGTGACTCCATGAAGGAAATGTTGGCTGTTAACTATGCTGAAGCCGGCATAATGGTCACCGGTCTAGTTTCCAGACCTGGAATGTCACGTAACACCCGTAAAGAGCAGCGTGTCTTTATAAATGGTCGTCCTGTTGCGGCGCCGGCAATTTACAATGGTATCAAAGAAGCTTATGAAGGTTTAATCATCAAAGGCCGGCATGCGCCCTGCTTACTCTACTATGTCATCAACCCTTCCCGAGTGGACATAAATGTTCACCCGGCAAAACGTGAAGTTCGCTTCAAAGAAAATCATCTCATAGGAAAAATAACTGCCGCAGCTGTAAGTAATGCCCTGCGTGGTTTAGCAGGATCAAATATCGATGTCAAACCTCCAACTTTACCGGATCCGACAATCGGAGAAGCTGTTACCGTAGATTCTTTACCGGAAGACACTGAAGCCAGGACTATAGCTCCACCTTCCATTCCTCCTCCGATGCCTGTACCGGATATCACCAGAGTTACAAAACCGACATTTACACTGCCGACTCCAGTAGTGGCACCTGTTGTTGACCTTGAACACAAAGAAGAATCTGAAGCTTCTTCTACCCTTGAGACTACAGAGGAAAATTCAGAAGCTAAAGCTAGCCCACTAGCAAAGTCTAAAGCAACGGCTAAAACCAATAGTGCATTTGATGATCTGGAAATTATCGGCCAATATAAAAAACGTTACATCCTTGCTCACAACAAAAGCGGCATAGTGCTAATCAGTATAGGTGCCGCTAAAGAAAGAATCCTTTTCGAGAAATTACAGAGCCAAGTCGCCAACAAAAAAAGTGAAAGCCAGTTTCTCCTCCTTCCTGTAACTTTAGAGTTATCCCCTGCCGATGCCCGACTTGTTGCTAAATATTTAGATAAGATCCAGGACACCGGCTTTGAGATCGACCACTTTGGCGGCAGTACTTATGTCGTCTCTGCAGTACCGGCTTCTTTTCCAAATGAAAATATTAATGGCATAATGCTTGACCTCATCGATCAGCTTAAGGAAAATCCACGCGAGCTAAAACGCATGAGTGAAAACTTCATCATTCAAACTCTCTGTCGCAGTGCTCTGAAGAAAAATTACAAAGTCTTAGCTCCCGAGGAAATCAAACACCTTATCAACCAGCTGGGACAAGCGCAAATGCCCTACTCCTGCCCTGCTGGCAAACCCGTTTTAATTCACCTTTCCGACAATGAACTCCTTAGAAGGTTTGGGAAAAAAGAATAAGACCATCAGTGAAAGCAATCATCGTGGCTTATTTTTACTCTTACCGGTAAATGAAGCCCTGTACTATTTTGAGCATATATGCAAGAACGAAAACCAACCGACTGCAACAGCAGTTTATCCTCAATGAAATGAAGGCAATGCTTTACGGTCAACGCCTTTTCCTCACTGTCTTTTACGGAACATATGGCGCAATACTTTCACTCTTCTTTTCACTTTTTACGCAAAACTAGTCAAAAACATGCGACTGGTACAACAAATGTCCGAAGAGTTGGCGAAAGATATTCACAATGTCATCGCCCAAGGAGAAGGCCCCAACGTTGAATTTAAATCTTCTTTTCGCTGGGTTTATCATCAGGGAAAAGCCAACAAGGCCCCGGACCTTTCTATTCTAAAAACTATTGCCGGTTTTATGAACTTCGAGGGGGGGGGAACCTTGCTGCTAGGCATTGACGACGACCTGAACATCTTGGATTGGAAAAAGACCAGGGCTCTTTTAAAAGCCAAATCAAGATGAATTCGAACTGGCAATCATAGGATTAATCACT
Organism: Lentisphaerales bacterium; assembly: GCA_022446985.1. Lineage (GTDB taxonomy): Bacteria > Verrucomicrobiota > Lentisphaeria > Lentisphaerales > Lentisphaeraceae > JAKVBD01. The sequence continues at coordinate 23,442 of JAKVBD010000027.1, forward strand.
AACAATTTCGGCACAAACTTCTGCCATTTTGTCAATATCATGTCTCATCAAGTCGATGACAAAGATACCTGCCGCGTTCTCGTTTCAAAGTCTTCAAAGCCGGCATACCTAAAACACGACAGTAAACTTAAACTCTATCTAAGAACTGGTGGGAGTACTTGTGAGCTAAATGTCCATTAAGCTGTTGAGTTCGTGAACTCTAATTGGCGCCTCTCAAGATTACTCACTCTTAGCGACTGCTTTTTTGACTCGAATCTTATAACCGTCAATAATTATATCATTTAAATTTTTCATGGCCGCTTTAGCTTCTCCGGGCTTTGGCATTTCTACAAACGCAAAACCTTTCGATTCTCCAGTCTCGTCATCTTTAATAAGCTTACAATACTGAACAGCTCCATACTCTTTAAACAAATCCAATAATTGGCCTTCAGTTGTCCCTCTCTCAAGGTTTCGAACAAGTAATTTCATAATATTCCATTATATATTTTGGCTCAATAATCATCGTTCTTTCGTTAAATACAAGACTTACCAAAGATTAACTGTAAAGCGGCTCAAAATAATCATTGTGAGTTAAGTAAAGTCTTAGATCAAACTCTAATTGATAGTAGTTGGGTTCCATATGCTGACACAGTTTATAAAATGCCTTGTTGTGTTCTTTTTCTTTTAAGTGGGCCAGTTCATGAATGACTATAACTCTTAAGAATTCCAAAGGCACATACTTTAAAACCCCAGCAATACAAATTTCGTTTTTACTCTTGAGTTTATTCCCCTGAACTCGTGACACAAAAGAATGAAGTCCCAAAGCCTGTTTTTTGAGAGTGAGTTTATTATCGAAAAGCACCTTACTGAGGTTTGAAGCTTTCTTAAGATAACGATTCTTAAGCTCCATGACATAAGTGTAGAGAGCTTTATCTGTTGTGATATCATGTTTCACTGGGTATTTTTTGAGAAGGTACTGAGACAGTTTCTTTTGTTCGATCATCCTCCTCACCTTATCCAGAAGCTCGTCTGGATAACCGGCAATATACTTAAGTTCAGGCATTTTCTCTTAATTTTTTAGGTGAGATTAAAGCCATATTTCAGTATTACTAGATACTATAGCTGTATGTTTCAGTTAAATATTTTCGGACATAATCTAAGTCCAGCTTTCCCGATACCTTCAAAAAGGCAATTTCAGGGGCCCACTCATCTCCCTCTTCTGGAAGACTTTTAAAAAGTGATTCTATAGATAAGAATTGTTCATTTTGAAAACTTATATCCTCCCACTGCACTTGCTCAACCATGCATGGAGAGTCAGTATCTATACTCCAATCGAGAAACAGAAATACCTGAATAGCAGTATCGTGAACGATCTTCTCAATTCCATAAACAATCTCTATATCAACATCGTAAGTCTCTTTCATTGCCCAAATTTCTGATTCTGACAATCCTTGCGACTCAGAAAATAATGGGCCGGATATTAAATGACCTAATTTCTCAGTGTTTAAAGCTGAAAAAGCTACACATCTTGGTTGCTTTGCTAATCCACAACCTTCAATGATCCCTTCTTCAGGCTTTAGGTAGAGCTTACTCTCAGTCACAAAACGAACTTCCTCTAAATCCATAAGTTTATATACCAAAGCAGAACGCCCAGCATAATCTTTTGAAATAAGAGCTAAGCCTATACCGGCCATTTCAACACAAGATGCAGGGAGAGCAAGCCAATTATGCTTTTGTAAATAAACTTCATACTGACTCAGGATATAATCGATAACTTGAGTAGGGTTCATTTCACATGGGCCAATAGCAATATTATGGATATCGCTATGTAAGTAATACATATCCGCCCCGCAATCATGAACTATACGTCCATCTTCTAAGTCGAAAACTTCATTCAAAGAAGACCCTTTATCACTATCGTCTGAGAGCTTTGAAAATGGTAAATCAACTCTGAATCCGGAATACTCAATAATGTAAATGAGACACGCAACAGGTGAAGAACTGGTCAATATGTGCGAAAAGTAAGAATTGAGAGTATCCAGCAGAGGCCTGGAGTTTGAAAACACCTTATAGCTAACTTCACCCATGCGAAGGTTCACTTCGTCTTCACAGAGCTGCACAAACTCCATAAAGTTTTCTTTACAGTGCTCACTTGTTTTCGGCATTCTAAAACCAACTTCAGTTAAAAAAATCTGAATAAAATAAAAAACTTTAAGCTTATAACTTTAGCCTTAAAGCTTATCTCATTCCATGATAAACATTTGAAACTGAAAAATCTGCTTTATTCAAAATATCAGGCAAAATCTTCAAAGATAAAGTTAATATAGTCAGTTGATTAACTGGGAGCCACTCTACTGCAACCTGGCCATTATCAGGCCGTAAACCATTTTTGGGAATATAATCTTCCGGCACAGAACAATTAAATAAAAAATCTATTTGATGCCAACGCTTTCCTTCAACCCGACTCGATGCCTTATGAGCTTCGACTATAGAAATGAGATTTATAACATCAACATTAGTATTAATCTCTTCAAAGCATTCACGCTGTAAAGCCTGCTCAAGAGACTCGCCGATATCTTGAGCCCCACCAGGAAGTGCATAACGAATACCTCGATGATCCTCTTTTCTTAGTAACAGAATTTTATCTTTATTAATAATCACTGCGCGAACAGCATTTCGGTTCTTTAAAATTTTATTTTCCATAACCCATGAGCTATTGTCTTTTGTATTATTTTTTACATTTTAAGTGAAATATTCTTTCAGCGCCCTATATATAGGGCCAAAATTACAATTTAACCTAAACAGGAGTCCCGCATGGCGGTGTCATTTAACGAACTAAATCTCTGCGAGGAAATTCTCGATGCTCTGGATTCTGCAGGCTACAAAAAGCCTACTCCTGTTCAGGAACAGGCTATTCCAGCAATACTTCAGGGAGTCGACTTACAAGTCAGCGCCCAAACTGGAACCGGTAAAACAGCTGCTTTCTTACTCCCAATACTACAAAAACTTTCGCAGCTGGACGTTGAAGGCGAAAAAGTACCGCAAGCTCTGATCCTCACACCGACTCGTGAACTAGCGATTCAAATCGCCGAAAACTTTGAAATATATAGCCAAAACCTTGAGTTCAACTCTACGGCTGTTTTTGGTGGAGCCAGTATGGGAACACAGATCAAAAAGCTGGCTAAAGGTGTCGATGTCATTATCGCCACGCCAGGTCGCCTTCTTGACCATACAGCCCAGGGAACTGTTGATTTATCAAATGTCAAATTCCTCGTTCTTGATGAAGCCGATCGGATGCTCGATATGGGTTTCAAACATGACATTCGCCACATTCAGAAAAATTTACCTGCTAAAAAACAAAGTCTCTTATTTTCTGCGACTTTTCCACCTGAGGTCCTAGAACTGGCAGCTTCGACTTTGCACCAACCTTCAAGAATTCAGGTGGCTAGAAGTAATGCAGCAGTAGAAACTGTCACACAGGTCGTTCACCCTGTAGCTGCTGCTAGAAAGCTTGACCTTTTGACTCATATCATTCAAAAGAATGATCTAAATCAGGTTTTGGTTTTCACGAAAACTAAGGAGATGGCCGATACAGTGGTCAATCACCTCAAAGGAGAAAAGATTTCTGCAGTTGCTCTACATGGCGATAAAACACAGGCAGCCCGCAAACGCGCCTTAAAAGAATTTAAGGATATCAAAATACGCATTCTAGTGGCTACAGATATAGCTTCTCGCGGCATCGATATCGACACACTCATGTATGTCATTAACTTCGAACTTCCTGGGGTTCCTGAAGATTACGTTCACCGCATTGGTCGAACCGGTCGTGCTGGGGAAAAAGGCAAAGCAATTACTCTTATTTCTGCTGACGAGCGTCGTCACCTCAAAGACATCGAAAGATTCTTGAAACGCGAAATCCCGGTTGTAAAAATCGGTGACTATGATCGCGGAGACAACCTCTCCATGAAGAAAAAGAAATCTGTTTCAGTCATGGGTAGTAAAAAGTCTTCTTCAACTGAGAGAAAATTTTCTGAAGGTGATAAACGCGGTGCTAAACAGCGCCAGGGTGCAAAACCTAAGAAAAAGAATCAAAAGAAGTTTAAGAGAAGATAAACCTCTCTGGGATCCCGGCACTCCGATACCGGAAATAAACGCCTTTAACCGGCGAGGCCAGAAGGCTTACTCAGGAATACTTGGTTCCTTTATATATTCTTGATCAAGTTCTCCAGAGAAGGACTTCAAGAAAGACTGCATCTTCAAGATATCTGAAATACTGATATAAATCCCCATTTCATAACGGCCCATCTTTTTAATGGTATCCCATATACGCGTTGAGGTACCATCATGAAAATAAGGAGGAGTTTTTTCAATATTTCGAAGGGGTGAAACCCGGAAAATCATCTTGTGTGCCGGATTCTTAGTGACGTGAAAGTAACCTTGATCTTTTCGGTTCGGCCAAGGCTCTATCGCCCCCATCTTTTGCATCATCTGACCACCAAAGTTTGAACCAGTATGGCAAGTGTAACAATTCTTCGAATCAAACAACTGACCACCGACAATCTGTTCATCTGTTAGCTGAGAGTCATCTCCATCGATAAAGCGATCGACAGGAGAAGGCGTCACCAGTCCATTTAAAAAAACAACCAAAGAATCGACAACATTTTCATAGCTAACTCCTGCCTTATCTGGATAAGCCTTTTCAAAAAGAGACTTATAACCTTCTACCTTTTTAAGACGGTCTATAAGAGTAATTTCGTCCATTGCCATTTCAGACTCGTGAGTCAATGACTGCTTCACTTGAGCGTAGAGATCTTTTTGACTTCCATCCCAGTTAAACAATTCCATAGAGTTTAAATTATAAATGGAAGGAACATCTCTGAAAGCCGTTCCGTCTTCGAGCATCTTTTTATAATGCACGCCATTTGTTCCATACTGCTGTAAGTCATGGCAGCTATTGCACGATATATCTGAGTTCTTGGAAAGACGAGTATCAAAGAAAAGGGCTTTACCCAGTTCTACTTTGGCTGCATTCTTCTTAAGGTAATCCGGGTTTTCTTTGACCGTTGTAAAGAACGGCTTAAGTACCTTTCTCAAACGAGCCTTATCCTCGCTATCGATACCATACACAGAAAAACACAATAGAAAAAAAACTGAAATTCGCGACATACAAAATCCTTTAAAAGCTAATCAAACAACTAAAGCAAATTCATTGCCACATAACACTTGTAAGCTTAATAAATCTTCTTCAATAAAAAAATCATCCGCTTTTGGATAATTAAGACAAAGATGACTATCCATTATAAAACTATCCAGAATGGCTCACTTAATGCGAATGATTTCATATAAACTAAGTAGCAAGAGCAATTCCTATGCGGACTTCACTAATAATAGCACTTTTATTTACACTAGCGTCGTGTAAGACAACAAGTGGCGATGTTCAAGCGATCACTATTAATGAAGATCAACTTATTTCTGCTACTGGCAGTCATCCCGAAAAAGTAGACTCGCTTTACTTCAATTTGCGTAAGCTCCAAAGAGTGAATTTAGACCTGCAGGAAAAACTCATGCGTGTTGAGAAAATCATGTTTGAAAAGAAACTACAGATTGGCGACCAGAATCGAGGCATAATCGTTGCCGGTTCTGCTCGAAATAATACGATTTCTCTAGTAATCATGCTGACTACTGAAGGCGGTATTCCTCTTGCTTATAAAGAATTTAAGAAAAAAGGTATTCTCTCTGCCATCTATGAAGTCTCTGACTCAAATGAATTGGAAGTCACCTGGTACACAGGCTCTGGGAATGAACTTAAAAAACACTCTTTTGACACTTTTAAAATCACCGCTGACTCGGTGAACTAAAAACACTCTCCCTTATAATTCATGCACAAAAAAAGCGTTTCTGAAAAGAAGCGCTTTTTTTATTTTCGTTTAGTAAAGGATTACATCCAGATTAGGGAACTCCTGCTCGGCAAAGTCATCATATCCGCAAAGAGCTGTGAAGATACTAGAAACCTTCCTAGGTTCGCCGGCGGCTCGCTGGTAAAAAGCATTTGGATTGCTGAACTTAAGGTGAATGGCGCAGCCAGAGAAGATGCCCTGAGGTGTAAGCTCGGCAGCAGAGTAAAATAACAGTAACTCAAATTATTGCCGCATCGGAGAGCGGCGCTCCTGGAGTCCTCGTCCCTAAAAGCGAAGCGTCCTCATCCCTATCCCTTAGAACAAAAAAAGCCCGCCAAATTGGCGGGCTTTTTTATGATCTTTAGTCTATCCTGTTACTCAGCGCTGTCTGCCATTATTGAACAAACGTCATTGCTGACTTCCAGGAATCCACCTGAAATCTTGATCTCTTCTTCTTTACCTTCGATCACGTAGGTAAGAGCGCCGTCACCAAGAGCCGAAACCATTGGTGCGTGGCTTGAGAGAATGCCAAAGAGACCATCAAGGCCTGGGCACTGAACTGATTCTACAGTTCCCTCAAAGACTTTTTTCTCAGGTGTGATGATATTTAGTTTAAAAGCCATTTTTACGCCTCAGCTAGAATTTTCTCTGCCTTAGCTTTTGCTTCTTCGATACCACCAACCAGGTAAAATGCCTGTTCTGGAAGATCATCGTGCTTACCTTCAAGAACTTCCTTGAAAGAACGAATTGTATCTTCTAGAGAAACATACTTACCAGATAGACCTGTAAACTGCTCCGCTACGTGGAATGGCTGAGATAGGAACTTCTGAATCTTACGAGCACGTTCAACAGTCAAACGGTCCTCTTCAGAAAGTTCGTCCATACCAAGAATAGCGATGATGTCCTGAAGCTCTTTATAACGCTGAAGGATCTCTTTAACCTGTGAAGCAACGTCATAGTGCTCTTGACCAACGATTTCCGGAGCAAGAATAGTCGAGCTGGAAGTCAGTGGGTCTACCGCTGGGTAGATACCAAGCTGAGATAAAGGACGTGAAACTTCAGTTGTCGCATCCAAGTGGGCAAACGTAGTTGCCGGAGCCGGGTCAGTATAGTCATCCGCAGGAACGTATACTGCCTGTACAGAAGTAATTGAACCGTCAACAGTTGAAGTAATTCTTTCCTGAAGGTTACCCATCTCTACACCTAGAGTTGGCTGGTAACCTACCGCAGAAGGAATACGACCTAGAAGGGCTGATACTTCAGCACCCGCCTGAGTAAAACGGAAGATGTTGTCGACGAAAAGTAGAACGTCAAGCTTATCAACATCACGGAAGTACTCAGCCATTGTCAGTGCAGAAAGAGCTACACGAGCACGTGCTCCTGGAGGCTCATTCATCTGACCGTAAACAAGAACTGTTTTCTCAAGAACGCCAGCTTCATCCATTTCTTCATAAAGGTCAGTACCTTCACGAGTTCTTTCACCAACACCGGCGAAAACAGAACGACCACCGAATTCCTGAGCGATGTTATTGATAAGTTCCTGAATAAGAACAGTCTTACCTACACCAGCACCGCCGAATAGACCAATTTTACCACCCTTACGGTATGGAGCAAGTAGGTCAACAACTTTGATACCAGTTACAAGAACTTCGTTACCAGTGTCCTGCTTATCGAAAGAAGGAGCTTCACGGTGAATTTCCCAGTTTTCGCTAGTTTCAACAGCTGGCTTATTATCAATAGGCTCACCAAGTAGGTTCATTGCACGACCAAGAGTCTTTTCACCAACAGGTACAGTAAGACCTTTACCTGTATCAGTTACAACTGAACCACGAGATAGACCCTCTGTGGAGTCCATAGCAATTGTTTTAACGCGACCTTCACCAAGGTGCTGAGATACTTCAAGAACAAGGTTACCTTCCTTGTCATTGATACCTGGATTTGTCACTCTAAGTGCGTTGAAGATAGCCGGTACTTGACCGTCAGGGAATTCAACGTCAACAACGGCACCGAGTACCTGTAGGACTTTTCCTTTTAATTCTGACATTTTGTCTTCCTGATTTCTATTTTAGACTTTCTGCACCGGCGACAATTTCCGTTAGCTCTGTAGTAATCTGAGCCTGACGGGCACGGTTGCGCAAAGTAGTATTTTCGTCAATGAGTTTCTTAGCATTTGTTGTTGCACTGTCCATTGCCGCCATACGAGCAGCATGCTCACCAGCAGCACTCTCAAGGAAGGCACTGAAAAATGAGAAGTTAACAGTTTTTGGCAACAAGTAGCTTAATAAATCTGTACGGCTTGGCTCGTAGATGTAATCGATTTCCTGACCATTACTTTCTTCGGCTTCTTGAGCAGTTAAAGGTAAAACCTTTTCAATAGTCGGCTTCTGTGAAAGAGCAGACTCGAAGACGTTATAAATCAGGAAAACCTCATCGTAATCACCAGCAATAAACTTTTCCTGAGCTAATTCGCCAATTTCTTTAGCGATGGCAAAGTTTGGAGTCGCTGCAACATCTTCAATCTTCTTGATGATGTTACCTACTTCCTTTATGCCGTTAGTAGCGCGTTTACTGGTAGTGATAAAGTCAATATTTTTGTATGACTTGCCTTCTTCAGACAGCCAACCTTTGACATACTTGATAAGGTTATTATTGAAGCCGCCACAAAGACCCTTGTCTGATGCAAATACAACGACAAGAGCTTTTGAGCTTTCTTCACGCACTTCCATTAGAGGAGGTGGTTCAGAACCGATGGCTCCGGCTAAACGACCAATTACACCTTTAAGCTGATTAGCATACAGTCTGGAATTATTTTGCGCATCCTGAGCTTTACGGAACTTGGCAGAGGAGACCATGTTCATGGTCTTTGTTACCTTGGCCGTATTTTTCAGGCTGGCAATTTTTACATTGTATTCTTTCAGACTAGGCATGTTTTAAACCGTATATTATAAAGCGTTAACAAAGCTTTCAGAATGAGCTTTAACGATGCTCTCCATCTCACTTTTCAATTCATTACTGAAGTTATCTTCTGCAACTTCTGCAGCAAACTTATCAGCAAATGCTTTGTGAGAAGTGTTAAGCGACTCAATAAGAGCTGTGTTATACTCAACAACTTTATCTACAGGAACATCTTTCAAGTAGTCATTTGTACCAGCAAAAATCATTGTAACCTGCTCACATACTGAAAGTGGTTCACCAATACCCTGCTTACAAACTTCCATAAGGCGCTTACCTTTTTCCAGCTGCGCACGAGTCGCAGGGTCAAGATCAGAAGCAAACTGTGAGAAAGCTGCCAACTCACGGAACTGAGCCAGGTCAAGACGAAGTGTACCTGCAGTTTTCTTCATAGCTTTAGTTTGAGCTGAACCACCAACACGAGATACAGAAAGACCGGCATTAATCGCTGGACGCTGACCTGCATTGAAAAGGTCTGATTCCAAGAAGATCTGACCATCAGTAATTGAAATAACGTTAGTAGGAATATAAGCAGAAACGTCATTTGCCTGAGTTTCGATGATTGGTAGAGCTGAGATAGAACCAGCACCTTCGGCATCTGAAAGCTTCACAGAACGTTCAAGTAGACGTGAGTGAATATAGAAAACGTCACCAGGGAAAGCTTCACGACCCGGAGGACGACGAAGAAGCAATGATAGCTGACGGTAAGCCTGAGACTGTTTTGTCAAATCATCATAAACGATAAGTGAGTGACCACCTTTTTCGCCAGCAGTTCCACCGAAAGTTGGTGAACCTTTGTAACAGTAGTACTCAGCCATAGCTGTACCGGTATAAGGAGCCAGGTACTGCATTGGAGCAGGATCTGAAGCAGTCGCAGCGATGATAGTTGTGTACTCCATAGCGCCAGCAGCTTTGAGTGTTTCATAAACTTGAACCACTGTAGAACGCTTCTGACCGATAGCTACGTAGAAACACTTAACGTCTTTACCTTTCTGATTGATAATTGTATCAATCGTAAGAGTAGTTTTACCAGTTTTACGGTCACCAATTACAAGTTCACGCTGACCTCTACCAACTGGAACCAAAGCGTCAATTACTTTAATACCTGTCTGTAGTGGTTCATGTACTGATTTACGCTCCATGATACCAGGAGCTTTAAATTCGATTGGACGAGTAAATTCACTATTAATTGGACCTTTACCGTCAATTGGGTTACCCAGTCCATCAACAACACGGCCAAGCAGAGCATCACCAACTGGAACAGAGGCGATAGTACCTGTACGTTTAACTTCTTCACCTTCACGGATGTCTTTATCTTCACCCATGATTGCAACACCGACGTTGTCTTCTTCAAGGTTAAGTGCCAGACCACGGATGCCATTTGCAAATTCTACAAGTTCACCAGCCATAACATTGGCCAGACCGTAGATACGTGCGACACCGTCACCGACACTTAAAACAGTTCCGACTTCGTAGTTTTCACTTGAAACTTCGAAATCTGCGAACTGTTTTTTAAGTATGTCTGAAACTTCTTCAGGCTTAATATCAGTTGCCATTTTTGTATAAAATCCTTTTACGCTTTCACAACACTCTGCTTGATCTTCTCAAGCTGAGTTACGACTGACAGGTCATAAACCTGATCACCGACTTTAACTTTAAATCCGCCAATGAGACCAGGCTCAACCTTTACTTCTGCAACGATGCTCTTAGAGAGCTTCTGCTGTAGTCGTTCTTTTATGGCTGAGACTTGCGCGTCGGCCATAGGAAATGCAGAAGTAATACTGATTCTTTCGACGTTGTTTAAACGGTCATTTAACTTGGCAAACTCATATATGACATCCGCAAGGATATCAAGACGGCCTTTCTTCTCAAGGAACATCAAAAACTCAAATGTAGTCTTATCTGCTTTCTTTTCGAATAAAGCCTTCAGAGCAGCGACACGTTTTTCTGACGAAATCAGCGGTGCCTTTAGGAGATCTGAAAACTCTCCCGATTTCTCAATGGCAGCACCAATGGCCTCAAAGTCGTTATTGACGGCTTCAAGGGCTGATTTTTCTTGCGCTATATCAAAGAATGCTTTAGCGTAGCGCGTTGCTGCTTTTGAGATTATCATATTAAATCTTATTGATCAGTTGTTCAGTTAAACTGCGGTTTTTCTCGTTGTCGAGATTTTCACCGAGTAATTTACCGGCAAGCGAAATTGCAAGTTCTGTGCTTTCTACGCGCAGAGACTGCATAGCTTCAGTCTTAGCAGATTCGATGTCTTTAAGAGCACCGTCTCTTACTGCCTGAGCTTCTGTCTTCGCTTTCTCTTCGATATCTTTAGCTAGTGCTTTTGCAGTGTCGCGAGCTTCAGTAATGATAGCTTTAGCTTCGCTTTCTGCATCAGCAACTGCCTTCTTGCTCTCTTCCTGGATTTCTGCAAGCTTTGTTGTTGCAGCTTCAGCGTCTTCAAGAGATTTGCGGATTGTATCCTCTCTCTCATCAAGACCGCTAAGAATTGGTTTCCAGGCGACTTTGTAAAGTACTGCGAGCAATACTAGAAAGATACCCAAGGTCCAGTAGAACATTGGCTTATCGGGGTCCATTGGTCCTGAACCACCGGCAGCCGCAATGATTAGAAATTCGTTCATTTCCTTTCCTTGGTTAAATAATTTTTAGTCAGATTCTGCGAATAAAAATTATTTACCGATAGACATGAAACAAACAACAGCACCGAATAGAGCAACACCCTCGATAAGTGCAGCAGCGATAAGCATAGCGCCCTGGATTTTACCAGCAACTTCTGGCTGACGAGCCATACCTTCCATAGCTGCAGCAGCTAGTTTACCGATACCAAGACCTGCACCGATAGTTACGATACCTGCGCCGATAGCTGAGAAGGCTAGAGATGAAGTTTCAACTGCTGCTGTTGCTGCTTGTGCGATTACTGGATCCATTGTTTTTCTCCAATTATTATGTTTAGTTTGTTTTGTTTTTTTTATTTATATCGTATGAGATTGTTTAATAACCTATCTTAGTGATCAGGGTGAAGTACAGAACCCAGAAACATTGCTGATAGATAAGTGAAAATGTATGCTTGCAAGAAGGCTACGAAAAGCTCAAGGCCGTAAACCGCTAAGCTGATTGGCGAAGCCATAATTGCTACGTTACCGATAACGTAAACCAGACCGATCATCGCAAATAGGACGATGTGACCTGCCATCATGTTGGCGAATAGACGAATCATTAGAGCGATCGTTTTAACCACAAGACCAAGAAGCTCAAGTGGAGTGATCAAAAGTAGAACTGGAATTGGAACACCGTGTGGGACAAAAGCACTGAACCAAGCTCCGGGACCTTTAGTAACAATGGCACCGACTGTCATAGCGAAGAAAGTAACACAAGCCAGAGCTGCAGTTACATTGATATTACCAGTTGCAGTAGTTGCTCCAGGAACAAGACCCAGAAGGTTACAGCCAAGAACAAAAAAGAAGAAAGTACAGAAGAGTGGAGCCCATTTACGGCCGTCTTCCTGTCCCATGTTAGCGATAACGATTTCGTTACGAACGAACATAACAAATGTTTCCAAGAAGTTGGTAAGACCCGTAGGTACTTTCTGATTTTTCTTGTAAAGAGCACCGAAAAGGATTAAAAGAATCACAGAAACTACGAGCATCGCGACTGTTTGATTCGTATGGAAAATGGTATCATTACCAGAGTTAATTCCAAAAAAACTGTTACCAGGAGAAACGTGACTCATGATGTACTCATTGAGTTTACCCGGCTTATCTGTACTTGTGTAAGTACCTGCTGCTGCGATTACTGTTTGCATTCGATCTCTTCATCTTTAAAAATTGAGTGTAACACTAAAACATCCGCGATCATTACGATTATAAAACCGATAATGAAACATGGGATAAAAACTTCTTTGTAGGCTGGCCACTGTAGAACACTGAGGACCATTGCCATAACTAAAACTGCTATCGTCTTTGCTCCTTTGAGAAGAAGACCAATCATTGGAAGCTCCTGACATCTCAAAGAGAACCAATTAATAAGAGCTACTGATAAAGCGTTAATAAGAATTAAAATCTGAGCGGCGATGAATTCTGTTCTTGGAAACCCTTCTGTAACTGCAAGGGTAAAGCAAGCATTAATGAGAGCTGCTAAGGCTGCAGTGGCTGTAAATCTCATCATCTTGTGTTTCAATTTCACGGGCTAATCCTCTCCTGACGTCCGTACTAATTTCCAAACTTCATAAAATGTCCAAGTTACTGCTAGAGCAAGTCCCCCCAGAATACCTTTCGGCTCTGATTGATACTCCAGATCCAGCTTATATCCTACATAGGCGCAAAGTGCGAAACAAACTGCTGAGCTTGCGGCAAATTGCCTTGGATCATTTTTCTTTTTATTGCTATCATCTTTCATATAACTGGGCCAAAAATATTCCCGATAATATATGTTTCAAGTACATTGTTAAAAATTTAACAGCTTTTTGATTCCACCCCGTTTGGGCCTCTTAAAAACACAAAAGCCGCAGTCCAAAAACTGCGGCTAAAAAATTTAGAAACGTATTCTAAATAAGTTACTTAGTAATAACAGCGATGAGGTCAAGAACCTTACTTGAGTAGCCCCACTCATTGTCATACCAAGAGATAACTTTAACGAATGTATCGTCAAGTTGGATACCAGCGTTTGCGTCAAAAACAGAAGTTTCAGCACAACCACGGAAATCTGTAGCAACTACTAGATCTTCAGTGTAACCAAGAACGCCAGCTAATTCATTTTCTGAAGCTCTTTTCATTTCAGCACAGAGGTCTTCGTAAGAAGCACCGTTCTCAAGTTCAACCGTTAGGTCAACACAAGAAACGTCAGAAGTAGGAACGCGGAAAGCCATACCAGTAAGTTTACCGTTAAGCTCAGGAATTACTTTACCTACAGCTTTAGCAGCACCAGTTGAAGAAGGAATGATATTCTCAAGAATACCACGACCACCGCGCCAGTCTTTCATAGAAGGACCGTCAACAGTCTTCTGAGTAGCAGTTGCAGCGTGAACAGTAGTCATAAGACCACGCTTGATGCCGAACTTGTCGTTAAGGACTTTAGCGATTGGAGAAAGACAGTTAGTAGTACAAGAAGCGTTTGAAACGATGTCTTGACCAGCATATGTATCAGAGTTAACACCAACAACGAACATAGGAGTAGCATCTTTTGAAGGAGCAGAAAGAACTACTTTCTTTGCGCCAGCTTCGATATGCTTACGAGCTGTTTCGTCAGTTAGGAAGAAACCAGTTGATTCAACAACTACTTCAGCTTCTACTGCGTCCCAAGCGATGTTTGCTGGATCTCTTTCAGCAGTGATACGGATTTCTTTACCGTTAACAATAAGTTTACCATCAGCAACAGAAACTTCACCGTCGAAACGGCCGTGTACTGAGTCATACTTAAGCATGTATGCTAGGTAGTCCACGTCAAGAAGGTCATTGATACTTACGATTTCGATATCGTCTCTAGTGCTTGCAGCGCGGAATACGTTACGACCGATACGGCCGAATCCGTTAATACCTACTTTAATTGCCATTATATATTCCTTTACAGCTATGTTTTGTTTATCCGACAACCTATAGCAGATTGCCAAAATTTTTTATAAAACGGGCATTGAGCCTGTAATATACACAATTATGAGAAAATGAAAATCACTTATGACGCTCACAAATAACAAGTAAGCTTAACTCAGCTCAAACAGCTGATTTTTTCATTCACTCTTAACTTTCTTAATGATTTCTTATTCAAAAACCACGTCAGAAATCTCTTTCGTTTGAAGCATTGCCATACACATACGGTCTATTCCAACGGCTATCCCACCGCTCTCAGGCATACCTTCACGCAGGGCGTCTATGAAATCTTCATCGATTTCGTAGACATCTCTGCCATCCTGCTCTCTTAATTCAGCAGTCTGATTAAATCTGTTTAGTTGCTCTTCCGTGTCTGTCAGCTCACTGTAAGCATTGGCCAATTCCAAGCCGTCCACATACAGCTCCCAACGCTCAGCAACAGATGGGTCGGAAATTTTCTTTTTCGATAAAGCAGCCATACTGGACGGGTAATCTGTAAGTACCGTCGGCCTTTCTTTACCAAGGTGAGGTTCGACCTCTAAGCAAAGAATCTCTTCAAAATTTCCCTTCTGAATAGATAACTCTACTGTCTCTGAAGCATACTTTTTAAAAGCTTCTTCAATTGTTAAGACTTCCCACTCTGCAGTAAAATACTGTTTTCGCAAACCCAACTCACAAGAAATTTTGCGAACAAGTGCTTTTGTCTGCTCAAGAATACCTAAATAATCTTGCCCGGACTCATACCATTCCAGCATTGTAAATTCGGGTCTATGCCTCGATCCATACTCCCCTGCTCTAAAACAGGAACCTATCTGAAAGATCTTTTCATAGCCTGCTACCAGCATTCTTTTCATGTGCAGTTCCGGTGAAGTACGCAGCCAATTCTCGCCTGCAGGTATAGCGTCGATGTAATCTTCAAGAGCAGGACGGGCAACTATAATCGGTGTCTCAACTTCTAAAAAGCCGAGTTCATAAAAAAAGGTACGAGTCACCTGCAAAAGGCGACTGCGTACCTCTAAATTCTTTTTCTTAGATCGAAGAAGATTACTGCTTAACACGCTCAGCATATTCTCCAGTTCGTGTATCGATCTTAATCAAATCACCTTCGTTGATGAAGATTGGAACCTGAACTTCAAAACCAGTATCAATCTGTGCCGGTTTTGTTACGTTAGTAGCAGTGTCACCACGAGCACCAGGCTCAGTGTAAGTAATTTCTTTAACTACAAAGTTTGGTAGAGAAACTTCGATCGGCTTATCTTCAAAGTAAAGAACTTCACACTCTGCATCGTCAAGAAGGAAGTACTTCTGGTCACCTAGAACTTTCTCGCTGATGTAAGTCTGATCGTAAGTTTCAGGGTCCATGAAAACGTACTGATCATCTTCCTGGTAAGAATAAATAAGAGCACCACTACGAAGGTCAGCTTTTTCCATTTTATCACCAGAACGCCAGCTCTTATCGAACTGATTACCAGTCAACATATTTTTAAGTTTACAGCGGTAAACTGCCTGACCTTTACCAGGCTTCATGAAGTCAAAATGCGTTACAACGTGCGGAGCACCATCGATTTTTACCTTAACGCCTTTACGCAGATCTGATACGTCCATCGAAAATCACCATTTAAATAGTTTAAAATTTTTAACGGGCGTACTATGACGCTGCTTTGAGGATTTACAAACGAGTTCAGGTCACAGCTCACAGCTCACAGGTCATAGGTCACAGGTCACAGGTCACAACCTATGAACGGACTATAGACACATCCCTGAATCCCGAAACCTCTATCCTGTGACCTTTAGACCTTATCCATACGAATAAAGTCAGCTGGTATGTGATCACGCTCGCGAAGCTTACGGTAAAGAGTTTTACCGATCATTGTCTTAGGAATTTCTTCAATCTTTTCAAAGTAAGATGGACACTTGTAGCCGGCGAGGTGCTCGCGGCAGTGTTTATCAAGAGCTTTTTCATCCAGTGCATCGCCATTTTTATAAACAAGAAAAGCTTTAACGCGCTCACCTTTCTTTTCATCTGGCACACCAATGACAGCAACATCTTCAATATAATCAAGATCGCGGATAACTTCCTCTACTTCTATAGGATAAACATTCAGCCCAGAGCTCTTAATCATATTTTTGCTACGACCAACAATATGGAAATAACCTTGTTCATCCATATATGCTATATCACCGGTAAACAACCAACCATCGTGAATAGCACGTTCATTTTCAGACTGATTATTATAATAACCTTGCATAATTTGCGGACCTCGAAGAACAAGCTCTCCTTCTTCTCCTTGTCGTAAATCATCGTGACTTTCAAGATCACAAATTTTCGCATCTGTGCCCGGCAAAGGTACACCTATGCAAGATGACTTACAGACACCACCCAAGGGATTACAATGTGTTACTGGGGAAGCTTCGGATAGCCCATAACCCTCCACCAAAATGGCGCCCGTTACTTCCTCAAAAAACCTTTTAGTCTCTGCTGGTAGCGGTGCAGCTCCACTTATACAGTGACGCAGACAATTAATCTTAATCTTTTGAGTACTAAGGTACTTCGCCATCGCTTGATAAATTGTAGGAATCGCAGGAAAAAAAGTTGGCTTAAATTTCTTCATAGCATCTGCCACCATAGCCTGATTAAAACGTGGCAAAAGAATTATTTCACCAACGCAGGCTATACAATAGTTCATACTGACCGTCATTCCATAAGCATGAAATAGCGGCAATACTGCCAAAACTTTCTCTTCACAGTCTGGAACATTTGACCATGTCTTCAGCATCCAGGTATTACTCGTTAAATTGCGATGACTCAACATCGCTCCTTTAGGAGTACCAGTTGTGCCGCCGGTATATTGCAAAACAGCTAAGTCATCAAGGTCAATATCTACTTCTACCTTCCCCGGCACATCCCCTTCATCTTCAAGAAGGCAATCAAAATCTACTATGTGCTCCATGTAATCTTCATGCATAGCATCGAAAGTTCCCCAAAGCTTCAAGCGATACAAAACACCTTTTAGTAGGGGCAAAGTTTTCTTAAGCGAAACCAGTACAACATTTTCTACAGAATTATCTTCTTTAAAATCTTTAACACGACCGGAAATCAAATCAAGACAAACAATTGTTTTGGCACTTGCATCTTTGATTATCTTTTCCATTTCATCATGGGTATAGAACGGCGAGATCTGAACAACAACGGCCCCAATTGAAAGGACGCCAAAATATGAAATAAGGTACTGCGGACAGTTAGGAAGCATTATTCCAATACGGTCCCCCTTATTGACTCCAATACTTTTTAAACCATGAGCCATTTGCTCAACCTTTCTCTGTAACTCTGAATAGGTTAAGTGGTAGTCAAAAAAGTGAAGGGCATTTTTATCTGGATACTTGTGAGCCCCTTGAGAAAGAATATCTGCAACCGTAACTTGAGGGTATTCAAATCCAGCCGCCAAATGATCGTCGTAAAATTTTTCCCAGGGTCTTTCCACTAGTATCTCCTAAATATCTCCTTACTACATAATAAGTCAGCCAGAAATCCAAAGCAAGAAAATTTTAGGTAAATTGAAAAGTTAGTGCTAGACTATTTTACAGCGTTTTCAAAGACTGCCAGCATTTGACGGAAATTCTTTTCCAAAGTCTGGTCTTTTATCTTTTCGCGACCAGCTTTGCTAAGTCCCTCACGGTGAGACCTATCGAACAATTTCAGCAAAACCTCAGAGAGTTCTTCACTGGCATCGGGGCGGGAAATCACATAGCCATCTTTGCCAGACTCAATAAATTCTCCGGCACCATTAAATTTTGTCGTGACCGTTGGCAAACCGGCAGCCAATGACTCGAGAACAACGAGGGAACATGGATCGTACCAAGTAGCTTGTAGATAGGCATCTGAGGACTGATAAACCAATTCAGGTTGTTTAACACTTCCCAGAAAAACCACTTGCTCAGAAACTCCCAAATCTTCCGCTAATTTTTTAAATTTTTTCTGTTTGCCATTGCCTGCAACGACGAACTTAAAATCACCTCTCTTCTTCTTAAGTTCAGCTAAGGCTTCAATCACTTCACGAACACCTTTTAATTTGAAGTTGTGAGCAACAGTTGAAAAGATTGTATCGCTAGCAGATAAACCAAGCTTTTTACGAGCCTCCAGCTTCTCTTCTTCACTGACCGGGCTGAATCTCGAAGTATCTATACCATTATAAACAAGTGTAATTTGATCATCTGAAAGATTATAAAACTCTTTCATATGCCCTTTAACCATCTCACTAATAGCCACAAACTGGCAATCCTTATTCGCGTACTGCTTCGACTCAATATACTTAGCAACTATATGCTTAGGACTAAAAAAATTGGACACCTTTTTTAAGAAAGTATGAAGTCCATTTCGAACCAGAATGGCATTTTGTCTATGACTGGCTCGAACTGTTCCTCCATGTGGCTGAAAGACATTGACACCAAGGCACTTTCCAGTACCCATGATAATATCCACACCTTCCAAATCTGCCAGGCGCTTTGCTTCTTTTGCGAAAACCACCCACTGCAAAAAACGCAGATTGCTGAAAAAGCCGGATATCTTAACTTGATGGAAATATAGATTCTCTTTATCTTGATGAGCATCTTGGGTATAAAAGTGAACTTCGTGCCCTTCTTTTATAAGGAACTCTGTGAAGTCATTCATATAAGTTTCCTGGCCACCACAAGCAGGATTAAAATGTTCAGAGACAAATGCTATTTTCATTTATCTTTCCCCTGCTCTCCACGGCGAATAAGTCGGGCTGTTTTCTTTAAAATTTGACGAACAAAGCGCTTACTTTGACTATCGAGAGTTGTCATGTCCATATATTTCAAAAAGAACTTCAGCCGATTAGTATTACTCACCAACTTCATTGAAGAATAACACAACTGAGATAAGTCTTTGACAATCCAACGATGTCTAAAAAGCTTCCTATGCTGAACGCGCTGTAAGTCAATCATATTTAACACAACAGAAGTTTCTTCTAAATCAACAAAAAAGTGGCACAAATAAAGGTCTCGATGATTAAAGCCCATATTGTGAAATTTTGAAGATAAAGCAGCCAAGTCATGAATAAGACCTTGACGTATGGTCGGCCATTCTGGCTTAGTCAGCTGAGCTCCTATAAAGTGATCACCCTGTATACCTGGGACTTCATGCATAACTACAAATCCTACGGGGCGATTATTAATGTAGCCCCAACCTGAAGCAACAAGCTCTGGTACTGGAATTCCTCTATCATGCAAAAGGCTGATATTATCAGCTTCGGATTTTGCTTCAAGGTGAGGTCCATTATTATTACTTTTTGCATCTTTCCAATGACGCTTTAAGTAAACTCTGCGAGTTGATTCTCCATCACTTAAATCAAGTCCGATGGTAAGCCTATTGGGAACATCGCGAAATGAATTATCTCTTGGTAGAGACATAAAGTCTTCAAGCTTATGAAGCTGATTCTTTGCTAACAAAGACTTAAACTTTTCATTTATATAGAAATGGAAGCTATCGACACTCGCTGTCTCTTGACCTTCAAAAAAATAATCCCGCAAAATACTTCCTTAACTCTGTAGAAATTTTTATAGATATAAGCTTAACCGATCTTTTCAAAATTAAAAACTATCCATTATGAATTGCTCACTCTTCTCAGAGGCATCCGAAAATAGACCCCTCCTGTATAATCCTCTGCCCCCACTATTTACAAAGAACTGTAAACAATAAACTTATTACCTCTGACAAAACAATGGTTCACCTAATGCTGTATAAATGGCAGGAAACTAAAAACAAATAGAGGTACAAAATGCAAGTTATGATGAATGCTAAGACAATGAAAGCCGCGGTTCTTGAAAATCTCCACCATCCTGATCGCCACAAAAACCTCATGCGATCTGTAGTCATTATGAGAAGCGAGAATAAAGACCACATGGCTGAAATAATTCTTCATGGAAACAAAGTTCACCTCTAAGCTAAAGCGAAAGCAGGAAATACGTACAAAGCGGTTAAAAAACTTGAGCATCAACTAGCCCGTAAAAATTAAACTTTAACCCTGTACAAAGAGTCATTTATTACGCTGCCAGACTCTTTGCTGTTTTTATTTAATAAAACTGGCGTTGACATAATTTCTCTCTGCCACATCTTAAGCTCAAAAATTGACCAAGGACTCATACTATGTCTCACTTTGAAAAAATTTGGTGGCTTGAAGAGAATTCTGTCGGCGGCATGCCTAAACCTCCAATTGACGAAATCCCTTCTCTCTATGAAAATGGGCTGCGCGCTGTCGCCTCTTTCCTTGAAGCTGAGGACAACTTGCAAGAATATAAAGATAACAATATAGAGATATGTTGGATCCCTGTTGAGGATGACGAAGCGCCTACACGCGAACAAGCTGAAGAATTCACCGCCTTCGTTGAAAAAGCAAAAACCCAAAACTTGCCTTTAGCAGTTCACTGTAAAGGCGGTAATGGTCGTGCTGGAACTATGCTTGCTTCTTACTATACACTCAAAGGAAAAGACGCTGATGAAGTTCTTGCATGGATGCGTTCAATCAATCCAAAAGCTGTGAGAACTGAGACTCAGGAAAAGTTCCTCAGAAGTCTTTAATTGAAAACTCCGAGCCAGGGCTCGGGGTTCCATAAAATGTATGATTACCTGTCGTCCAATAAATCAATTAAATGACAAAAAGCTGTAAATCCAGCAGCGGCTTGATTCTCTCCTGTTCCTTTCGCTTCAAGCGTTCTACCTTCTGCCAAAATAAACACCGAAATACTCGCCTCTAGCTCGCCAAACATATTTGTAAAATTAAGACTGTAATTAAAGTCTCGAAGACATGAACATAGTTGATTCAAATCTTTATCTGGTCTCCAGCCCTCATTAAAAGGCTGACATGCCAACTTCGCACTTTTAAGTAGATACTTTTCCATATTCTTCCGATTAATTTAGCAAATAACTTTAAATGAGTATGAGAACATTTCAAAAAGCTTGATCAATTGCGGTATGGACATTTTAACAGTTTGCTGTCATTTTTAATTTAGAAGTTAAATAGGGGGTCTAATTATGTTTGTGACATCGGAAGAGTTAATCAAAAAGGTAAATGCAGATTCACCTATAGACACAGAAGATTTTTTAAATGCTTACTATCCTTATTTTAAAATTCTCTTAAAGTACTATGGCTGCCCACATCAGGATGTCGATGACTTATGCACTCCTATCGCTCTCAAACTTTTAAAGGCGCTGAAAAACTTTGATCGTCAAAGACCCGGATCACTCCGCAAACTGATTAATTTGATAACTAAGAGAACCCTTTTTAATCACTTCAAGAAAATTAATTCTAAAAAGCAAATGCCAAACACCTCTGCCAGTGAGCTGATTCCTGAGCTTCATGAAAAAGATTGTCTGATAAACTGGGAGATGAAAGATTGCGCTACATTGCAAAATGTTTGTACAGAAGCAATCGAAAGCTACCTCAGCCGCATTGAACCACTCACTTATAAAGCACTTAAGATGTATGTCATGGAATATAAAAACGCCCAGGACATTTCTGAAACTTTAGAAATTGCCACAAATAGTGTCTACAACCACAAAAGGAACTTCTTTTTGAGAATCGTAGAAGATGCAGGAAATATCTACACTGAAAAAACTGGTGAAGAAATAGATAAAACAACAATAGCAGAAGCGCTTTATAATTACCTCTTGGATAATAATCCAGCTCTGACTATTGCTGAGGCTCCAGTACCGGATAAACTCATTCGACAAGTTCAGTTTCTTAGGGGAAAAATAGATAATTTTGAAATTCCAGCAGATGGAAAGTCCAGATTAATCCACCTTGAGGGAAACAATGAACCATACGAAATCGCTGATAATTTCACTGTAGGTTCCCGAAAAGCAGATGTCATCATTGAGGATCAAAGAATCTCCGGTCCACATTGCCAAATAACTATTGATGATGAACTGCACACGACCCTATGCAATCTTCACAGCGAAAATGGCACGTACGTCAATGGTAAGAAAATTGAAAAGCAACTACTGCTACATGGTGATCTGATTCAACTTGGTAATGCCGCAACACTCATTTACTACCAGGCAGATAAAAAATCTTAAGGATATTTCGCTTTGTACTCGGAGATGATTTCATCCGCTATTGCATGAACATCATCTCCTTTTTCACGATTAATCATCCAGGCTCCTGGGTGTTGATTTCTAAACCAGGTGCGCTGCCTTTTTGCATAACGATGAGTCAAAGTAATAATTTTCTCCTCAAGAGCATCAAGACTTTCAAATTCACCGTTTAAGTATTCGCCTATCTGTTTATACCCGAGAGATTGAAAGGCTGTAGGTGTTTCCCACAACCCTTGCTCGATTAACTTTTCAGTCTCTTCAATCCAGCCTTCTTTAAGCATCTCGCCAGTTCGTTTAGAGATCCGTTCGCGATTATACTCAGCAGAACACATATTAATAAGCTGCAGACCTTCAACAATCTGTTCATCGCCCCAGGTCGTTTTCCCAGGCAAAGGCTCTCCAGTCAACTCGAGAACCTCAGCAGCCCGAATCAAACGACGGTCATTGCCTTTGATTTTTTCAGCAGTTACTGGATCTTTCTCACAAACCTCCAGCCAAAGCTTTTCATGCCCTTCTTCAGCTAAGCGAGCTTTTACACGAGAATGAACCTCTCTGTCGGCAGCCATCATATCCCCGCCATACAAAAACAAACGGGCATACATTCCGGTTCCACCGACAATTACAGGTACTTTGCCTCTGGATTGAATTTCAGGTATTATATCACTGATAAGCTCCAGAAACATACTCGCACTGTAGCGCATGTGAATGTCCAGGTTATCAATTAGATGATGGGGAAATCGTTGCTGCTCTTCTTCACTGGCCTTAGCTGTTCCTATGTCCATGCCTTTGTAAACCTGCATAGAATCACATGAAACAATTTCACCATCTAGCTTTTCAGCTAACAACATACCAAGCGATGACTTACCGCTGGCAGTCGGCCCCAGAACAGCAATGAGTGACATTAATTGGACGAAGCCTCAGCTTTAGGCTCTTTACTGCCATTTTCCTTTTTAGAAAAGAAAATAACGTGAAAGAAGTAAAGAAAGACTCCAACGCAAATCGCCGAGTCTGCTATGTTAAAAGCAGGAAAACGGTAATCCTGCCCCGGAAGAGGAATAAATACCTCGATCATATCAATAACTTCTCTTCTAAAAAAGCGATCAATAAAGTTTCCGAAAACACCACCTACAAGCATCGCCCAGGTAAATCTGCGAAATTTAATACCCTCAGTCAGAGCAGGAAAATCAAAAATAAAATAGATAAAAGCAGCCAAAGAAATCATCGAAAGTGGCAACGGGTTATTGCTGAACAGACCCCAGGCAGCACCGGTATTTCTATAGTCTACAAAATTGAAATATTCTGGAATGATTACCTTGATAATTGTACCAGGATTATCTCCACTGGCACTCAGGGTCCAAACCTTGGTTATCTGATCTAAAATAATAACGGCCAATGTTATAAACATTGGCCACCATAAATAAGATTCTTTGATCTTAGAAAGTCTGTCTTTCACTATTCGGTTAACTCTTCTTCCTTATCGATTCCGAAGCTAACATGACCATCAAGCTCATTTTCTTCACGAACAGCTTTACATTTGAGACAAAGCTTTGCATAAGGGATCGCATCTAATCGACCGGATTGTATTTGATTACCACAGTCTATGCACTTACCGTAAGTACCATTCTCAAGTCTTCTTAAAGCATCATTAATCAGAAAAATTTTCTTACCCTCTTCAGAGGCTACATTCAAACCAATCTCACGCTGGAAGTTATCACTGCCGATGTCGGCCATATCTTCACCCGCGTTGTGTTCTACACCTAGTGTCTCCCCCGATAGCATAGCAACATCTTCTATGAGCTGATCTCTTAATTCGGTAAGAGCCTCGTAACGTTTTCTTTTCTCGCCACGATAGTTCGGCTCGTCCAGATTGATATTGATTTGTGTTGGTGTTTTAGCCATATTATTATCCCAAATATTATGTAATAGCCGTATCTAAAATTGTTCGGTATCAACTAAGATACTCAAAGCTTGCCTCCGATGCAACTGCGTATAATAGCTTATGTCTCTTCTTTATACAATACTAGCTTTTAAAAAAGTCATTTTGCATTATAATTGCTGGTAATTATCACACGAAGAAATTTAACAGGAACATTTATGATTAATAACGAATCGCGTTCAGTGGTGATTCTAGGCGCATCGGGAAATCTTGCCCTTACTAAGCTTCTACCATCGCTGTACACTTTGTTTACTTCTGGCGCTCTACCGCAAAATTTTGCGATCTCAGGTTACGCCAGAACTGCAATGTCCAGCGAAGAGTATAGAAAAATTGTTGAGGAAAATCTTAGAAACAGCATCGAAGAAACTCTGCTGGTTGAAAGTTTCCTACAAGAATACCTAAAGAGTATTCACTACTTCAGCGGCAGTTACGATTCAGTTGAAGACTTTTCAAAGCTACACGTAGGCCTTGCTGAAATTCACACGAAGTTCCCAAGTAAACCAACAGTTCTTTACTACCTATCAATTCCACCGTCAGTTTTCGAGCCGGTTATTCACTCTCTTAGAGAATGTGGTGCTATTGAAAAAGGAGATCCGGATGTATCAGTTATCGTCGAAAAACCATTTGGTTACGATACAGAGTCAGCCAAAGCTCTTGGAAAAACTCTCGATCAGACATTTGACGAAAGTCAGATCTTCCGCATAGACCATTACCTGGGTAAAGAAGCGATCATGAACCTTATGGTCATGCGTTTTGCCAACCTTATTTTCGAGCCGGTGTGGAATAGAAACTACATTGATTCTATTACTGTTGCCTGGGAAGAAGACAAAAACATCGGCGGCCGTGGCGGTTACTTCGATAAAGCCGGTATTATCCGCGATGTTATCCAGAATCACCTTCTACAGATCCTTGCCCTGGTTGCCATGGAAAAGCCAAGAAGCTACGATAGTGATGCAATAATGGCTGAGAAAAACAAAGCCGTTAAATCTATTGAGCAGATCACTCTTGATGACTGTATCCTTGGTCAGTACATCAGCGGTGTTTGCGGTGGCAAACCTGTCATCGGTTATACTGATGAAGAAAGTGTTCCTGATGGCTCTAAGCGCGAAACATTTGCTAGAATCAAATGTGCGATCAACAACCACAGATGGTCTGGAGTTCCTTTTTACCTACAAGCCGGTAAAGCACTCACCAAGAGCAGCACAGAAATTATTTTTCAATTCAAAGAAGTTCCTGGAGATATCTTTTCATCTCCTCACCACCCGAACAAACTGATCATTGAAGTTCAGCCGGATGCCGGGATTAAATTCTGCATAACTAACAAAGTTCCTGGCAAGGGTATGGTTCTTAAAGACGTTGCTCTTGACTTCAGTTACGATGATGGCTTCAATAAAGCTATGCCGGGTGCCTATGAAAGACTTCTTCTTGATGCAATCCAGGGTGATAAAACTCTATTCATCAACTATGAAGAACTAATTCACTCTTGGGAAATCTTCACTCCAATCCTGGAAAAAATTGATGCAGGCAATGCTGAGGTATTCCCTTACCATGCCGGTACAAATGGCCCTGAAGAAACCAGTAGAATTTAAACTCTACAAGCCCAACTTTTTAAAGGTCGCCTAAAAGGCGGCCTTTTTTATTGGTCGAATAAATGACACGCAGCAGAGTGAGTCTCTCCAACTTCTTGTAACTTTGGAGTTTCACTATGACAACGATCCATAGCCTGAGGGCACCTTCCTGCAAAGCGACAACCTGCAGGTACATTTACCGGAGAAGGGATTTCTCCCTTGATAGGCGTGTGCACTCTGGCTTTCTCGACTTTGGGATCTGCAAGAGGATTTGACTGAATCAACAACCTACTATAAGGGTGCTGAGGATTAAAAAAGACTTCATCTGCGGGTCCACATTCGACAATTGAGCCAAGATACATAACGACGATTCTATCCGAAACGTAACGAACCATTGACAAATCGTGAGCAATGAACAGCAAAGTCAGCCCCATAGAGTTCTTCAACTCTTCCAAAAGATTGATAACTTGCGCCTGCACAGAAACATCGAGTGCCGAAATAGGTTCATCGCAGATGACAAAAGTAGGTTCAACTATCATGGCACGGGCAATACCAATTCGCTGCCTCTGCCCTCCTGAAAACTCATGGGGAAAGCGCGACATGTACTCTGCATTTAATCCTACTTTCTCCAACCACTCTTTCACTTTCTGGCGAATTTCAGTCGAAGAAAAGCCTCTAAGTTTAAGACCTTCTCCTATAATCTCCTCCACAGTCATACGTGGATTAAGAGAACTGTAAGGGTCCTGAAAAATAATCTGAATATCTTTTGAGAGCAGTAAAAAGTCAG
Organism: Lentisphaerales bacterium; assembly: GCA_022446985.1. Classification (GTDB taxonomy): domain Bacteria; phylum Verrucomicrobiota; class Lentisphaeria; order Lentisphaerales; family Lentisphaeraceae; genus JAKVBD01. Next base: position 50,268 of record JAKVBD010000027.1, read on the forward strand.
CGGCTTTATATTTCTGTGGAAGTACCTTATCTTTAAAAGAAATCGTCCCCGAAGTTTTAGGGTAGAGACCTGCAATAACTTTTCCTAAAGTTGACTTACCAGAACCTGACTCTCCGACCAAGCCAAGAATTTCATTTTCGTAAATCTCCAAGGATACATCATCAACAGCATGCACAAATTTCTCGCCACCTAAGTCGAAGTATTTCTTGAGGTTTTCAATCTTAATCATAACTGCTCCCTCGGTATAAACCAAATCCCTTTTCCTCCGGAGCTGCAGAATGCTGCAACCAACACATGCTTTTATGAGAATCATTCAAATCAAACACCGGAACCCTTTTTTGAGAACAAATATTTTTAGCAACTGGACACCTAGCTGCATAAGCACAACCGGATGGTGGATTAAATAAATCCGGTGGAGTTCCAGGAATAGGCATCAACTTTTGTGATGCTTCCTTACTGGCACTCGGCATAGCCTGTTTCAACCCCAGTGTATAAGGGTGAGCACTTTTATAAAAAACATCATCAACAGCGCCTGACTCAACAATTTGCCCGGCATACATAACGGCAACGCTATCTGCCATCCTGGCAACGACTCCGAGATCATGAGTAATGAGAACAATTGACATTCCCTCTTCTTTTTGAAGATCGCGCATCAATTCCAAAACCTGATCCTGAATTGTTACATCGAGTGCCGTAGTAGGCTCATCAGCAATTAGTACCTTAGGCTTACAAGCAACAGCAACAGCAATCATCACTCTCTGAAGCATTCCTCCTGAAAACTCAAATGGATACTGATTCACTCTCTTTGCGGCCTCTGGAATACGAGTCAAGTCAAGTAAACGAACTGCCTCTTTCAAAGCATCTGTAATTTGCATTCCTTTATGCAAAACTAAAGTCTCTGCTATTTGCTTACCAATTTTCATCGTTGGATTAAGCGATGACATGGCATCTTGAAAAATCATCCCTATATCTTTACCGCGGTAAAGACGGGCCTCTTTTTCCGGCAAACTTAAAAGATTTACGCCATCCAAAACTGCTGAACCTTTGGTAATTCTTCCTGGCGGCTTGGGAATGAGCCCCATTATTGACTGGACAGTTACAGACTTACCACAGCCGGATTCACCTACGACGGCCAAAGTTTTTCCTCTAGGAACAGAGTAAGAAACTCCTCGCACAGCATGAACCACTCCACCATAGGTATCGAACTCAACATTCAGATCTTTTATTTCAAGGACGTTATCCATTATTCACGAGACCTCATTTTCGCATCCAGTGCATCCCGCAAACCATCTCCGAGAATATTAAAAGCAAGTACAGTAATCGAGATAAAAACAGAAGGAATAACTAATACATGTGGAGCTATTTCAATTGACTTCAAACCGTCGTTACAAAGTGATCCCCACGAAGTCACAGGCTCTATGACGCCCATGCCGATGAATGACAAAAATGCCTCAGTAAAAATACAGGAGGGTATGGCAAAAGTAAGAGTCACCAAAATAACTCCCATGGTATTGGGCACCATGTGGCGCAGAATAATGTAAAGCGGCTTTGCTCCCAGCATCTTGGCAGCCTGAATATACGGTTCTTCACGAAGCTGTAAAACTTGACCTCGAACTAAGCGCGCAGTCCCCGTCCAAGAGAGAACCACAAGTGCAAAGAGAATCACACCTATATCGCTACTCCCCGGCTGATTACCTAAAATAACTTTAAAGAGAATAACAAAAAGTAGAAATGGCAGAGCAATAACAAAGTCTGTTACACGCATAATCCAGTTATCTATCTTCCCTCCAAAATAACCCGAGCAACCGCCAATAAGAATGCCAAGAATAACGTATATAAGAGGAGCAACTATCCCTATAAAGAGCGATATTCTACCTCCCTGGATAATTCTGGCCAAAATATCACGTCCCAAAGAGTCTGTTCCCAAAGGGTGAGCCTGAAGTTCAATTTCTTTCCCGACTTCAGCATCAATACCTTTCTTTTTTGCTTCACTTGGTGTAAATGCCAAACGAATTGGCACTTCCAATGTTTTAAAACCTTTAGTATTCCCTTGAGCGTCCACTGGGAGCAAAGTGTAGTGGTAAGTAATCAGCTCTAACTTCAAACCATCATCAAAGTGAAGCCGTTTAGTCCTTCCTAACGGTAAACCAATGCTACTCTTACTATCCGGCCTATACTCATTGCGATAGATGATATACTCAATAGCTCCGGGCACTTGTTCCCATACAAGTCTAACATTTATATTCGTTGCCTCCCCCTCAACCGACATCTGCCCGATCTTGCCAAGTTCATCACTTGGAATATATTCCGGTATTTCAGCTTTCTTTGGAAAATAGTCATCAATGATCAAAGCTTGCAGTCCGGCAAAGCTCCAACTTGGTCTCAAATAGCCCTGCTCCAAATTACTTTCAGCAGGATTCACCGGCCATATAACAGGTCCCAGCAAACATAACAAGACCATAAAAGCTACTATCACCGCCGATACACAAGCTTGCTTATTCTTTAAAAAACGAATGCGGGCATCCTGCCAATATGACAAGGAAGGACGATTTATCTGATCGGCATCCTGGCTCTGTTGCAGTGGAAGAAAATCTTCTTTCGAGAATTCTGACATTAACTTTTCTCCACCTGAATACGGGGATCAACGAACCCATAAATGATATCGACAATCAAAACCATCAGAACCAAAAATGATCCATAAAAAACCGTCGTCCCCATAATGAGCGTGTAATCGTTTTGCTGAACACCTTCAACAAATTGCTTACCCAGTCCAGGAATCGTAAAAATTGTCTCAATAACAAAGCTACCTGTGGTGATAGATGCTATAGCCGGGCCAATGATAGTGATCACTGGTAAAATTGAATTGCGCAATTCGTGATTCATAAAAATCTTTCTTGGACTTAAACCTTTCGATTTCGCAGTTCTAACGAAGTCTGAATTGATCACCTCTAATAATGAAGAGCGCATTAAACGCGTCAAAAAAGCCATAGTCCCCAAGCCTAAAACCAGCGAAGGAACTAATAGGCTGACTAAGGTATCGTCTCCTCGATATGGGAGAACAAGATTAAACGTTTGATTGATATGCACTATCCCTAGCTGAGCAAAACTCGCAAATACAAAAGACGGCACTGAAATTCCTAAAATCACAAAAACGACTATCACATAATCAGGCCACTCATTCCGGTATTTTGCAGTTATTGCACCCCAAAGAATTCCACCAACCGCTGCAAACAGTATTGCCAAAACTCCCAATTGAGCCGAAACATAAAAGCCTTGCTTTATGATATCCGTCACATCCTGACCTTTCTTAGTAAAGGAAACTCCAAAATCGCCTTTTGCTGTATTCTTCAGGAAAATGAAGTACTGCTCATACAAAGGCTTATCAAAGCCATATTTCTTATTGAGAGCATCCCTGCTCTCTACAGTCATAGCTTTATCATTACTCAGTGGGTCTCCGGGAACCATATGCATTCCAAAGAAAGTAAAAGTCGCTATAAAGAAGACCGTTATAAAACCGGATATGAGCCTTTTAAAAATATACTTACTCATCTTCAATCCTCACATAGGTCAGGAAAGGGTCAGCACCAATTATATTGCGGTAATAATTCTTAATGCGGGGATCGGCCATGTAAATACCACCGCCCTCGTAAAGTGGATAAATCGGTACTTTTTCATATAAGATTTTATGCATTTCATAAAAGCACTGCATGCGCTCGTTTTGATCAATACTATTACTGGCTTTCTTGACCAGAGCGTCATACTCGTCACTCTTAAAACGGCCACGATTGTTTTGATTCCATGAAGCAAATAAATCCCCAAAAGTCATCGGATCATTGTAATCAGGGCCCCAGCCTCCACCGACAAAATCGAAATCGCCTTCCAAGGATTTTGCTATGCGAATTTTAAAAATCTGTTTATCAAGGTTTACTTTTATCCCAAGCTTCTCCCTGAGCTGTTCCTGAATATAAACCGCTATTTTACTCGCCCCCTCACTATCTGAATAAAGGTAAGTCAGAGTGATCTCTTCCAAGCCCAATTCTTCCTTCGCTTTTTTTAAATACTCCAGAGCTTTAGTAGAATCACTTGCCTGAAAACCAAGCGGAAATTCATCGTGTAATTTGCGCTTTTCGCCATCTAGCCAGGAAGGAAATAAAGTTGAAGTCGGTGCATACCCCGGAATACCAAGAACCTTATTGACAATATCCTTTCGGTTGATAACCAGACTAATGGCTTTGCGAAGATTTTCATTAGAGGTCAAACGCTCTTTACGGCTGTTAAATTCTAAATAAATTACAAAACCTGAACTGAAGTTTTTCATAGGCGTTGTCAAGCGGCGCTTTAAAGCAGACTTGATACTATTACTGTCTTCTAAGTCCACCATACAGATATCCTGACTGACAAACATATTAAACTGAGTTGTACTTTGAGTCGTTATCGCAGGAATATCTATTTCATTCAGCCAAATACTTTCAGCATCCCAGTAATGAGGGTTTTTAGTCATCTTCATAGAAACACCATGCTTCCACTCAGAGAGGACAAAAGGTCCATTGTAGTGCATTTTCTCATGCCCGACGGCATATTTGTCTGCCCCCCACTTATCAAACATGTCTTTGCGAATTGGCATATATGTTGTAAAAGTAGTTAATGCCAAAAAGTAGGCACAAGGAGACTCAAACTCTACCTTAAGGGTAAAATCATCCAGAGCTTGCACTCCCAATTTTTCAGGAGGCAATTTTCCTCCTGCTACCTTCTCGCCATTTTTAACTGGAAACATAATGAAATTGTACTCATTTTCGGGAGCAGCCCCTAATCGCCAGGCAAAAACGAAATCATGTGCAGTGACAACCTTGCCATCATCCCACTTGGCATTTTTACGCAGTTTAAATGTCACACCTTTTTCTGTAACATCCCAGGACTCTGCAACCCCGGGAGCCAATCGGTTTTCTTTATTGAACCTTAAAAGACCTTCAAAAATGTGGCCCTGAACAAACATACCAATGGATGAAACTGCACCAACAGAATTTAATGTAGGCGGCTCAGTGGAAATAACTACAGAGATTGAACGCCTTTCAGGATCGACTCCCTTTCCCTGCTTAGAGCAGGAGACCAAAAAAAGTAAGGCAAGTTGAAGCACAAGAAACAACCCTGCTTTTATTTTCATAATGCACTCCAATTAAAGTCTTGACTAAGGTAAGAATAATCTAAAATGAACCTGATTTTCAAATTTACCTTTTCATTTAACAAAAATCACAATCAATAATCAAATCTCATTTCATAAAGATGATCTCTCATAGTTTTTCCAGAAAAACAATGCCTTTAGCAAGTCTTGAATGACAATTCTCAAAGCCAGTCCATATTAAGCAAAATTAAAACTTTCTGGAATAAAAAAATGTCGTTTTTAAACTTCAAAGATAAAACCTTTCTAGTATTTGGTGTAGCCAATCGAAAGTCCGTTGCCTATGCAGTAGCCAAAACCCTTGAACAAGAAGGTGCTACAGTTATCTACTCTGTTCGTTCTGAGCAAAGAAAAGAACAATTGGGCAGCAAGCTTTTAAAAGATCGTGAGATATACATATGTGATTTTGAAAATCAGGATCAAATCGATGCTCTGGCAAAAGATCTTCAAGACAAAGGCATAACTCTAAGTGGATTCGTTCATTCTGTTGCTTTTGCGAACTACTCAGAAGGTCTAAAACCTTTCCACCAAACTGTCCGTAAGGATTTCCTTCAAGCTGTCGACATTTCGTGCTATTCACTCATCGCTTTGACTGATGCTCTTAAACCAGTTCTGACAGAAAATGCCTCCATTGTCACCATCTCTATTTCAACTACCAGAATGGCTTCTGAAAACTATGGTTATATGGGCCCTGTCAAAGCCGCACTTGATTCAACAGTAGCATTTCTCAACAAATCCTTGAGCGAAGACTCCAAAATTCGCGTTAATGCCGTTGGTGCTTCATTACTTAAAACATCAGCATCTGCCGGTATTCCAAATTATGTAAACTCCTATCTTTTCGCAGAAAAAGTCATCCCAAGAAAAGAATCTCTCAAGACTGATGAAGCTGCCAATACAGCTGTATTTCTGCTCAGTGAAAGAGCCAGTGGTATCGTTGCTCAAACAGTTATTGTTGATGCCGGCATGAGCATTAATTATTTCGATAGAGACATCATAAATAAAGTGATGGAATAATTCCTTTTTTATTACACCGTGTAAGATGAATAAATCTTTAATATGATAGCATTTGATATCAAATGATAGTCAAGGAGCCATATAATCTTATACAAGTACCTTATAACTCTTGTTCTCTATCTTTGCTTTACCTCAAGCTCAACGATGGCAGACGGGAAAATTCTCTCCACAATGGAACGCTTACCCAGCATCCCTGATCAACAGGCAGTTCTTATTTGGGATGAGGAATCTAAGATTGAAACTCTGGCTATTGAAACTCACTTTCAAAGTGAAGCATCAGGGGATTATTGCTGGATAATCCCTACACCAGGTAGACCCCAAATAACATCTGCTCCAGCTAACTTAATGCGAGAGCAACAAATTGCTTTACATTCCGTTAAAGATCACTCACAAGTAAATGGTCTATTACAGTTATGTCTACTTGGTGTATTTATTATATTGTTCACATACCAGAAATTAGGTTTAATCTCTTTAGGCGGAGACAAACTGGCGGCATGTATACTATTAGGGATTCTTCTCACTATCTTTTCGGCAATGCTTTTACCAACATTGGGATCTTCTCCTGGAAAGGAAATAAGCTCATCAGTCATTGTCCACGATCAAGTAGTCGTTGATGGAGTAGAAATCAGTGTATTAGAAGCTAGAAACATTACAGATCTTATGAGCTGGCTACAAAAAAATCACTACAATACTCCCAATGAACTTAAAACTCAATTAACAGACCTTTTAAAAGAGGGCTGGTATATAAGTGCCTGCCGTTTAAAAAATATGAAAAGAGGTAAACTAAGTCCAAAATGCTTGCAATTTTCTTTTAAATCAGATACCCCTGTTTATCCTATGCGCTTAACTGGAGCCGGAGCTACAGGTTCACTTAATTTGCGATTATTTATAGCTGGGCCAGGAACCGCTAAAGCTGATAACTTACAGCTTATCGCATCTACAAAAGCCGAATTAGAGCACCTTGGCCCTGGTCTCAGCAAACTTGTTTCTCCTAAGATGCAACTTACAGCGCTTGAAGGACGCCTGTCTATCCAAGAAATGCAAAAAGACATACCGATTTCTTTTACTGAAAGTAAATTTACTTACTTAGTCAAAGCTAACCCGCAAAAGAGAAACTCTACTCTATTTGCGATATTTATAATTCTTTCAGCCGTCTTATCTCCTTGGTATAAAAAAACAAAATTAGTCACAAGCCTCACTCTTTTTCTAATGAGCCTTTCATGGATAATTTTAAATAGTGACCACTATTCTTCTGAAAAAATTAAAACAAGTCGAAGAACACAAGTCTTCGCATACTCATTACGCTATCAAATAGAGGATGCCTTTAAGGCTTCAGGAACTCAAACACCAGAGGTGCTCAAAAGCATCATCGCTGATGTCGAGAAAAAAGCCTTCTCAAATAAAACGTCCACATGGTATTGGAATGTCGAGAAAACTCAGGATAAACAAATCCTCTTAAAAATCCATGGTAGCTTATTAAACAGGAAACCAATCTTACACGAACAATTCTACGAGATACCAATCATACCCAAAAAGATCATTGATTAAAACAATACACAAACAGTACATTTTCAATTCTGTATTCTGAGATTCTTGGCAGTACCTTAAAACAGACAAGAAACAGCAGGTAAGAAAATGCAACATCGACCACTTCGAATAGTCGTACTCTACTCAAACGGGCATTTAGGCAGTAACATCGTCCTGAATCAAACTCTGAAAATGGACTGTTTTGAAATTGTTGGTATAGTCAAAGCCAAGATTGTTGACTGTACACCGAAGGGGCTTGAAAAAGCACAAAAGAAATTCCAAAAGATTGGCTTCAGATTTAGCATAATGCTTTGCTGGCAACGCATCATCCAAACCACTGCATTTAGTCTTTCTAAATTTCTTCCGGTCAATGACACCCTACTTAAAACCAGCACAAGCCTCACTGAAAATATTCCAACTTATGAATGCCAAAGTATCAATGATTCTAATTGTCAGCAATTCATCAAAAGCGTAAGCCCTGACCTGTTAGTATCCGCCTACTTTCATCAAATCTTGAAAACAGAGACTTTAGCTATTCCGACTAAAGGGACTTTAAATATTCACCCTGGCTACCTTCCTTCATTCAAGGGTTCAATGAATTACTTTCATGCAATGCTTCATAAAAAGCAACTAGCCGGAGCTAGCCTACACTGGATGGATGAAGGCATTGATACTGGGGAAATTCAAGCCAGAAAATCCTTTAAGGTAAAAAAAGGCATGACACAGGAATCCATAATGGTCAAAACGGCCTTTATTGGGTCTTCTCTATTGAAACGAATTGGCAATACACTTATGAATCAAAAAGCTCCAAAAGCTCTTCAAATAGATCAATCTGAGATACATCAGTATTTTAAAATGCCACAGAGAAAGCACTTTCTCGTCTATCACAGAAAATTCCGTTTTTTTAGAATACGGGATATCTTCGGACTTATAATCTGGAGACCACTTCGAACTCACTGGAAGCATTCATGGAAATAAAAAAGGCAGTAGAACTTTACTTCTACTGCCTTTAAAAAATAACTTAAGCTTCAGTCGTCAAGGTCTGCTTCAGCAAACCATTTACCAGACTTAGCAAAAACTCTTTTCTCAGTTACAACAAGAGCTTTACTGCCGCCGCCACCTTTAGCAACAACAAAAGCCAAAATTGCAAATAAGACGCCTGCGCCACCTGGAATTGCCATAGCAGCAGCTCCTTCCATACCCATGAGGGCAGGAACAAGGCCGGCAACACCAGCCAATAAAGCAAAGACAGCTGCAAATACAGCGCCACCAGAATCTCCGGCTTCAGTTTCGCAAACAAATACTTCTTCATCATTAGAAAGTTCAGACTCTACAAATGGAGGTACTTTCTTAACAGGACGTCTCTTCTTAACGCCGCTTTTCTTAGAGCTTGAAGCTGCAGCTGGATTCTTGGCCGTAGACTTCGGTGATTTTTTCTTTTTAGCTGCAGGTGCAGGTGCGGCAGCAGGTGCAGGTGCAGCAGGTGCAGCAGCAGGTGCAGCAGGTGCAGCAGGTGCAGCAGCAGCAGCAGGTGCAGCAGGTGCAGCAGCTGCAGCAGCAGCAGCAGGTGCAGCTGCAGCAGCAGCAGCAGCAGCAGGTGCAGCAGCAGCAGCAGCAGGTGCAGCAGGTGCAGCAAGTGCAGCAGGCACAGCAGCAGTAGCAGCAGCAGCATCAGGTGCAGCAGGTGCAGCAGCAGCAGGTGCAGCAGCAGCAGGTGCAGCAGCAGCAGGTGCAGCTGCAGCAGGTGCAGCTGCAGGTGCAGCAGCAGGTGCAGCTACAGGTGCAGCAGCAGGTGCAGCAGCTGGTGTAGCAGGTGCAACAGCAGCAGCAGCCAGCAGCTGCAGCAGCAGCAGCAGATGCAGCAGAAGCAGCAGAGGCAGCAGCAGCAGCAGCAGC
>JAKVBD010000270.1 GCA_022446985.1 Lentisphaerales bacterium
TAACTTAAATTGTTTATTGCGGATAGCTCTTTGAGTATAACCTGAAACTTGGTTTACCAGGAAAGCGTGTTCACGATGTTCGTTAGTTTCGCCTCTTAAAACAGGCAGTAAACTTTTACCGTCCGTCGCCGGAGCTTCGCCGCCAGCGATATCAACTAAAGTCGGAGTTATATCGCAGTACATAGCAACTGCGTCTGTTACAGAAGCTGCCTTAATTTTTCCCGGCCAGCGCACTAAGCCTAAAGTCTTAGTGCCATAATCATAGATCGAATATTTGCCGTTTGGCATGGCAGTTCCCTGCTCACTTAAAAAGATCATAACTGTGTTATCAGCAACTTTCATGTCATCAAGCAATTTCATAGTAGCGCCAACCTGATTGTCGAGTTCTTCGACTTCGGCGGCGTGAATTGACAAAGACTTACGAGTAAGAGGTGTATCCACCATGTGAGGAGGAAGAATCATCTTATCCTCAGGAAAATTTTAGGCATCGCCAATTGTCCAGGGATGGTGGGCATGAACCGAAGCAACAACAACACAGAAAGGTTTAGTCTCAGCCTGTGATTTTTCTATAAAGCTTTTCACTCCGTTTAGTTCCCAGGTAGGAGCACTATCATTGGCACCATGTGTAAATCCAGGTATTTCAGGAAACTCTGTTGAAGTGGTAAAGTGAGTCTTGCCGGTTAAACCAACATTATAGTCTAAATCACTCAAATAACTTACCAGGTTTTTAAAGTCTCCCTTGGGTTTATTACCATTTCCATAGATACCACTGGTTGGCGGTAGTAAACCTGTATAAAGTTCTTGACGTGCTGGCCCACACATCGCCGCAGAACACGATAAATTAGTAAAACGCATCCCTTGATAAGCCAGTTTATCTATATTCGGAGTTCGGGTCAATAAACCCGCCTCCACACAGCCAAAACTCGACCAACTGACATCGTCAGCCAGAACAATAACAAAGTTCGGTTTCTCTGCGGCTTTCAAAGAGGTCATAAAAAATGCAACCAGCGAAAGTATGGCTAAAAGTTTTTTAAACATAACCGGCTTCTCCAAAAATTATCTTTTCTTTTTCTTCTTATTTTTTGGGGCGCCTTTGCTCTTACCGACGTAACCACCGTCTAAGATATGCTTTTTCAATGTGGCAATCTGCTCGTCTATCTGTCCAGGGGCTACAGCTCCCGGTCCCTCGATAAATTCACCGTAAGGACGGCCAAATGGCTGCAAATGCTTTATCAATTCAGCTTTCATTTCTTTAAGCTTCTGAGCGTATTCCGGGCTCTTGGACAAGTTCTTCTTCTCCAGCTTATCGACAGCTACTTTGTACAACTGGTCATACTCTATGTATTCAGGATTAAATTTCATACCACGAGTACCAACACCAATGTGACCATCGGTATAAGTCATCTTGCCGGCTAAGCCTTCTTTACCCATTGATTGAATTGTCTTAATGCGTTCTTGTGGGTAGCGATTGGCGATATACTTGTAGCCATCCTTAAGGACTCCACGGGCACTTCCCAATTGGAAGAATAGGCTATCGTGAATTTTCTTTTCAGGATCTTCGAATACCGGGCGCATAGATACACCATCCATGACATAACCTTCTGGAGCTTTAACTCCTGCGTAGTCAAAAAGTGTCGGTACAAAGTCAATGTTTTGAACTAAAGAGTTAGAAATCGTACCGGCTTTAATACCTTTAGGGTAACGTACAACCATAGG
>JAKVBD010000271.1 GCA_022446985.1 Lentisphaerales bacterium
AAGATATTTAAATTGTTTTTGAAAAGAAAAAATGCTGGCTACGGTAATTTTACGCCTAATAAATCAAGAATTTTCTGCTGCTCTTTATCGGGCTGAGAAAGTTCTGTCTTGATGAGAGTACCATCAATCAAAACCTCAGTCATTCGAATAGATTTCAGACGCTCGACAATCATTTCGAATGTCCAGCGCTTTTCTTTAAATTTAGCATCCTGCTCAAATAAAGGCTTTAAGCGCTGGATAGCATTCCATTGAATGTAGTAAGCCAGTGTCGAAATAAAAATATGGGATTTGAGTCGTTCATCAGTCTTGTGGTACATCGGTCTGAGTTCAAGTGAAACAGTTTTTAAATTTCTAAAAGCCTGTTCAACTTTCTGCAGATTCCTGTATCCTTGCACAACTTCATCTTTATCTAAGGTCTCTGCGGGTGCATCAGTGCGAATAACGTAACAGCCATCTAATAATTGATCTTGCTTTACTTTTTCCTCATTGAGAGACCAGCTTAGTTTACCGTCTGCATCTATGTCCCAATCAAACAACTTTTCAACTCGACAGCGCTCAAACAAACGACCTATACTGGCTGCGAGCTTAAGAGGATCACGCTTTTTTTTAACCCTTGCTTTTTTGTCCAGTTCAAGTTCCACTTTTGCTATGAGAGCTTGGCGAGTTTCGGTTTCAGACTTCATGGTATATTCATTTTTGCATAGAATGTAACGTATTTTTTCGTTAGAGTCATCGATTACTTCAACTGTGTCTCTGCTGTCGAATAGCTCCATTTGAATATTGTTCTTGGCAAGCAATGATTCGATCTGAGGGTGTGTCAAAGCAGTAATAGTGCTATAATCTGTCTCGCTGACCTCATCAATACGCTTCTGTGTAAGCATGCCCCGATCACCGGTGAAAATGAGATTCTTTAGTCCATACTTTTCCGAGAGTTTTTTAACTTCTCCAAGTACAGTGGTTTGATCAGAGGTCGATCCTTTGAATATTTCCACACCTACAGGACAGCCATTTTTGTCAGTCAGTAAGCCTATGGCGATCTGTTTATAACCAACTTTGCCGCCCTTGGGTTTGCCAAAGCTAACCAGTTCAGAATGCTTATACTTACCTTCAAACCATGTATTTGTCATATCGTAAAGAACCATGCAGCCATCCTGAAGGTGAGCTCTGGATAACTTTTTCTCAATTTTATCCTTGCGCTTAAGTAATTCATCCATGGCGCTGTAACAATGTTTCTCAACATCCGGGCGCACGCCTGGCTCATGACCTGCCAGATTCCATAGAGCTGTGTCTTTATACATATTAGCTAGGCTTAGCTTACTTCCCTGGTAGACCAGTCGGCCCACGATCATAGCGAGGACGTCATCACGCCACTGAGTCCTTTTTGAGAAGAGCATTGTATTGAGATTTAGGTCTTTGGCCAGTTCCATAAAGGCATAACTGGCGCCAAATTCGTAACTGCGGCCATGCTGTAAGTCCGCCATATCAAAATCGCCTTGGATGCCCTTCAGACTCTTTTTTAGTGCCTGAAGGTGTGCAGGAGGGAGTTTGGATACATTGCTGATTGTACGGTGTTTGATCTTGCCATTTTCTCGAAAGCTTTCACGCACGAGATGGGTTATGTAAGTTTTTCCGTTGCGCTTAGATTTAATACTCTCGAGATACATGCTGGCTACACTCTAAATTGAAATACAGAGCTCAATTAAGCATA
>JAKVBD010000028.1 GCA_022446985.1 Lentisphaerales bacterium
TATAACAAAATATCGATTTTTTGTAAAAAAAACGTCGTTAATTGTACTTTTGCGCATTTGGTTCATTTGTAACAGCTACAATACAAAGGGGTAAAATTGTAACTTTTACCCTTGGTAGGCAAATTTTTCTTATCTCTTTGCTTGAAAAAACTTGTACCTCCTTTTAAGTTTGCAGACTCGGTGAGATACTGGCTTCGTGCCGGTTTAGTTTATATTAGAAAGCGTAATTATAGGGATTACATAACATCATGAGTGAAGTAACTTGTAAGTCAGGTTTGACTGAAGCAGAGAAGTCGACGGTCTTCTGGGCATCATTTCTGGCTCTTTTTGCATGTGCGGTAGGTTTTACATTCCGTGTCATGACAATGGGTAACTGGATAAATGAATTCGGAATTAGTGGTCAGGAAGCTGGCGGAATTTTCGGTGCATCACTTTGGCCGATCGCCATCACGATGATCCTTTTCAGTTTGATCGTTGACAAAGTTGGTTACAAACCATCTATCTATATAGCTTTCGGACTACAGGCTGTATCCGTTATCTTGTGTGCTACTGCCGGTAATGCAGATGCTCTTTGGTGGGGTTCTTTCTGTGCTGGACTTGGTCACGGTATCGTTGAAGCTGTAATTAACCCTGCATGTTCTTCTATGTATACAGAAGACAAATCTACAAAACTTAACGTTCTACACGCTGCTTGGCCTGCTGGTATGGTAGTCGGTTCAATCTTTATCCTTCCTCTTGGTGTTGCTGATTCAGCTGCCGGAGTTGCCGTTGTTGAAGGTGCTTCTGGTCTAGCTTGGAGAACTCACTCTTGGTGGATGATGATCCCAGTAGTTATCTACGGTGTAATGTTCATCAAATCTAAATTCCCAATTGACGAACGTGTTCACGCAAAAGTTCCTTACCGCGATATGCTTAAAGAAGTTGGTTTCCTAGGTGCTTTTATTGCCGGTACTCTTCTATTTTACGAGATCTACAGAATTGCAACTAAAACTGAGCCTTCAAATCTTCTTTGGATGAGCCTTGGTTTTGGTGTTATTATTGGTGGTGCTTTTGGTGCTTTCACTAAAGGTTTCGGTAAGCCACTTTTCTTCTTCCTGTGTGTACTTATGGTTCCTCTAGCTACAACTGAGCTAGGTACTGACGCATGGATTAAGCAGCTAATGACTCCTCAGATGGGTGATTATGCTGGTTGGGCAATTGCTCTCTCTGCTTTCATCATGATGATCCTACGTTTCCAAGCAGGTGTTCTACTTCACAAATTCAACCCCCCAATCGTACTTTGCATCAGTTCCGTATTCTCTATGCTAGGTCTTCTTACTTTAGCTGGTGCGTCTGGTTTCATGGTTTTCGTTGCCTTCGTTCTATACGCGGTAGGTCAAACATTCTACTGGCCAACAGTTCTTGGTCTAGTTTCTGAGCAGTTTCCTAAAGGTGGTGCGCTAACTCTAAACACTGTTTCAGCTATCGGGCTACTATCTGTAGGTATCATTGGTACTCCAATCATGGGTGCTTTCTACGACAGTAACCTTGCTAATCAGGTTAAAGAAATTTCTCCAGAGATCTATGAAGCATCTCAATCTGAGAAAACTTTCTTCTCTGCAACTTATACTGGTATTGACACAGCTAAGGCTCAGGAAGCCGCAACTGCTGCAGGTCTAGGTGAAAAGTTCAGTGGAGCTGTGGATAACGCAGGTCGTGGTGCTCTTAAGACTACAGCTCTTGCTTTCCCACTGGTGATGCTTATCTGTTTCGCACTAATTGCTTTCTACTACAAATCTAAGGGCGGTTACAAACCAATCGTTCTTGATGAAGAAGAAGGCGACAACAAGCATGGTGATCCAGAAGGTGAGCCTATCCCTGCTGTTGAACTATAAGATCATCTAAATAGTTTTTGAAGAGGATCGCTTCGGCGGTCCTTTTTTATTTTAGGGGCAGGGACTTAGAGCCGTTAGATACTTTTTAGTTTAGGAGGTTTTCGTTTATATAGACAGAGCCATATCTTTCAATTTGGATAGTATCACTCCAGTAGTCAGCGGTGAGTCCGGCTTTTTCTTTTAGGTGTTTTAAGAACAGTTGTGCACTTGGAAGTTCCTCCCATACAGAAGGTAGGAATGTACCTCGTTTGTTCCCTTCTGTTAAAATTAGCCCATCGAATCCAGGTTTTAATTTAGTGAGTAAGTCTTGTTCGCTTTCAAACTGAATTACTTGTGGTTGGCTAAGGATTGAAATGGATATAGAAATATCTTTAAGTTCGTTGGCTTTAAGTGTTGGGAAGCGTGGATCCCTGAATGCCGCAGCATAAGTATTTTCAATGATGTCTTCCCGTAGTTTCCTATGAGCTTCCAAAGAGCCTATACAGCCTCTAAGTTGTCCATTTTTTGTCAGGGTAATAAAAGTCGCGGCCATCACATTAGGGACATCAATAGTTCCTGATTGATAAGGATGGTTACCTAATAGTTTTTCCTCAAGCGAGGTTCTGCCAAGCTTTAGCATAGCGATTTGATCTTCTCGGGAGAACACCAAATTCATATTAGGTTCTGTATCAATTAAAAATGAGGCGTAGCCGACAACTCGTTCTTTGTCGCCAGCAGTGTCTCCTGAATTTCTCAGATCGAGTAGCTTAGTTGTAAGCTTTTTCTGTTTGATAGTTTTTATGAGGCCTTTTATGGGAGTAAGTCCACAAGCGTTGTTATGAGTTAGGTTCTCGAGGTTTCCATTTAGGATGCTTTGAACGGTCTTTTGATCTTTAGTTTGAGCACCGTTGTAATCCATATAGTGACTTAAGTCAGTACTGCAGATAATCAGGGTTTCATCGCCACCCCAGACTTTACTTAGTACAGCTGCGATTGTTTCATTTGAAGTTTCACCGATAACTATGGGTAGCAGGGTAAAGTCATTCAATGTTGCTTGCAGAAAGGGAAGGTGAACTTCCAGACTGTGTTCTTGAAGGTGAGCATGATCCATGGTGACGACTTCTTTGATTTCAAGAGCTTGGTTAGCGAGCTCTGTATCTAAAGGGATTAAGCCAAGTGGTGTTTCATAATGGTCTGCAGTTGAAGTGGCTAAGCCCATAAAGCCCACGTAGTGAGAAGGTCCTATGAGGACGACCTTTTTGATTTGCTTCTGTCTTTTTCGCAAAGAGCGGTACGCCGAAGCAGCAATAGGGCCTGAGTATATATGTCCGGCATGGGGGGCTATTATAGCTTTGCCAACATCCGGCTGATCTGTCGCATGGTCTAAAAGCTCATTTACATAGGTAAGAAGTCTGGTCGGGGAATTATAATAAAAAGTGCCAGCAACGGCTGCTCTGCGGATATTCCCCATCTTTCGTAACCTTTCGTTTCTTTACCTTTAATACCGTTTATGGAATTTTGATAATAATAAAAGTAAAATTTATTAAGAGGTTTTGTGTATGAATTATGAGAGTTTTCCTACGGAATTTTGGCATTTGACAGAGAATGGTCGGATTCAGTGTGATGTTTGCCCGAGGGCCTGTCAGCTCAAAGAAGGACAGAGGGGATTGTGTTTTGTTAGGGCTTGTGAAGATCAGAAAATAGTTTTGAAGACTTATGGCCGCTCCAGTGGATTTTGTATAGATCCAGTAGAAAAGAAGCCTCTTTATCATTTTTATCCGGGCACATCGGTTTTGTCGTTTGGGACTGCTGGTTGTAACCTTTTTTGTAAGTTTTGCCAAAACTGGGATATTAGTAAGGCGAGAACGACTGACCGTTTGTTGGATCAGGCTATGCCGAATCAAATAGTTAAGGCTGCAAAAAAGCACAATTGTTATAGCGTTGCTTATACTTATAATGACCCGGTGATTTTCCTGGAATATGCCGTAGATGTCGCGAAAGCATGCCGCGATGAG
Organism: Lentisphaerales bacterium; assembly: GCA_022446985.1. Lineage (GTDB taxonomy): Bacteria > Verrucomicrobiota > Lentisphaeria > Lentisphaerales > Lentisphaeraceae > JAKVBD01. The sequence continues at coordinate 3,869 of JAKVBD010000028.1, forward strand.
GGTATTAAAAATATAGCAGTATCTGCCGGTTACATTTGTGAAGAGCCCCGTAAGTTATTTTATGAATATATGGATGCTGCGAATATTGATTTAAAAGCATTTACAGATGATTTCTATAAAAAGACATGTGGTGGTAACCTACAATCTGTCTTAGATACTCTGCTTTATTTGCGCAATGAAACCGATGTATGGTTTGAGATTACCAATCTGATTATTCCGGGAGGAAACGACTCTGCAGAAGAAATAGATGAGATGTCTCAATGGATTTCAAAGAATCTTGGAAATGATACTCCAATTCACTTTTCTGCATTTCACCCGGATTATAAAATGCTTGATAAAGGTCGAACTCCACTTTCGACAATTCAGGGTGCTTGTGAGATAGCTCGGAAGAATGGATTGAAATATATTTATGCGGGAAATGTTCACGACCCTGCAAATGATAGCACCTTTTGTTCAGAATGTGGAAAGCTACTGATTGGTCGTGACTGGTATGAGTTGAGTGATTGGAATTTACTGTCTGGCAAGTGTAACAGTTGTCATACTCAGTGTGCTGGCGTGTATGAAGATACGCCAGGAACTTGGGGGCGCCGTCGTCAGTCGGTGAATATTTCAGGAATCTAGATTGAAGTATTCATTTAGTAGCTTTTCTGATTTTTGTATTGCCGGGTAAAAGTACAGAAATGAAGGAGGCGTTTTTGAGTTTAAAACTTCTTTAAGAACTTCCTGATTTGAAGCTGCTTCATTGAATTCTGCAACATGTGGGCCATTGGCTTTGCCCATAAGCCCAAGCCAGCGTTTATCTGATTTCTCAATGTAAGAATTGAAATATGTGTATAGCTGCCATTCGGAGAAGCCTAATCTTATGTTGCTATGCAGGTACTCGACAATAAGGACTTTGTCTGTCTTTCTTTGTGAAAAGGATATGTTGCGAAAACCAGACTCTTGTTGAAAGTAAGCTTGGTGTTTACAGAGAAATTGTATCCATTTATTAACGATAGCATGCTGCCATGGAAGTCCGTTAACTTTTTCAATATGTCTTTTAAGTCTGCGTAGTGTTTTTTGGCTCCAAATAACGCAGGCATCTATGGCTGAAAGTTCAGGCTTGTTTTTAAGGTTGAGTAAATCCAGGGTCGAGTATGTCATGGCGTAGTGCCAATCGAGATAATTTTGTTGGACAGGAAGGGCTTCGTCGGTTTCCTGGTATTCTTTGCAAAGTATCGGTTTTGCGTGGCGTGAACGCATGTAGTAAATGGGCTGGCCATCTCTAAAAAATAGATCTTCTTTGACATCTCTTATGGCGATTGTATCGACATCTGTGAAAAGAAAGAGCTCGCTTAGATTATGGGAGTTTCTAAGTTGATCTACAGAAAGCTTAAGAAGTTGTTGGTAGATCCATTTATTGCTGCAAATTTGAGGTGATAAAAGTGTGGATTCCGGAATGAAGATAACATTTTCAGAGTTTATTTTTTGTACTAGTTGTGAAATCTCAGGGGTCTCAGCACAGATATAGAAGGTTCTTTGAATCAGAGTGTTATATTTTCTGCTTGCTTCTACATGATACTTTAAGCTTTTGCCGTCGTTTGGGCCTATGAGTGCGACTTGATCCATTATTTTTTATACCTACCGGGTTTTATAACCTCAAGTTCGAGATTGATGGATTTTATAACATTGTTAAAAGATTTAATAGCATGCTTTAAGTCTTCTTGATTGATTTCCCCGGCATTTCTTCTAACGGCCCAGTGTTCATCCAGAGCGAATGTCGTCTTTGTAATTTCAAAGTCAACATTAAGGAAAACTCCCAGGAGCGAATTGGGAGCGTTATTCTCAATCCATTGCTGATTTAGTTTTTGACTGAATAGACCAAAACTTTCAGGGGTGACGGGTCTGACGTGAGTCGGGTCGTATAAGAATGTGTCGTGCCGAGGATGGGGAACTTCTATGAGGATTTTAGCACTATTTTCACATACACGGTACATCTCTGTGATGATATTTAAGTAGGTCTCAGTGTCTCGCCCCAAGTGTTCAAGGACGTGTTGCATAACTATTTCAGATACGGAGTTATCTTCCCAGGGCCAGGGGAAAGTTTCTAGATCCACTTGAAGCTCAGGTTCTCCAAATTTATCCACATTTAAATAGCCATCGCGAAAGTCGCTGCCGCAGCCAAGGTTAAGTTTTAGTCCCATATATACTCCGAATTTTTTTTAGAGACTCGAAAGTTTTGTACCAGTTTTTATTACTTCTTGAAAGAGAGAAGACAGGCTATGAAAGTTTAAGTCATTCTAAATAGGTATTGTTTAATTCTAATTGCGGCACTCAGTGAGACGTATAGTTGGCATGAAAGTGATGCTATGCTAAATGTGCAAAACCTAAGAATGTTTAAATATCAGAGAGTTTTTATGTCTTCTTATTATCAAAGCTTTAATTTTTTATGCACTAAGTTGACGTGCAGGGTATAGGGCCACGCTTGCCTTTATTTGAGAAGTTCCTTAAAGATAAAAAGGTATTGCATGTTGGTTGTGCTGACTGGCCAATTTTTAAGCCTGACAAAAATCTTCACATTGAGTTAGCTTTAAAAGGGGGAAGGTTCATGGACTGGATCTTGATGCAGAAGGTGTTGAGAATTTAAAAAAGTATCTAGATGGCAAGTATTATACTTCATTTGAGCAGATCGATGAGAGTTATGATGTGGTCTTAGCTCCTGAAGTTATTGAGCACACTTTAAACCCCGGATTGTTTATGAAGAGCCTGCTAGAGATAGATTGTCGAGCTATCATTGTCACTGGCCCTGATGCGATAGGTCATATTCAGAAGAATGTGAAATTTGGCTTTAAGCAGGTAGAGGGCAAAGAGATGTTTTTGGAAAGTGTTCATCCTGATCACAATTGCTATTATTCTCCGATGACTTTGGCAAACACAGTTTTGAATTCAGTTGAAGAGTATGCGCAAGATGAATGGGATCTTCTTAATATATTTTTGACGGAAGGCAGTAGTATGGTTCGTTGTATTATTGGGAAAAAATGATGCTTGAAGCTGTCTTTGAAAATTTAGTGGATGATGCCTTTTGCAAAAAAGTTATGATAGTAGGAGTTTCAGATGAGTTATTGGCAGATGCAGTATTAGAGAAAAGGAGGACTGAATTATTTCTAAAATCTGTTAAAGCTTTTCAAGAGGGGAATTTTAAGCGTTCTTTTAATATGGGTATGAGATTTTGAAAAAGAGAAGGATTATTGGAATCCGGAATGGCGTGTGCAAGAACTTATTGGTGGAGGAGCAGATTTATAAGAAGCCGCCCGTACTACAGCCCAGTGAAAAGTTTAATTGATGTACCGGCTGACGGAGTGACTTTTGGTATGTTAAGCATGTTTGTTAAAGAACGTTTTACAGAGGAAGTATTGGACTGTATTTGTGAAATATTAAGTGCTTGCCCAAATGCTAATTTTATTTGCATAGGGTCTGAAGATATTTCGGCCAAGGTCTCATATATGGAGTCAAAAGGTTTTACAGATAGGCGCCGATGGCTGGGGCTGCAAAGAGAGCCATTTTGGGCATTAAAGTACTTTAATGAAATTCCCAGAGGAAGTTCACAGTCTATTCGTGAATGTATGAGCTGTGGTATTGCTGCTTTGGTAATGAATTATAGTGAAGATCATCATGAAAGTGTAAGGGCGGATATAGTAGGAGAAGATTATACTGTTATGGAAAACAATACTCAAGAATATGTTAGACGGGCAATCGAATGGATCGAGAGCCCAGAAAGTCGACGGTCTACAGCAAAAGATCTCTTTGAGAGAGCAAAAAAGCACTATTCAGTCGAAAAGTTCGTTGAAGAAATGACTACTTATATGGCTTCATTTTTAAACTGAATGAGACCTGCTTTTTGAAGTAGGATTGTTAACAAGAAGATGAGCAGTGGTAGAAGTATAAGGTTTCTGTCTTGTGGTAAGCTGCCGGGTTTACCGATAGGGAGTCTGGCAGACAATGTTTCACCTTGTCCAGGAAATGGGGCTGATGCAAGAATTTTCCCTTTACCGCTTATGAATTGAGATATTCCTGAGCTGGAAACTTTGAATATAGGGACTCCGTACTCTACTGCTTTAGTAGGGCCAACTCTTTCATGAAGGTGGTGTTGGTTTTCACCCCAATGGATGGCATCCATTGTTGGTATAATTAAAGCTTGGGCTCCTTGCCTAACTAATTCATCTATAACGAAGGCATAACTTAGATCATAGCAAATCGCCAGTCCCATTTTTCCCCATGGGGATTCCCATAGGTGCTGACTTTCTGCAGGAGATCCATCGTTGAAAAATTGAATCGGCACAGACTTGGCTTGATTGAATTTCTCTTCACCGTTAGAATTAATCACAGTTGCTGAGTTGAAGTAGGTATCTTCCTTTTTATTAATGTATTTCTTTGAGCCACAAATGAGGTATTTCTTATTTTTTCGACACCAATCTTTAATTTCCTGAGGGACTTCGTCCAGGAAGGTGTATTCACTTAAAAGGAAAATGTCAGTTTCTGGGTGCTTTTTGTAAGTTTTTTGAAGCCCTTTTAGAACTTCATCTTTATCTGGGAATTCGAGCTGGATGCCAGAGATGATTGGGCCATTGGAATTGTGCACAGATGAAGGAGTAAAGAGCTGAGGAAGAATGAGAAGGATAGCCAAGAGAGGGAGTGTGACTTGTCTTTTTTTAGATTCCCAGGCTGCAACTGAAGTGTAAAAGAATAAATAGCTGAAGCCGTAAATGCCAAGTAAGCCAATTCCATAGAGTTGTGGGTTTTTGAAAGTGAAGAAGCCCGTATTGAGCCAAGTGAATTTCAATGGGTAAACTTCACAATAGATGATTTCGATGAAGAAGTGGAGGGTGCAGATGGTCGTAATAGCAAAAGCGTTTTTTAGTTTTTTCTGAATGAAGTATCCTAAAATACAGAATAATACAGTCCAGAATGTCAGGACTAGCCAGAGCCCTAAGCTACCTACTTGAAATATATTGTAGAAAAATCGCAAATGGACGGCACTTATGAGCAGTCCATTTAAAAGGCCGCCATAAAAAGGGTAGGCTTTGGTCATTTGCCATAGACCTATGTAGTAGCCTGGCAATAAGAAAATAAAGTAACTGTTGAAAGAAATGAGCCAATAGCAGCAGACACTGATCAAGGCAAACCCAAGAGTGGACTTTAAGGAAGGTTTACTTGTCATTTAAGAATCTTTCAGAAATGATTTTGAGGCGTATATCAGAGCAATTATTGTTTTTTAATACTTCTAAAAATGACTTTTTAGTAATGTCTTTTTGGAGTATTAATTCGTCCAGTTCTTCGTCGGAAAGTCGGAAAGCGAGTGCTCTCGGCTTATCCGTAATATTTTTTAAGGTTTCTAGAGTTCTTGAGATGCTTTTATTCTGTTTTTTTTGTCTCAGAACTAAGAAGGAGACGAAGAAAAATAGAACTGCGTAAAACCAGTTAATGGGATTGCTCAGAATAGTTTGTTCTGCCATCCATTTGGCTTTGAAGGTTATTAGGTAGATTTGGCTGGCGAGCATGGTGAAAAGGATTGTCATCAAAAGATATGTTTCCCAGGCCGCTCGCATCATACTGCCGAATTTACGGCGAAATCCTGAAGTGCTGGTTTGGTAGGCGAACATTTCTTCATAAGTGTGAGCTTTAAGAGCAAAGCGGGCGACATGGCAAAGTTCGTGTGACATCAATTCATTTCTCGAGTAGATGAGCCATTTGTCTTTTTGTTTGAAACTGTTGCGGATAATGAAGAGAGAAAAGAAATCCGGATCGAATGAATAGGCGCAGCCGCCAAAGAGCATGCCGAAGTCTGGTGTTATGTAAAAGCCGGGTACCCAATCAATTTTGAAGTCGTATAGGTCTTCGGTGATTTTTCCCGCAGGAGCAAAAATCTTTGACGGTATTTTCTCTTTGGAAGGAAATTTGATGTCTTCAACGACAAATTCATTCTTATCTTTTAAGTCAGATTCAAGTTGATTAAGATTTTTCTGAAAGATCTTGAGGCGGTCAACATAAATTTCGGGAGTTTCATGAGCTCCGATAATGAGTCCGCGTTTGTCGAAGTCAGTTAGAGTTTTAAGGTCACCTCCGGCAGCTTTCTTAAGTTCGTGTTCTTTACAGAAACCTGCCATGCAGTACCTCTATTTTTTTAGTAACTCTTCGATATCCTGAGCAATTTGTTCTGGCTGTAGACGATACTTTTGACGAATGTCTGCAGTTTTGCCCCAAGGAACTATTTCACTTGGATAGCCTTTTGTCACGAGGCCCTGGTGTTTTTTATTGGTGAGAAGCTCACTACAGATGGAGCCCAATCCACCGTTAACCATATGGTCTTCCAGGGAAATGATAGGCATTTTTTCAGAGTCGGCAAGTAGCGCTTGCTCATCAAAAGGTGCCAGGAATCTGGCGTTGATGACTTTGGCTGAAATACCTTTTTCTTGTAGAATTTCAGCGGTTTCAAGCGCTTGTTTGCATTCGCGTCCACTGGCCCAGATTGCAAGATCTTGACCATCGCGAATAATTTCGGATTTCCCCAGCTCCAGTTTAGCTCTTGGAACTTCAAAATCAGTAGAGTCTGTTTTCGGATAACGAATGACAGAAGCGACTTTGAAATCGAGAGCCAAATTCATCATCTGGCGTAATTCTGTTGCATCACGAGGTTGAAGGATGTGAAGGTTTGGGAGAGCTCTCCAGAAACCAATATCAACGATTCCGTGGTGAGTCGGACCGTCTTCGACAACACCGCCGCGATCCATACAGAAGATAACCGGAAGTTCTTGAAGACAGATGTCGTGGTAGACGCAGTCCATGGCACGCTGCATGAAAGTTGCATAAATGCCGACAATTGGCTTAATGCCGCCAGCAGCTAAGCCTGCTGCAAAAATAGTGCCATGCTCTTCGGCGATACCAACATCGTAAACTTTTTCCGGAAATTTCTCTTTAAACTTAAGCATGCCTGTACCAGAAAGCATACCAGCAGTGATACTGACTACTTTTTCGTCTTTAGCGGCAATATTACAAAGTTCATCTCCAAAAATATTTGAGAATGGCGGACCTGCTGGCTTGGTGACGCTCAGCGCATTTGAATCTTTAGAAGTAACTTCTTTCTTTTTGAAGCCGTGGCATTTTCCGGATCGTATTTGGCTCCCTCATAACCGTGTCCTTTTTCGGTCAGAAGGTGAAGGATAATCGGCTGCTTTAGTTCTTTGATCTTTTGCAGGATGGAGACAAGCTCTTCAATATCATGGCCGTCAACTGGGCCAAAGTAGCGTAGCCCAAGTTCTTCAAAAATGATGCCTGGAGTCAAAAGTCCTTTTGCAGCTTCTTCAACACGACTAATGCCATTTTTTAGTGAGGATCCAATTCCTGGAATGCCTTTGACTAAACTCGCCATAGAGCTTTTGAAATTATTGTAGCGACCGTCTGAAATAATGCGATTCAAGTATTTAGACATACCTCCGACATTTGGAGAGATGGACATCTTGTTATCGTTTAAGATGTAGATGATGTCATCGGTCGTATCTGCTGCGTTATTTAGGGCTTCAAGAGAAACTCCACAGCCTAGACCACCATCGCCGACTATGGCGACAACTTTATCACTTAATCCCAATTGATCTCGAGCACTGGCAAAGCCAAGAGCTGCAGAAAGAGCAGTACCTGCGTGGCCGGCACCAAAATGGTCATGTTCGCTTTCTTCTCTTTGTAGGAATCCAGAACAACCATCTGTTTGTCTTAAGGTGTGAAGATATTCTTTTCTACCTGTCAGAATCTTATGAACATAGCCTTGGTGGCTTACGTCAAAAATAAATTTATCTTTTGGAGAATTGAAAACTTTATGTAGGGCAACAGTTAGTTCAACTACACCAAGGTTTGAGCCTAGGTGCCCACCATGTTTGCTGGTGATTTCGATGAGTTCTGCACGTATTTCGTCGCATAACTGACGTAGTTTATCAAAGCTCAGTGCTTTGATGTCTGCAGGGGTGTTGACTTTAGGTAGAACAGGTTCCATTGAGATATGTTTACTTTTTGAAGTCCTGGTAGTAGCTCCACCACTTTTCTCGAAGTTCTTTGCCTCGTTCCAAGTAGGATTCAAGTCGCTCCCAGTCGTCATTTATGATTACCTGTTTAATAGTTTCAATTTCCTCAACCGTTTGGTCGATCGTTTTTAATATAGCCTTTTTATTTGTCTTTGTAATATCGCGCCACATTTTTGGGCTACTGGCGGCGATTCTTGAAGTATCTCTAAATGCTCCAGCACAAGCCAATTTAGTAAGATCGTACTTTTTTTCATCAAGTGCAAGTAAAGTCGTGACTGCCGCAGTGATGTGTAGAGTGTGACTTGTTGCGGCAACAGCTTCGTCATGTTCTATTGCATCAACTTCGTAAGGAATAGAACCAATTTCACGCCACAGTTCCCTGACGATGTTTATGGCAGCCGGATCATCGGTGCTGTAACTGCAGATGAAAGTAACTGTCTTGTCGTAAAGTTCTGAGCAGGCGTGGTCGAGGCCGCTTTTTTCATTGCCGGCCATCGGATGGCTGCCAATGAAATGTATGCCAAGTTCATTGAAGACCGGGCGGACTTCGTCAACGATAATGGATTTTACACTGCTGACATCGGTAACGATAGAACCTTTTTTGAACTTTGAAGCATGCTCTTCAACAAAATCTATGAGTGGTTCAACTGGTAAAGATAGAATGCTGAGGTCGGCGTCGGCAACTGCAGTAGAAACGTCTGTCGAGCCGAAATCGATATGGCCTTGAGCGATAGCATCATCGATAGCATCTTGCTTTCTGGCCCAGGCAGTGATGTGAACTTCGTCATTATTGGCTTTAAGGGCTTTGGCGATAGAACCGCCCATTTGACCAAGTCCAACAAGGCAAACTTTTTCAGGCATTTTAAGGTGTTCAGGCATCATTTATATATAAAATCCTATCTGTTCCAGTTAAAGCGCCATGAATATAGAGGGGGATTAACCTTTTTAAAGATGAAAAAACAGGTTTTGGGAGGACTTGCAGGAGTTGATGGTTCTTCTTAAAATTTACCTGTGTAAACAGTTAACATGAGGAAGGTTCAAATGATGGTTAAGCTATTCTCGATTTTCATTCTTGCAGGAGTCTTTCTGTTAACAGGCTGTAAGGAAGCTAAAGAAGGTGCAGATGCTGTCTCTGGCAAAGTTACAGGGCAGCAGGATATGGAAATTATGAAGAAGACTGAAAAGAACTTGCAAATGTTGCAGGATAAAACAAATAAGCAGCAACAAGATGCTTTAAAACAGTTGGAGAAGTAAGCTTTTATTGTCTTACAGTTTGTTCTTGTGCTAAACACTGTTACACTATTCTGATATAAGTTAAGTATGATTCGATTGAATTAAACTGAGTTTGAGATGACAGAGAATAACAGTGAATCAGTAGAGCAGCGTCCAGTTGCAGGAATGCGTTCCCTCGCTTTGGGGGCGTTTTGTGCCTTTGGCGTTTTTGCTATTGCCATAGCAGTTGGAATGACTTCTGTAATGGCTGGTAAGCGAATTTTAATTGAGTCCGGAGTCAGAACTCCTCTGGAAATCAGTTATAATAAAATTACTGAAGAAACTTACAGTGAAGCAATGAGGAAGATGAATGCTTTTGGGGAACAGGCATCGTCTCAGAGTAAGCTGGAATTCTCTCTTTCTGCAGATGAATTGAACAGCCTCATTATCTACAATGAGGAGTTTAAGGCTCTTAAAGGAGTTGCTAAGTTTAAGATTGATGAAGATGAGATAAGTGCAGTTACATCATTTCCTCTAAAGTATGTTGCCGGACTGAAAGGTGAAGGTGATGGTCTTTTTCTAAATGGTGAAACGCGTTATCAGGTTTTTGTTAAGAAAGATGAACTTAGAGTTTTCCTTGAAGGGTTTTATCAACAGGGAGAACGCATGGAGGTGGATGCAATTCACGTTCTGCAGCAAATTAACCTTTTGGAACACTGGGCCAAGTACGAGTCTCTTAAAGATAAGTTGGCACTTGTTCAGGAAGTAGTTTGTAAAGAAGGGAAGTTGATTTTTAGAAACTGGAAAACTCCAGAAAAAAGTTAACCGATCTTTTATATCTCATTCTCAGCTTAGGTAATAATACTGGAAGTTGAGACATGGAAAATTATGATACCCAGTTTGATCTGGATTTTGACCGCGGCAGTACGTGGCTTCTTTCTGAAGTCGACGATCAGGAGTTCGTGACCTATTCCCGAGCTCACAACCTAAGTCGATCTATCATACGCAGTTTAATTATACGTGGTATTCCTCTTGAAGAGGTTGATAGTTATTTGCGCTCCCCACTAGATGCCCTCACTGATCCCTTTCGTTTGCCGGATATGGCAAAAGCCGTTACACGTGTTTGGCAGGCCGTGGAAAGGGGAGAGAAAATTTTCGTCCATGGCGATTACGATACCGATGGAGTAACCTCTGCAGTTTTAATTGATTGGATTCTCAGTTCATTCAATGCAGATGTAGAAGTGTTTGTTTCAAATAGATTGGAAGATGGCTATGGGCCAACTGAGTCTACAGTTTCGAAAATTGCGGCTTTGGGAGCCAAAATTATTATCAGTACCGATTGTGGTATTACTTCCTTTAATGCCTGTAATAAGGCTAAGGAACTTGGAATTGATTTTATAATAACTGATCACCATAATCCCGGTAGTAGTCTCCCTGATGCTTTTGCTATAGTTAATCCACGTTTGAAAAAAGAGTTGTTGGATATTCATGGTCTGGCAGGGGTGGGAGTCGCTTTTAAATTTTGTCATGCCTTTGTTAAAGAGTCGTTGAAGAGAACAGGTTGTGCTCCGGATGTTGATTTGCGAGTGGGCTTGGATTTAGTTGCCATGGGGACGGTTGCAGATGTATCTCCGATGGTAGGAGAGAATCGCTCTTTGGTAAAAAACGGTTTGAAACTTCTTTCAATGCAAGGTCGTCCTGGACTATTGGCTCTCAGTGAGATTGCTTACATGGAAGGTCGGGTGACGACTAGTGATATTTCCAGGCGATTAGCTCCAAAAATAAATGCCGCAGGTCGTGTCGGTGATCCTATGGTGTCTGTACAGCTTTTAAAGGCTAAGGATTCCATCTCATCCTCAAAATTAGCTTATTCACTGGAAAGGTTTAATCGCAAGCGCCGTCAAGCTGAACGCCTGGCGTATAAAGAAGCTTTAGAGTGTGCCCGCGAAGAATTGGGGCGGAATTCTCTTGGTGGACTTTTTATTGTTGGTGATGGTTGGCACCCAGGAGTCATTGGGCTTTTGGCGACTAAAGTGAGTAAACACTATAATCGGCCCACTATCGTACTTTGTAGAGATCAGCAAAGTAATGAGCTGCTAGGTTCCGGTAGAAGTTGCGATCAGTTGAATATTTTAGATGTGCTAAATGAATGTGATCACCTCTTGAGTAACTTTGGAGGCCATCCTATGGCTGTTGGAGTGAGCTTGCCGAGTGAAAACCTGTCGGAATTTAAAGAGCATTTTGTCGAGGCTTTTAATGATGTGGAATTTCAAGTTCAGCCTACAAGCGAAAAAATGTATGCCGACGACGAAATGATGTTTTGTGAGCTGGATGACAACTTCTTGGATCAGATTGAGATGCTTGAGCCATTTGGGACAGGGAATAATGAGCCGGTTTTCTTTTTTAGGAAGTCGAGTGTACTGGAGGTCTATCCACTTGGTGAAAGGCATTCGCGAGGAATTTTAGAGGATGACAGTGGCATAAGAGTGCCATTTGTTTGTTATTCTATTTCAGAACAACAGTTTCCAAAGGGAAATGTGTCAATTTTGGCAAGCCCGAGGCGTGTTGTTTTAAAAGGGTGTATCGAAATACAATTGTTTATAGTGGATGTTAAGAGCTATGAGAACCCTTGAAGAACTGCAGCGAGTCATTAATTACTCGTTTAAAAATTTAACTCGTTTGCGCGAAGCCTTAACGCATAGGTCTTATGCTTTTGAAAAAAAAGAAGATATTCAGGATAATCAGCGTCTTGAGTTTTTTGGCGACGCAGTCTTAGAAATGGTTGCCTCAGAGTACCTTTTTGAACGCTACGATCAGTCTGCTGAAGGTGAATTGACTAAGATGCGTTCGGCCATGACACGTGGCGAAGCGCTATTTGATTTAGCCCAATCCTTTCATTTAGATGAGTACATGTTTCTTGGTAGAGGTGAACGACAATTACAGGGGAAGAATCAGGAGACGAGGGTCATTGATGCCTTTGAGGCTTTGTTGGCAGCGATGTATTTGGATGGCGGAATAGGGCCAGTTAAGGAATTTTATTTATCTTTAGCCAAAAAATGCTGGAGTAGCCCTTATGAGCTTATGCTGAATCAGAATCCGAAAGGTAATCTTCAGGAGCTCACTCAAAAGTATTACAGTGCAAGGCCTGAGTATAGTCTGTTAAGTGTGAATGGGCAGGAGCATGACCCTGAATTTGAAGTAGAGGTGAAGCTATCAGGCGACCAAATTGGTAAGGGGATTGCAGGTAGTCGCCGCAAGGCTGAAGAAGAAGCCGCGAGAAAAGGAATCGAGTATTTGGTCGCAAAAAGAAATGACCTCGGAAAAATTTCATAAAGCTGTTTGTAAAACAAAACATGACGTGTAGTTTTACGGCTCGATTTTAAAGAAGACTGATTTTTTAAGTTAAGTTATACTGGATTAATAGAATGAAAACATACTTGCCGAATGCTGCAGAGATTGAAAAGAAGTGGATTCTTTTCGATGCAGAAAAAGAAGTTCTTGGTAAGCTAGCTGTTAAAATTGCCAATGCTTTGAGAGGCAAGGATCAGCCGACTTACACACCGCATCTTGATACTGGTGCCAATGTCATTATCATTAATGCTGAGAAGGTTCAGCTTACTGGTAGAAAGAACTAAGAAAAAGAATATATCAAACACACTGGTTTCATGGGTGGACGCAAAGTCATGACTGCAAAAGAAGTCAGAGAGAAGAAGCCTGAGTTCATTATCGAAAGTGCCGTTAAAGGTATGCTTCCAAAGGGACGTCTAAGTCGCCAGATTTATTCAAATCTGCACGTATACGCTGGTCCTGAGCATCCTCATGCCGCTCAAAAACCAGAATTAGCTAACTAAGGATAATTTCGAATGGCTGATAAAAAAGGAATTTGGGGTACTGGACGTCGTAAGACTGCAACAGCTCGTGTAAAGCTCGTTAAAGGTTCAGGCCAAATCAAAATTAATGGTAAGGCTCTTGAAGAGTACTTTCCAGTAAGTTCTATGCAATCTTTAGTAAACCAGCCTCTACAGGTAACTGGTTTAGAAGGCCAGCTTGACCTTAACATCAACGTTAGAGGCGGCGGTCTTTCAGGACAGTCTGGTGCTGTTCGTCATGGTATTTCACGTGCTCTTTGTGAGTATGACGCAGATCTTCGTGCAGTTCTTAAGCAGAGCGGCATGTTGACTCGTGATGCGAGGAAAAAAGAAAGAAACAAGCCGGGTCAGCCGGGGGCACGCAAACGTTTCCAGTTCTCAAAACGTTAATCTGGAAATTACGCAATTTAAAAGACCTCCGCAAAATGCGGGGGTTTTTTTGTTTAAGTCCATGGGACTTAATCTACTACCAGTCAAAAATGAATTTAGACTTAAACTGCAAAGCGCAGTAATAACAATGAGAAGAAAAAATGATTAAAGCTGCAATAATTGGTGCAAGTGGTTACAGCGGTGAAGAGCTGCTGCGCATTTTACTAAAACATCCAGAGGTTGAGGTTATCTGTATTACCTCAAGGCAATATGCCGGTCAGCCTATCGGTGATGTTTTCCCAAGGTTTGCAGAATCATCGTTGAAGTTTTCTTCGCCTTCTATTGAAGAGATCGTTGCGACATCTGAAGTTGCTTTTCTGGCCTTGCCTCATGGTGTTGCAGCAGAATTCGCGGTACCACTGGTTGGAGCAGGTTTAAAAGTTATTGATATCAGTGCTGATTATCGTCTAAAGTCAGAAGCTAAGTATCTTGAATACTATAAAGCTGAGCATCCAGCTCCGGCTCTTATGCAGGCATCTGTTTATGGCTCACCAGAGCGTAAGCGTGAAGATATTGCTAAAGCGAATTTAGTAGCCTGTCCAGGGTGCTACCCGACAAGTATTGTCCTGCCACTTTATCCGCTTCTTAAAGATGGTTTGATTTCTACCGAGAAGATTATTGCTTCCAGTATGAGTGGAGTATCTGGCGCTGGCCGTAAAGTTGCAGTTGATTTTATTTTCCCAGAATGTAACGAAAGCGTTCGTCCTTATGGAGTTGTTGGTCACCGTCATACGCCTGAGATAGAGCAGGAGTTAGCACTTTCTGCTGATGTAGATGAAGTGACGATTAATTTTATTCCTCACTTAATTCCGGTCAACCACGGTATTCACAGTACAATTATTGCTGGTTTGAAAGATGGCGTAACTGCTGATCAGATTCAGGAATGCTGGCAGAAGTATTACGCTGATGAGCCATTCGTTCGTGTTCTTCCTCAGGGTAAATTGGCAGACACAAAACACGTTACTTATACAAATATCTGTGAAATCGCTTTTGCTTGTGATCCACACACTGGAAATATTATTTTAAGCAGTGCTATCGACAATCTGACTAAAGGAGCATCCGGTCAGGCGGTACAGTGCATGAACATTATGTTTGGTCTAGCTGAAGATAGCGGCCTTTAAGGATATGAAATGATTGAAGTTATTGAAAAAGCAGCAGTTCTAGTTGAGGCTTTGCCTTACATTCAGGATTTTCGCCGCGCTATAGTTGTTGTCAAATTTGGCGGCAGTGCTATGGAAGATCCAGAGCTGATTGAATCGGTGATTCGCGATGTCGTCCTTATGGAGTGCATTGGTATGCGTCCAGTGATTGTTCATGGTGGCGGTAAAGCCATTTCTGCCCGTCTGGAAAAGCTGGGCATTCCTGTAAAGAAGACTGGTGGCATGCGCCATACATGTGATGCAACTATCAATGTTGTCGATGATGTACTGCACAATGAGATCAACCAGAATCTGTTAGATCTTATGGGTAAGCTAAAAGGAAAAGGTCAGCGAGTTTCAGGTAAAGATATTCTTAAAGCTAAAAAGATGTTGGTAAAAGATCCTGAAACTGGAGAAGATGTCGATGTCGGGTTTGTCGGTAGTGTAAGCGATGTTGATACGACTCACATCCTTGAAGTTATTCAAAACGGCGAAGTGCCAATTATTGCTCCGTTAGCTAAAGATGAAGCCGGAAATACTTATAATATAAATGCAGACATAGCAGCAGCTAAAGTAGCCGAAGCTTTAAAAGCCAGAAAGCTGGTTTATTTGAGTGATGTACCGGGTCTATTAATGGACCCAAAAGATGAGTCAACACTGATTCACTCTATTAAAGTCAGTGAAGTGGAAGAATATATTACCAACGGCACAATCGCAGGTGGTATGCTTCCAAAAGTTCTTAGTGCAGTTGAGGCCTTGAAGGCCGGTACCAGGAAAGTTCACATGATTGATGGCAGGATGAGCCACTCGGTCTTGTTGGAATTATTCACCGATCAAGGTGTTGGTACTGAGATAATTAATAACTGAGAATGTGAAAATGGATATACGTGAAAAGTACAGTAAATACATTTTAGGGACTTACGCCCCGGCAGTTTTTTTTGAGAAAGGCGAAGGCTCTTATCTATGGGATGATAATGGCAAAAAATACCTCGACTTTGCTTCAGGTATAAGTGTTTGTAATATTGGTCACTCTCATCCTAAAGTTGCAAAAGCTATTGCGGATCAAGCGCAAAAACTATTGCATGTTTCCAATTTATATATGACTGAAAATGCGCCTCTTCTGGCAGAAAAGATTTCTAAAGCCGGTTTCAATGGCAAAGTTTTCTTTTGTAACAGTGGTGCAGAAGCCAATGAAGGTCTGATTAAGTTTGCCCGCAAATGGGGTAGCGATAAAAGCCGCCATGAAATTATTTGCATGAACGACTCTTTTCATGGGCGTACTTTAGCAGCGCTTGCTGCCACTGGACGTGCAAAATACCGCGAAGGCTTTGGACCGGATCTTGAGGGCTTTGTTCACGTTGATTACGGTGATCTTGAGGCTGTGAGAAATGCTATCTCAGATAAAACGGCAGCAGTTATGCTTGAGCCGGTTCTTGGCGAAGGTGGTGTTCGTCCAGCCGCTGTTGAATTTATTCAGGGTGTTCGTCAGCTTTGTGATGAGGCTGGAATTTTAATGATGTGTGATGAAGTTCAAACAGGTATTGGCCGTACTGGGAAAATGTTTGCACATCAGCATTTTGGTATTGAACCGGATGCAATGAGTTTGGCAAAAGCTCTTGGTAATGGCATGCCAATTGGTGCTTTAATGCTTCAGTGTAAGCACGAAGGAATTCTTGTTCCGGGAACTCATGCTACGACATTTGGCGGAACACCTCTAGCTTGTGCGGCAGGTTTAGCCGTTTTTGAGGCTTATGATGAAGAGAATGTTCTTGAGAACTGCCAGAAGCAAGGTCAAAAAGCTTTTGAATTCTTAAAAGCTCTTGGTGAGAAATATGACTTCGTTAGTGAAGTGCGTGGCCTGGGCTTGATGATTGGTATAGATGTTGAAATACCAACAGGTGATGTTCTCAAGAAAGCTTTTGATAAAGGCTTGATATTATTAACTGCCGGTGAGAAAACGATTCGTTTACTGCCGACTTTAAATCTTTCAGATACAGAGCTTCAGGAAGGCCTGGAAATAATTGAAAAAACTTTTGAGGAGTTGAACAATGTCTAAAGACTTCATGTGTTTATTGGATGTGACTAAAGATGAACTTCGCGAAACTTTAAATTTGGCTCACGAATATCGCGAAGACCGTACTTTAAATTCGAACCATCTAAATGGTAAAACGATTGGTCTGATTTTTCAGCAAAACTCAACAAGAACGAGAGTTTCATTCGAGACTGGAGTTTGCCAACTGGGTGGCAACCCGATGTATATGGACCAAAATGGCTTGCAGGTTGGTCGTGGTGAAAGTTTTGAAGATACAGCAAAAGTTCTTAGCCGTTATATCGAAGGTATTGTAATCCGCGGCCATAAACATGAGGATATTAAAGCCTTTGCAGATGCGTGCACTATTCCAGTTATCAATGCTTTAACAGATACATTTCATCCTTGCCAGCTCTTAGCTGATATGCAGTTGATCGATAACCTCAAAGGCCGTCTCGAAGGTGTTAAGGTTGCGTTCATGGGCGATTGTGCTAGTAATATGGCTCTTTCATGGATTTATGCCGCTCATTTAACTGGTATGGAGTTGCGCCTTGGTGGTCCTGAAGATTTCATGCCTTCCAAAGAATTCTTAGAGAGTATTGGTAATCCGGATAGTATTAAAATTTGTCCAGATGCCGCAAAAGCTGCTGAAGGCGCAGATTTTATTTACACTGATGTATGGATCAGCATGGGCTTTGAGGAAGAAGCGAAACAGAGAGCTAAGGTATTTACTCCTTATCAAGTTAATCAAGCTCTTCTCGATGTTGCTCAGGATGATGTCAAGGTTATGCATTGCCTTCCAGCTTACAGAGAGAAGGAAATCACTGCTGACGTTCTTGAAGGTAAGCACTCTGTTGTCTGGGATCAGGCAGAAAACAGACTTCATGCTCAGAAAGCTATAATGACTCTAAAGTTTTAAGTAGCAATTCAGTACAGATTTTAGTAGACTGTCCAGATTATTTTGAACAGTCTTTTTTATTTACAGGAATGCTTAAATGCCCCTAAAGAAAATACTTTGTATCGGAGCAGGTTACGTTGGTGGACCAACTATGGCAGTTATTGCTGCAAATTGCCCCGATTATGATGTTACCGTTGTTGATATAAACAAAGCTCGTATTGCTGCATGGAATTCGAAAAGCTTACCAGTCTATGAGCCTGGCCTTCAAGAAATAGTCGAGAAACAGCGTGGCGAAAACCTGCATTTTTCTACCGATGTTGTCAGGGGTATAGAAGAATCAGATATTATTTTTGTTTGCGTCAATACGCCGACTAAAACTTTTGGTTTAGGCGCCGGGAAGGCTGCCGATTTACAGTATTGTGAAAAGACGGCTCGCATGATTAAAGAGCATGCAACCAAGGACATGATTGTCGTTGAGAAAAGTACAGTGCCTGTCCGGACATCAAAAATCATCAATGAAATACTGAGCCATGGAGACTCTCCGCATAAATTTGAAGTTATTTCAAATCCAGAGTTTTTGGCAGAAGGTACTGCAATTAAAGACCTCCAGAACCCTGATAGAATTTTAATTGGCGGGCGACCTTGTGCATCAGGCGAAGCTGCAGTTGCAGAAGTGTCGGCAATATACGAAAGCTGGGTGGCTAAAGAAAATATAATCACTACTGACGCTTGGTCGTCCGAATTATCGAAATTAACTGCCAACGCATTTTTGGCTCAAAGGGTGAGCTCGATAAATAGCATTGCTGCAGTTTGCGAGTCAACCGGGGCAGATGTAATTAAGATCTCCGAAGCAATTGGTGCCGATCCTCGAATTGGAGCAAAGTTTTTGAAAGCAGGACCAGGTTTTGGAGGCTCATGCTTTAAGAAGGATATCTTGAACCTAGTTTATCTTTGTGAAACTTTTGGCTTACCAGAGGTCGCTGAGTATTGGGGGCAGGTAATCAAGATGAATGACTATACGCAAAATAGAGCAGTTAGCCGCATTTTGAAGTCCATGTTCAATACTGTAGCTGGCAAAAGGATTGCTGTTCTGGGTTTTGCTTTTAAGGCAGATACAGGTGATACAAGAGAGAGCCCGGCTATTCAGATTGTTGAATCATTAGCTGAAGAAAGAGCTGAGATTGTGATCTCTGATCCACAGGCTTTAGAAAATGCTCAGCAGGATTTGAAAGAAATTGAAAATGTATCTTTTACTGATGACCCTTATGAAGCCGTATTAGGAGCTCATGCCATTGTTATTGTCACTGATTGGCAGGAGTATAAGGAACTTGATTATGGTAAAATTTATTCCTCAATGGAAAAACCGGCTCAGTTATTTGATTTGCGTAATATTTTGTCTTCTGATGAACTGTATGAGATAGGTTTTAATGTTCATTTAGTTGGAAAGAAATCCAAAGTTCATAAAGGTTCATAATGAATTTAGAAAACCTTAAGATTGCCGTAATTGGTTTGGGGTATGTCGGTTTGCCACTGGCAGTCGAGTTCGGTAAAAAATATCCAACCATTGGTTTCGATGTAAAAGAAGATCGAATTTCAGAGCTCAAAAATGGCAAAGATAATACCTTAGAAGTTTCAGATGAAGAATTAGCTTTTGCTAAATCTTTAAAGTTTACAACATCATCTTCTGAATTAGCAGACAGCAATTTTTATGTAGTCACTGTTCCAACACCGATTGATGCCAATAAACGACCTGAGCTAACTCCCTTGGAAAAGGCAAGTAAAGCTGTTGGATCTTTACTGAAGAAAGGTGACATAGTTGTTTATGAATCCACAGTTTACCCCGGAGTTACCGAAGAAGTATGTTTACCAATTCTTGAAGAGAAGTCAGGACTTAAATTTAATGAAGACTTCTATTTAGGGTATTCTCCTGAAAGGATTAATCCAGGTGATAAAAAGCACCAACTTGTCGATATTCTCAAAGTAACATCGGGCTCAACACCTGAAATGGCTCGATTTATCGATGCAGTTTACGGAAGTATCATCAAAGCGGGAACCTATAAAGCAGAATCGATTAAAGTTGCAGAAGCTGCAAAGGTTATTGAAAATACTCAACGCGATCTGAATATTGCTTTGATAAATGAACTTTCGCTCATTTTTGATAAGGTAGGAATCGATACAGAACATGTACTTAAGGCTGCCGGGACTAAGTGGAATTTTCTGAATTTCAGACCAGGCCTGGTTGGAGGCCACTGTATTGGAGTGGACCCTTACTACTTAACTCACAAAGCCCAGGAACTTGGGTATACCCCAGAAGTTATTCTTGCAGGGCGCCGTATAAATGACAATATGGGGACTCACGTTGCCGCTAATCTTGTAAAGCTTTTGAGTAAGCGTGGATTGAATCCGGGAAAGGCAAAGATTTTGGTTATGGGATTAACATTCAAAGAGAATTGCCCGGACCTGCGGAATACTAAAGTGATGGATATTGTCTCAGAATTGGTTGACTATGGTGCTACATTAGATGTTTATGATCCATGGGTTGATCAAGAAGAGGCTATTGCAGCCTACGGACTTGAGGTTTCTTCTGAAATACCATCAGAAAACTATGATGCAGTTCTAGTTTGTGTGGCTCATAGTGCATTTAAAGAAATGTCGGTAAGTGACATTCGTCAGAAATGTAAGCCGGATGCTGTTATTTATGACTTAAAGTATGTTTACCCGGAAGCGGAAGTCGACGCTCGTCTTTAAGGATTCCTTTTGGCCCTTCTCAAATCGATAAAATCGCTCTAATTCCACTGTAATTTTTCTTATAAAGTGTTACTGGTTAGGGCTCATTATGTATTTTAATGAGCCGCAGCTTCAGGTTATGACTAAAGTGCTGCAACAGAAAGATTAGAGATTTTATATTTAAGATTGGTTGATTATGGATGATCATAGAATGACTCACCTCAAAGAACTTGAGGCAGAGAGTATACATATAATTAGAGAAGTTGCTGCGGAGTTTAACAACCCGGTGATGCTTTACTCTGTGGGTAAAGATTCAGCAGTTATGCTTCACTTAGCCATGAAGGCTTTTTATCCTGGCAAACCGCCATTTCCACTCATGCACGTAGACACGAAGTGGAAATTTAAAGAGATGATTGAGTTTAGAGACAATCATGTTGCTAACCTTGGTCTAGACTTGCTTGTTTATAGTAATCCAGAAGGTATTGCTAAAAACATCAACCCATTTGACCACGGCAGTCAGGTTCACACAGACGTTATGAAGACTCAAGGTCTTAAGCAGGCTTTGGATAAATATGGCTTTGACGCTGCATTTGGTGGTGCACGTCGTGATGAAGAGAAATCTCGCGCTAAAGAGCGTGTTTACTCATTCCGTGATAAAAATCACCGTTGGGATCCTAAAAACCAGCGTCCAGAACTTTGGAATATTTACAATGGTAAAGTGAATAAAGGCGAAAGTATTCGCGTATTCCCTCTATCTAACTGGACTGAGCTCGATATCTGGCAATACATATATCTTGAGGATATTCCAATTGTACCACTTTACTTTGCTGCAAAGCGTCCGGTTGTGAACCGTGACGGTGTTGACATCATGGTTGATGATGACCGTATGAAAATCGAAGAAGGCGAAGTTATCGAAGAGAAAATGGTTCGTTTCAGAACTCTTGGCTGTTACCCGCTAACGGGTGCTGTTGAGTCTACAGCGGCTACTCTTCCTGAGATTATTCAAGAAATGCTTCTTACCAAGACATCTGAGAGACAGGGTCGTGTTATTGACCAGGATCAGGCCGGTTCTATGGAGAAGAAAAAGAGAGAGGGGTATTTCTAATGTCACACCAGTCAGAACTTATTGAAAAAGACATTTTAGGCTACCTTAAAGAGCACGAGAACAAAGAGCTTCTTCGTTTTCTTACTTGTGGTAGTGTTGACGACGGTAAATCGACTCTTATCGGTCGTCTTTTGCACGACTCAAAATTGATCTATGAAGATCAGTTGAGCTCAATCAAGAAAGACTCTAAGCGTTACAATACGACAGACGAAGAGTTTGACCTGGCCCTGCTTGTAGGTGGTCTTGAAGACGAACGTCAGCAAGGAATTACTATTGACGTAGCTTACCGTTACTTCTCAACTTCTAAGAGAAAGTTTATCATCGCGGATACTCCGGGACACGAGCAGTATACGAGAAATATGGCAACTGGTGCTTCTAACTGTCAGTTAGCGATTATTCTTCTTGATGCCCGTAAAGGGGTATTGCCACAGACTAAGCGTCACAGTTTTATTGCCCACCTGCTAGGGATCAAGCACATCGTTGTTGCTATTAATAAAATGGACCTTGTTGACTTTAGTGAAGAAGTCTTTAATGAGACATGTGCAGCTTACACTGAGTTAGCGAAAACTATCGGCATCAAAGAAATGCACTTCCTACCGCTATCAGCTCTTAAAGGTGATAACGTTGTAGATCGCAGCTCAAGAACAGACTGGTATGAAGGCCCAACTCTTATGGAACTTCTAAATACTGTTGAGTTAACTCACGACCGTAATTATGAAAACTTCCGTCTTCCTATTCAGTGCGTTGTTCGTCCAAACCTCGATTTCCGTGGTTTCTGTGGAACAATTGCCGGCGGTGAAGTGAAAGTTGGCGATGACATCGTAACTCTTCCTTCCGGTAAGGAAAGTAAAGTTAAGAGCATAGTTACATATGACGGTGAGCTTGAAGGAGCATGCGCAGGTATGGCTGTAACTTTGACTCTTGAAGACGAAATCGACAGTAGCCGTGGTGACCTTATTGTTAAGAAGGGTGATGAAGCTAAATCAACTGATTCTTTAGCGGCTCACATCGTTTGGATGCATGAAGAGAAGTTTGAAACTGGTCGTCTGTACGATTTTAAATTTGCTTCAAATAGCGCAAGTGGTCAATTAGTCAATGTTGACTACAAATACGACATAAATACTCTTGAAAAAATTGAAACAGATCACTTTGAGTTGAATGAAATCGGTCTTTGTCAGATTGACTTGACAGACAAAGTTTCCATTGACCCTTACTCACTTGTTGGTGGTACAGGCTCATTTATCGTTATTGACCGTATGTCAAATGTCACTATCGGTGCAGGTATCGTTTCTAAAGCTTTGGATTCAACAGCAACTGAAGGTGCAGGTAAATACTCTGCCTTTGAGATCGAGTTGAATGGCTTAGTTAGAAAGCATTTTCCTGAATGGGAGTGTAAAGATATCTCAGAGATCTTAAAGTAAAGATCTTCTCATTCTTTCTGTAGGTCGCAGCGATTTTTTCGTTGCGGCCTTTTTTGTATGAAATTACGAATGTCATAAATTAATACTGGTTTTAGCTCCGAAATTCGTGTAAATTATCTATAGGGTTTATCGAATTTGATTCCTGTCCATGGAATTTTAAGGAGGAAGTATGAAAGATCTTGTCGCCGCAAAGTTGAGCAAGGATCCACGCATTGCTCAAGCCAAAAGCCTTATTCAGGCAGCTCTCCAGGCTGCCAAAAAAGAAATTACCGAAGTGACTCCACCTCAGGGAGAACGTCAGCTTTATTTTATAGATTTAACTTCCCGTTGCAGTGAAGCTCGTGGAGGGAACATTTACTATCCTTATCTGGGCTCAGGCATTGGTAATGGTTCTCTTGTAGAATTGGAAGACGGCAGTGTGAAATACGACTTTATTACAGGTATTGGGGTTCATTACTTTGGACATTCAAATGAAGATATTGTCATGTCGTCCATCGATGCTGCCATTCAGGATACAGTCATGCAGGGGCACTTACAGCAAAATGCCGATCAGATGCATTTGATGGAGTCATTTCTCGATCTGGCTCGCAAAAATGGTGCTCAATTAGATCATTGTTTTCTTACATCAACTGGTGCGACCGCTAATGAAAATGCTATGAAGATTATTTTTCAGAAAAATTTCCCTGCAAATAGAATGCTGGCATTTCGAAAATGCTTTGCTGGAAGAACTATGGCCTTAGCGCAAATGACTGATAAGGCTCTGTACAGAGATGGATTACCGCAGTCACTTAATGTTGATTATCTACCGTTCTATAATGAAAATGATCATGAAGGAAGCATTAGAAGAGCTTTGAAAATTTTGCGAAAACATATCGAAAGGTTTCCAGGTCTTCATGCTGGGATGTGTATGGAGCTTGTGCAAGGTGAGGGCGGTTATTTCCCCGGTAATACTGAGTTCTTTAAAGCCATCATTGAAGTTCTAAAAGAAAATAACATTGCAGTATGGTTTGATGAGGTTCAAACATTTGGTCGGACAACAGAACCATTTGCTTTCCAGCATTTTGGTTTAGATGATTTGGTCGACGTTGTAACAGTGGGCAAAATGAGTCAGGTCTGTTCAACAATTTATCGAGATCATTTTAAACCAAGACCAGGGCTGGTTAGCCAAACCTTTACTTCAAGTACTGCTGCCATTCGAGCCGCTCAAGTCGTGCTTGATAATTTAAAGTGTAAGGGGCTATGTGGCGGTGATGGCAAGATTATGAAGATGCATAGCAGTTTTGTGACAAATCTTAAGAATCTTGCTACAGTTTTTCCTGGACAGTTCACAGGCCCTTACGGATTAGGAGCAATGGTTGCCTTTACGGTGTTTGATGGCGACCTTGAGAAGACCAAGAGCTCTGCAAATAAACTTTTTGAAAATGGAGTGATTTCGTTTATTGCCGGCAAGAATCCTACTCGAATCCGTTTCCTAATGCCGGTTATGGCGGTTGAAGAGAATGACATTGATGAAGTATGCAAAATTATTTCCAGGACTATGACTGAATGTAAAGGATGAGAAATATGTTTGTGTTGCGACCAGTCAAAGAAGACGATCTTGAAGGAGTTTATCAATTGGCCCTTAAGACCGGTGGTGGCCTAACGACCCTGCCGCCAGATAAAGAAAAGCTTCATGAAAAAATCCGCGAGTCAGTCAAAAACTTCCATTTTCTCCCAAGTAAGCCCAGTGGTGAAACTTATTTCTTTGTATTAGAGGATACTGAATCAAAAAATATCCTTGGTACTTCCGCAGTCTATTCAAAAGTTGGTGGTTTTCAGCCTTTCTGGACATACGAAATCAAGAGAGTCCAAAAAATATCGAAGCTCCTGAATGTAAATAAAGAGGTGAAGTACCTGCAGGTTAAGATGGAGCATAATGGGCCAAGTGAAGTTGGGACTTTATTCCTTGATCCTGATTTTCGGCATGGATCAAACGGACGCTTGCTTTCTTTGAGTAGATTTCTCTTTGTCGCAGAGTACCGCCAACTTTTTGAGGGAAGTATCGTGGCAGAACTCAGGGGGCGGATTGATCCTCAAGGAGAATCAGTTTTTTGGGATTGTCTAGGAGCGCACTTCTTTGATGTGCCTTTTGAAAAAGCTGATCTTATGGTGAATGAAGATAAGTCTTTTATTGACGAACTTATGCCCAAGCATCCCATTTATATTTCTTTATTGCCTAAGGAAGCACAAGTTGTGATTGGTATGGTTCATGATGACTCAAGGCCAGCAATGCGATTATTAGAGCAGGAAGGTTTCAAGCAGATTGATGAAGTAGATATCTTTGAGGCCGGACCCATTGTAGAGGCACAATTAGATGATATACGAACTATCAATGAAAGTATTCGGACAGCGTGTGCTAAAGGAAAGCCCGAATCGGTAGAGCAAAGTGGCTGGGGGCAAATAGAAAATTCTAATGACACCCTGCGTTATTACTTGGTGGCAAATGTGAAATCTGCTCAGGATTTTCGAGTGACGGTCTCAGAAGTAGCTCTTGATCAAAGTGGTAGCCTGTCTTTACCTAAAGATACGGTAGAAGCCCTACAGTTATCACCTGGAGATCCAGTGCGTTATGTTGCTGTTAGAGGAGAGAGAAAGCTATGAAAAGTCTATATGTAAATGGCGAGTGGTTTGATGGTCATGGAGAAAAATTCTCTTCGGTAAACCCTGCGGATGGATCTGAGCTTTGGCATGGCAGTTTTGCTGATTTACATCAGGTGGAGTGCGCCATCACAATTGCTAAAGAAACTTTTTTAAGTTGGTCTAAAACAAGTTTTGAAGAACGGCTAGGTATTTTAGAGAAATACCGATCATTGCTAGAAAGAGACAAAGAGTCTTATGCGAAGTTAATTTCTGATGAAACGGGAAAGCCGGTTTGGGAGAGCTTGACCGAAGTCGGAGCTATGGTGGGGAAGTTAAACCATTGTATAAACTCCTACAAAGAGCGTTGCTCTTGTAAGTCAGTAGAAATTGCCGGGGCACAATCAACTCTGAGATTTAAGGCGATTGGGGTCATGGTTGTTTTTGGACCGTTTAATCTTCCTGGTCATTTGCCGAATGGACATATTTTACCAGCGTTACTGGCGGGTAATACGATCGTATTTAAACCATCTGAGCAGACCCCAGTCTCAGGAATTAAATTGGTTCAACTTTTGGAGGAAGCCGGTTTGCCTGCCGGTGTTATGAATTTAGTACAAGGAAGTGACGAAGTTGGCAAAGCGCTTTGCTCAAGTGAAAATATAAATGGTGTATTATTTACCGGAAGTTATAAAGTTGGTAAATTGATTCATCAAAGTTTAGCCGGTCGTCCAGAAATTATATTAGCTTTGGAAATGGGTGGTAATAATCCACTTATTGTCTGGGATGCCCAAGACACTCGTGCAGCAGCTTATCTGACTATTCAGTCTGCCTTTATTACTTCTGGCCAGCGCTGTGTTTGTGCCCGTAGATTGATTATTCCTGATAATGAATATGGCGAGCTTTTTTTACAAGAGCTAGTTGCTATGACGAAAAACATAGTAGTGTCTTCTCCCCAAAGTGATCCCGAACCATTTATCGGTCCTGTTATTTCAATAACATCAGCGAATGCAGTAATGGAAGCTCAACGCTCATTGCTGTCCCAAGGTGCGAAGCTTTACTTAGAATGCACGCAAGATGAAGCTTATGTGACCCCCGGTATCCTCGATGTGACCGGCATGAAGTTAGTGGATGAAGAAATATTTGGTCCATTGCTTCAGGTCATCCGGGTTACTGGTTTTGATGATGCTATTTCGCAGAGTAATAACACAAAGTTTGGTTTATCCGCTGGATTAGTTAGTGATCATGAAAAACTTTACGAACAGTTCATAAGTACTTCAAAAGCAGGGATTGTTAATTGGAATCGACAAATAACCGGAGCTGTTTCTTTTAATCCATTTGGAGGTAGTGGGTACAGCGGGAATTTCAGGCCAAGTGCTTATTTTGCGGCAGACTATTGTGCTTATCCTGTAGCATCAATCGAAAAAGAAAAGGTTGAGATCCCGCAGACAACTCCACCAGGTTTAGGTTTGTAGGAGATTGAGATGAGCTTAGAGAACTTATTTGAAAAACTTTGGCAGCAGTATTCTGAAACTAATCTTCAGGCATTGCAGATTCATACCTTATTTAAGGAGAGAGGCGAAGAGGTAGTAAATGACCATATAGCTTTTAGAACTTTTGGATTGCCAAAAATTAATATAGAAGCTTTGGCAAAATTTTTTAAGGCTTATGGCTATGAAGAAAAAGGTCAGTACGAGTTTAAAGCTAAAAAACTCAGAGCCAAACATTATGAAAAAGAGGGGTGCCCCAGAGTTTTTATCAGTGAATTGAAAGTTGAAGAGTTTTCCGACAGTCTTCAAAAAACACTATCTAAACTAATTGAGCAAGTAGGTCAGAGTGCTTTGAATGATGAGAGTTTATTATATTCTGGAATTGTATGGAATAGCATTTCCTGGCCAACTTATGAAAAACTAAAGAAGGAAAGTGAATATGCTTCCTGGTTGGCAGTTTTCGGTTATGTCGCTAATCATTTTACGGTTTCTGTAAACGAACTTAAGACCTTTGCTGGAATTTCAGAAGTTAATGAGTTTTTAAAAGATAATGGCTTTTCTTTGAACGTAAGTGGTGGAGAAATCAAAGGGACTAAAGAAGAATGCTTGCTTCAATCCTCGACGCTTGCTTCAGAAATACGAACTCCATTAAAAGAAAGCGAATACGTATTACCAGGATGTTATTACGAGTTCGCAGAAAGGGTTGATTTACCGAATGGCCAGCTTTTCAATGGTTTTATTGCTAAGTCCGCAGATAAAATCTTTGAAAGTACAAATTTTCAAGATTAAAAAAATGACAATTTTGCTTGAAGTGATGACAGGAGTTATCTTAAAAGCAGTTATGTTTTATACTAAGAGAGAAAGTTCATAATATGCTTGTGTAATGACGAGGTAGCTTAATGGCTAAAGTAAAATTTAAGACCCAGACTAATTTAGATGTAGAAGGTTCCAGCAGGAGTTCAGGTAGACGATCAGGTAGAACGACTGGTAGGAATTCAGGACGTGTTAGCAGCCTTAATCAAGAAGCTGCTTCTGCTAAAAAGAAAAGCGGTGGAGTACTGGCCTTTTTGGTATTTATGATTTTGGCAGGTGGTGGTGGCGCTGCGGCATTTTTCTACCTGGATAAGCAAAAAGAAGTAACTTCATACATAATTACCAAGCAAGAAGCCGACCTCGTTCGCCAAGTCAATAAGCGCTTGGAGCTTCCAGCACAATCTCTCAGTCAATTGAATTTCATTCTTGGTGATTTAGAAAATTTTGAAAGAAAATTCACAATTGCTCAGATTGCGACTGTGAATGGTAAAGAAGTTCGGTTTGTTAGCCCGCATATTGAAGAGATGAGCAAAGTTAAACTGGATGTAATTGAAGGTATTGCTTCTGCAAAAAGAGATAAATATCGCGTTGTTGACTACGATAATATTCAACAAACGCTTGAGAAAGCGCGTATAGAGAAAGAACGTCTAGCTCTTGAAGAGCGCCAAAAGCAAGAAGAAGCAGAACGTATTGCAGCTCAGAAAAGAGCCAAAGAAGAAGCTGCCGCGGCAATTGTAGCTAAAGGTGAAGCTTTAGATGAAGGTAAGATGGATGTTCGTTGGGAAGTTCTTGACTCTCTCATGTTTGACCGCTCAATGTTCCGTCCACTTGAAGGAAAGTTTTCATTTAACTTTGTGTCTTCTATTGAGCTGGTAGACCCTTGGGTTAAATTCCCTCTAGATGCGCAAAAAGAATGGGGCAATGGCATATCTAAGATTTATGCTTCAGCTCGAAATACTTTTGGTATCATTTCAAATTCAGGTACTGACTATCGCGGATTTAAAATGTTCTATGAGAAGCGCGAAGGAACAATCATGAACATTTCAAAACAGCAATTCAGAATTCGTGTTGTTGATAATGTCGAAGGTATGGAAATTCCTCGATCTTTAGAGCGCGATATCATCGATATGCCGATGCACGAGTTTTATAATCTACTGAAGCAGGCAGTTCTTCCTGAGAACCTTGCTAAAAGTAAAAATGCTTCTAAAAACTGGGAAGCACTCAAGAAACTTCACCCTGGAATTTCAGAAGATCAGGTTCTTGAATTTGGTTATGCCTGTATCATGTATATGCTCAAAGAATTTCCTTCTTCTAGAAAGTCTATCGAAAGGGTGCAAGAGATTTCAACAGACCTTTTACTTGAAGAGATAAATTTTGTATCACCTAAACACAACCGTCGTGAAATGGATATGGGTATTCAAACGGCTCAAAGCCTTTATGATGAAGGTAAACGTCAGGATACACTGTTAATACTTGAGAGAATGCGCGTTCGCTTTGAAGGGACTAAAGAATGGAGCGAGTACAAAGATCAGTTCGTGGCTCTTAAAGAAAGCGCCAATCAGATTAAGAAGCGCTAATTACTTAGTAAATATTTTTGAAATAGCCGGCTCTAAAGCCGGCTATTTTATTGTTATAGCGATATTATTTCTTGCCATTACGGCTTTTCTCAACTTCTTCAGAAGAGTCACCGCCGACGTGCTCAAGTAAGACATCGAACTTCATTTCCATGTCTTTGACCAGGGCCTTTAACCCACCGATATGATCACTGTTTGAATTTCCGACTTTGAAGATGGATTCCATCCAGGATCTCATGAGCTCTAACTGTTCGTTGAGAATCTTCGAGAAGAAGTCAGGTACAGTATTGATGATCTTGATCTGATCTGGAATTATATCTAGATCCCCAGCCGGTTTAGGAGCTGCTGCTACCGGAGCCATTTTTGTTTGTAGAGACTCAGCAAGAGCCTTCAACTGTTCCAGAGATTCGGAGTTGAGAGATAAAACCGCAGGTTCATTACTTTTTTGTGGTTGCATATTCGCCGCCAGTTCAGGTAATGCCTTCATTCCACCAGAGATGGAATCCCGAATCTGCTCTAAGCCTTCAGTGAACTGTCCCATTTGAACCAGGATTTGGGCCATTGGGTCAGACTCATCCATACCTTGAAAAGTTGATTCTTTTCGAAAGTCTTGCGAATAGAAGCTAAACGAGCATTGTCTTCTTCAGTGCTATTGCCAAATAGCTCTTTAAAACGCAGCATATTAAATTCAGCTCCGGAAGTCAGAGTCTGAGATTCATTTTCGTAGTGAGACATGATGAGAGTTTCAAGCTCATTGTCATTCATCACTGGTAGAATCTTTTCAACAATCTTATTCATGTTGCGATAAGACCCCTGCATCTTAAATGGCGGTTCGGTTCTATATTCATCTGCCATAGCAGCAGAACGAATGTACTCAGCATTGACTTTGCTTATGACATCGCGGACAACCAGCATCTTTTTCATGACGCCATTTATCTCATTCATGTCTTCCACAGAATAATTGCCTTCAAACTCGAGGCCTTCACGACTGTCAGTCTCTGCCATTTTGATAAATGTATAAATGTCCTTCTGACTTTTGGCATTCAGCTTATTTAATACTGAATTTGAGGTCAGTGAGTTTTCTATATAACTCATATTAAAGACATTTGCAGTGTCTCCTATAATGTCACCAAGATTGTAGGTGTCAGCTCGGTTTGCTAACATATCCGGAATCTGGAACTTGTCGCCACTTTCGTTATAAGGGTTACCAGCCATACAAACAACGACTTTACGGCCACGCAGATCGTAAGTCTTTGGTTGGCCTTTGTAGACACCTTCGATTTTTCTCTGGCCATCACAAAGAGAAATAAATTTCTGTAAAAGCTCTGGGTTTGAGTGCTGGATATCGTCCAGATATATCATGACGTTATCGCCCATTTCAAAAGCCAGGTTCAGCTTTTTCATTTCTTCGCGAGCTGCAGCATTCGGCGCTTCAGAAGGGTCTAATGAAGTTACATGGTGGCCAATAGCCGGAGCATTGATCTTCATGAAGATCAGTCCAAGACGATTGGAGATGTACTCCATGAGTGTTGTTTTACCGTATCCTGGAGGAGATATTAACAGTAACATACCCATAAGGTCGGTACGCTTATTTTCTCCGGCAACACCGATCTGCTTTGCCAGGTTGTCACCTATGAGTTGGAGGTAGACTTCGTCGATTAATTTATTTCGAACAAAGCTGCTGAGAATTCGTGGCTGGAACTCATTTAGTCGGAGCTCTTTACGATATTCTTCAGTAAGCTCTTTTTTGAGGTCCTGATATCTTAGATAGAGTGGAACGTCTCTTTCATCGAATTTACTTAAGCGCTCGATAAACTCATTGAAGTTCAGGCTGTAGTTTGCTTTCTCAATCAATTTATGAGAACCGGTCATTTTCTCAATTGTAGCATTGACCGAAACTTCAATGATGTTGCGCTCATGAAGAGAGTCGGTGATAACTAAAGCTGCGGCTTCATCGATGTATTCATCTAGTGCCGGTTTCTCAATAGTGTCGAGATAAGCAGCTAACCAATTGCGTACCAGTTCAAAACAACCTGTAATGTCAGAATCCAGCTTGTGAATAGCTTCTTTAAATTTTTGAGCATGAGCTTTACCGCGCAGGAAGTTGTCGAAACCATGACAGATCTCTGCGGCCTCTTTACTGATGACAAAATCGCGTCCACGACAAAGTTCCTCGAAAAGATATTCTGCGGCATTCAATGCCGGGAAATCTGCAAATAGAGGTTCTTGCTCTGTGAATTTCTCGATGCCTTGTTCAATTTGTTTGATGAATGTCTCTTCCTTCTTTTGAGAAGGGAAGACTTCACGCATGTCACCAAAACTGCCAAGTTTAATCTTAAGATTCTCTTTCACTGCTTCATCAGCAAACTTAACCCAGTAAATAGAGGCTAAAGCACGAGCCTGACTGCTGAAACGCAGAAGACCAATTGACGCGCTGATACTAATGAGCTGCCTGAGAATTTTAGCTGCATCAAAGTCATGGATACCTTTGACGTAATTCTCTTTATAACGCGGCCCCATGAAAACTTGTACGGCTTTGTGAAGTTCTTCTTCAGAGAGTGCATCCAGTTCAGTAAGATCCTTTTCCAACTCTCCATTGCGAGCAGCACGGTACATTTTATAAGCGAGGTACTCGCCGCGATACACTTGTGCATTTTCGGAAGCCGTTTCCATTGACCACAAGTCTTTAGTGGATAAAAACTCAGGATGTTCAATTCTTTCAAAGAACTTAGTGCCAGTTAAGTGGAAGAATTGATCGTCATCTTTTTGAATGATTGTCAGGTCAAGATTCTGCTGGTTGAAAGAGAACTTATGCTTACCAAGTTTAATCGTGTTGTCATCACCATAAAGATCATTTTTGTCTTTGAGCTGGCGAACAGTATCTTCACGAATTGTTTTTATGCGGCCTTCGATATCATCGGCCTTAACAGAGTCGCCAAGTTCTTTCAAGTTTGCAACGATGTCGCGAACTTTGTCGATCATTAAATCAGCAGCGAAGTAAGAGTTGATCTCATTGACTTCTTTGAAAGTTTGAACGCGGTTTTTGACACCACTTAATATACGCTCAGCAGCGCTCATTAAGGAGGTCGTTCTCTTATTCAGAGCTTCCTGAAGAGAAACTTTCTTAGATTCAAAAGCATTGTAGGCTTCATCGCGCTTTTCAGTGATTTGAACTATAAAATCATCAAATTCACTGAAGCGTCCTTCAAGCTCTTCTAACTGGATCATGACCTTAGTGAGGTATTCATCGCAGTTTGCTGGAGTTTCACATACATCGAGGTAATTAATGACACTCTGATTCAAGAGCTTCATCTGAGCATTGAACTCAGCAACGCCCTCGACACTCATCAGGTCTTTGATCTTGTTTTTTAGACCGGCTTTAATCTGATTCAGTTTAGAGAAAATAGTAGAAATGCTATCGATGATGCGAGTCGTCTGAGTTGCATCCGCGATCTTTAGATTACTGACTATTTCAATGAGCATTTCCAGCTCGGAAGAAGTCTCGACTATGCCTTTTTCAATTTTCTCACCTTCAATGGCAATAGTCAATTCATCTATTGCTTTGGCCAGGTCATCGACAAGTTTCTTGAAAGGATCAAGAGCTTCATCGAGAAGTAGGAATTCAACACACTTTTGAGACAGCTTGTCGACTTGCTCTTTGACTTGAGCCTCGAGCTCTTCCAAAAATGGAATGTTGATGTAACGGACTTCTTTAAGGGAAATGATTTCACCTCTTAAGCCGCGCAATTCAGCCAGGTTTTTAACAAAACTGTTTATCTCATCGAATTTAGCATAGGTTACGCCTTTAAGAGCTTTTTCAGCTTTCTCTTTAATCTCTTTCGATTGAGAGTCGGCAGTTTTCTTGAGAGTTCTGACTTTTTCATATTCATCAATAGCCGAACTACTGGTTTGTTTGATTTGAACCAGAGGTTCCGTAAGATTACCGGCTTCTTCTTTATTTAACCAGAAGTAAGTGTCGATGACATCCGTAGCTTTTTTGACGATGTCTATGTAAAGTCCGGCATATGAGTCTTCTTTGTTGAGAAGAGTTAAGACTTCATAACACTCTGCCATGCAACGGACGATATCTATGTTGCCGATTTTGTATAAGAAATGGTCGGCATGAGCGTTATCAACGTTGACGTAATCTGAATGACAATAAGGTGTTTTCCAAAGCTGAATAGCGTGATGTTTCTGCGGTTCTCCATCTGATTTAAAGAACACCATATCGCCGTTATTGAACAGTGAGTAACCGTGACAAACGGTGGGTGTTTCAACAGATTGGTTAATCAGATTATATGAAAGCAGTACGTAAATTGTGTCCTGGCGATTAAAAAATGTATATAAGAAATCTTCGCCATTTGGAGAGATTGTTCGACGCTCAAAAACCATGTCATTGATGTCAGTGTCGAAACGCTTGTACTCACCAGTTTGCAGGTAGTAACCTTTAGAGAAAATAATGCCGTGGTCATCTGGAAGAAGTATACAACAATCTTCAATGTCATCTATGCGTGTGGCCGTTTGCATTTTCTCGTTGAAAACGATGTAGCGGTACTGTTGTTCCTGATAAGGACGAATCTTAAGTAGAATCAGGCTGCCAAGAGCGGCATAGTGAATTTCTGCATCGTCAAGAGTCTGGTCTTTGTGCTCGACTTCTTCTTCATAGATACCGCTGCCATCGGCTGTGTTGTCTTCAACTTTTATAGTTAAATCACCACCAATAGTTTCTACAAAAAATCTTTCATCTATAGATATGTGGCCGTGCTTGCCATCGCGGTGCATGTCGCGAGTAGTGCGTGTCCATTCAAATTCGTGTTGCGCCGGGTAAGTGTATTCGTGAACACTACGGTCATCAATATATGTTAATGTGTCGTCATTAATTTGCCATTTAAAGACTTTGAGATCTGTAATGCTTTCGCCAATCTGGAAAACAAAGTACAGGTTGTGGCCTTTAATAGTGAACTTAACAAAACGGGCTTTTTTATAGTATTTGAAAAAGTCATTAAAGTTGGCGATGAAGTTGTTATCTTCGATAAGTGAAAGATCATCGCGAACAAAAGTCCCGTCTTGATAATGATAGACAGCAAATATATCGGCTAGACTGATCTCTGATTTGAGTCCCATGACAACATTGTAGCCAAAGAGGAACTTGTCGCCGATAACAGCGATGTCCTGCGCTATGCAGTTATTGTCTGTGCTGATTCGCTCATTGCTGATGAGAGTTGTTTCAACTGAACCAAATATGTCTTTACGAAAGCCATTCAGCTTTTCGAGTCGTGTGCGCAGCTCGTCGCCTTGATTCTCAAGACGTTTACGAATGATCTCGTAAGTACCTCCTTCGAGTTCTACGCCAGCTGCATCTTTATTGTCGTCTTCTGACATGGTGTTGCACCTCCTAAAATTAAGTCACTTGTGATCCAGGGGCAGTCGCCCCTGGCGTTACATGAACAGGATTTCTCCCTCAAAATCCTGTCGTGACTTATTTGCCGGTTAGGAGTTCATCGACAGTTTTATTACCCAGTCCAAGGCTCTTCACTGTACCCATGAGTGACTCAACGATGTTTTTGTCTTCACCTTGAACATTGCTCGCCAGTTTATTCAGAAGTACAGCAGTAGTCAGGTTCTTAAGATCTTCAGAGCTGACACCGAACTTGTCGATGAAACCTTGAAGTTTCTCTTTGAAGTTACCGCTGCCATCGAAGAAAGTGTTTTTGACATCTGTAAGGACATCAGAGCTTTCAACCATGCCGTCAATTGTCTTGCCACGAGTGATAGAGTTAAGCATCTTATCGAAGAACATAGACTCACCACCGACGATATCGATGTTGGCAGACTTAAGACCTTCTTTAAGAACTTCAGCTTGTGCCGTAGCAATTTCAGCTTGAATTTGAATACCGGCAAGTTCAACTTCTTTGTCTTTGTTAAGGCGCAGCTTGAACTCTTCGTGTTCTTTACCGACACCATCAAGTTTCTTCATAGCTTCAGCTTTGTCTTCGATACCCTGTGCCTCAGCGTGGAACTTCTTAGCCATAACGTCAGCTTCAGCCGTACCTTCTTTCTGAACAGCAGCAGCCATGGCAGTTTTTACGTTGGCTTCAGCAAGGCCGGTAGCAGCTTCTTCTGCAGATACACCTTCAGCAAGTACTTTCTTGGCACTTGAATCTTTCTGTGCAGCTACTTCGCGAGCTTCGGCATCTGTTACTGTTTTCTCAGCAAGTAGAACAGCCGCTTGCTTCTCAGCTTCAGCTTTCTTAGTCTCTACCGCAAGGTATTCGTCAGCTTTTAGCTCAGCTGCTTGTTTCTCAGCTTCCGCTTTACGAGTTTCAACGATGAGGTACTCTTCAGCCTTAAGTTCGGCTGCTTTCTTTTCAGCTTCTGCTTTACCAGCTTCATTCAGCATAAGTTCCTGAGCTTTGATTTCAGCAGCATCTTTGGATGCTTCTGCAGCGCGAACCTGACGGATTAAAAGATCTTGAGCATCTCTTTCAGCATTTGTCATAGCAACCTGCTTCTCACGATCGGCAGTTGCGAACTCTTTAGTATCTTTGATTTTCTCTTCTTCTTCGACAACGTTTCTTTCAACGTGAACACGTTCGCGGATAACTTCCTGAATATTCTTACGCTCTACTTCGACAGCTTTTTCTTTCTCGATGTCTGCTAGAGTTACAACTCTTTCACGTTCTGTGATCTCTAACTGACGGTCTTTTTCAACACGCTCAGTTTCGATAGCATCTGTACGCTGTTTGTTTTTCTCTGCAACGATGATCTGACGCTGCATATTTTCTTCAGCGATGGAAACCTGCTCCTGAGTAGAAATGCGAGCATTTTCTTCTTTAAGTTTTTCTTCCTGACGAATGACTTCAGCTTCAGCATGAGTTCTTGCTTCGATAGAGGCAATTTCTTTCTTTTGATTCTCTTCAGCTTCAGCCAGTTCTTTTTCCATGTCGAGAATTTTTTCACGAGCATCAACATTTTGACGAGTGATTTGCTTCTCTTCCTCTCTCTCTTGTTCGTTAATGCGAACTTTCTTTTCACGAGTGATCAGAGCGATTTTCTCTAGACCCTGGACGTCAAGAATGTTGTCAGGGTTCAGAAGTTCTTTTGGTGTTTGCTCAAGGTCGTCAATAGCAGCATCTTCAAGACTGTAACCATTTAGATCTGTACCGATAACATCGATGATGTCATCTTTAAATTTTTGACGTTTAGTATAGAGGTCTTCGAAATCGAACTGTTTACCAACAGTTTTTAAGGCCTCTGAGAATTTCGCATCAAAAAGTTCAATCAGTGAATCCTGGTCGGACGCTCTGGCAACACCAATCATCTGTGCAACGCTTAGTACATCTTCAGCAGTTTTGTTAACACGAACGAAGAATGCTACTTTGATGTCGGCACGCATATTGTCCTGACAAATAAGTCCGTTTTGTGCTTTTCGGTCAATCTCTACTCTTTTAACTGAGATGTCCATGATTTCCATTCTGTGGATAATTGGAATAACGACTAAACCTTTATCAAATGCAACTTTTGCGCCGCCATATCCTGTTCTAATCAAGGCTCTACCTTGTGGTACCTTTCTATAACATTTAACAGCTGCAATTAAGCCGGCAAAAAGAAATGCGCCTAAACCAACTAGTATGATGAGTGCTTCTGTACTTACGAATGCAATTGTGAATGAATTCATTCAACCCTCCTTTTTAATTAAAAATTTCGTCTTCTACTTCAGAAATGATATATCTGTTAGCGCTGTGATCTTTTGATAGGACAACAGCTTTTTTGCCCTTTGAGATTGTTTGACCAGCTTCACATTTGACCATCAGGTTAACGATAGTTGGCCCTTCTTTAATTGAAGCTTGTCCACTGTTTTCAGTAACATCAGTAACAGTTGTACAGACATTACCGATTGAGTGAGTTTGACTTTCTTTGTCTTCGATGAGTTTGGAAAAAAAGCACTTTAAGGGATTCGTAAGTAATTTACTTGCTGGCAGACTTATAAAAAAGACTACAGCAAAAATGATCCAACCGACAATTGCATAATTACCCGGGTTGAATATCATGTTGGCAATTAGGCCTAATCCCCAGTTGATGGCAATTATTGAAAAGATAATAAATGTTACAGGAACTTTTCCGACATTTAAAAAGAGATAAAACGTCTGAAAAAAGCTACCGCCATCAAGGCTAATGTCGAGGTCTGTATCAACATCTACGTCAGTATCAAAATCTAAGTCAGTACCAACACCAGATAAAAGTGAGAGAATTGTAATGATTGATGATATTATCATCAAGACAGTCCACGGGACTAAATATATTTCTTTCGAAAGTTCAAAAATTTCATTAATCATAAAAATTTACCTTTGTTCATACATCGAATTACAGCAGTTCGCCTTACGTGTATTGCCCCTTTGTTCGTAAGTTTCTAGTAATTAATGAATAATAAAAATATCATTCTTTTTTGTAAGTGTTTTTGTATAAAGTGGAGTTGGTGAATAGCACCAAGGTCTTATTACATTAACAGGATAAAACGTACTTTTAAACCCTTTGATTTCAATGGGGAAAGCCCGGAAAAAGGCATCTGGTAAGGAAAAAAATGGCTTGTGGTGTAAAAAACCAAGTTATGACATTAAAACGGTAAATTTCCCTTCCGATAATCTCTTTAGTGGAAGGGAAGTATAATTAGGAAAGTTGAGCGTCGCGAACTGCTTTATTTTCAGCTTTTCTTTTAGCAAAGCCCTGGCCAAAGACACGCCAGTTTTCCGGATGACGAATGCCTTCCAATACTTCAAATAACACTGGTAAAATAAGCAGTGTCATGAGAGTACTTACAGTAAGGCCTGCAATAAAGGCTGTCGCGAATGGGCTCCATGCAATACTAAAATCCGGAATACCAATAGCCATTGGCAATAGGCCTGCAATGGTTGTTACAGATGTCATAAGTATAGGACGCATTCTTTGATGACCAGCTAAAAGCAAAGCTTGTTTTAAAGGAAGGCCATCTGCTAAACGCTTATTCATAAAGTTGATCAGGACAATAGCATCGTTAATAACTAAGCCAGTCAAACCGACTACAGCCATGAAGCCATTCATTGTAAAGTACGACCTTTCGGGACGAATAGACCCTTCCGGCAACATTTCGGCGCCTATACCAAGTATTGCCATAGTAAGAATAACACCGGTGAAGCTGAAGAATACATTGGACATAATCAGGACAGGTTGTGTGTAGCTCTGAAATTGACTGGCGAGGATGCCATAAATTACGACCAGTGCCAGTAAGAAGGCAACTGCCATACTGCGGTAACTCTTCATGGTACTTTCAGATTCACCGCCAAAGGAAACAACAACACCTGAATAGTTCTGTTTGTTTTCTTCCCACCATTTGCCGACGACATTTGAAATGTTTAAGGCACCGATTTTGGCATCTTCTGTCAGGTTCCCCGTGACAGTCACAATTCTTTGGAAGTCCCAGCGAATTAATGATGCAGGTACACTTTTGATACTCATCTCGCCAACATCATTATAGAGCAGTCTCTTACCATCAGCTTGGTTAATTAGTGGAACATTTAAAATGTCAGAGGGATCTTGGATTTGTTTTCGAGATAATCTGACTTTCAGAGGAATTTCATCATCCAATCTGCGATAATCAGCGATGTAGGCTCCATCGAGACTATCTGCGATGAAGCTTTGGACATCGATTTCACGCAGGTCATGATTGGCCAGCTTTCGGCGATTTGTATCAAAAGAGATGATCGTATTTCGAAGATTCCTGTCGTGTTTTAAATCAATGATACCTTCTAGCGCTTTACCGGTTTGAGCCTCTGAATTTATGTAGACCATCAAGTCGTCAACAACTTTCATTATGTCGTTGTCATCTAATCCAGAGACGCGAACATTAAGAGGAAGACCGGTTGGCGGACCATCCTTAGCTGCAGCAATATCCAGCGACACACCATTTTTTTCATATAAATTTTCAAGTTCTTCTCTGACTTGTTGGATGAACTTTTTTGGATTATCAAAGTCACGATTTTCCTTCAAAGGCAGCTGTGCCTGAATGTAACCATATTGACTGCCCATAACAGGTTTATAATCTGCACTGACAGCCATTCCTGCCTGTGAACTGGTATTGAGAATTTGACTTGTTCCTTTTGCTGCCAGATACTGACTCATTTCTCTAACAAGTTTATCTGTTTCCTTAAGTGGAGTACCAGCTGGCATATTGACAGTTATTTGAATAAGTGAGGTGTTATCCGGGAAAAAAACCATTTTGAGAACGGGCTTCATACCTATAAAAGGCATAGCCAGGATGAATGCAGCCAGAACAAATAGAATAATGGTGGTACCTACAGAGCTTATAGGATGGGCCAGAGTCCAGCTTAAGGCAGCATGATAAAGCCTTGAAAATTTTCCCATGAAGCCTGCTTGGTTGAGGTAGTCATCGAGCTTATCACCATTGCGTTCATGCTGAGACTTTTGTTTACCAAGAAGCTTCTCTAAATCAATGACGTGCAAAGGTAGTAAGAACAAACACTCAATAAGGCTGATACAAAGCGCAACGGTTACTGCGATAGGGATGAGAGCAAAGAAATCGCCTACTGTTCCGGTCATCAAGAGAAGAGGTAGAAATGC
Source organism: Lentisphaerales bacterium (assembly GCA_022446985.1). Taxonomy (GTDB): domain Bacteria; phylum Verrucomicrobiota; class Lentisphaeria; order Lentisphaerales; family Lentisphaeraceae; genus JAKVBD01. Next base: position 43,850 of record JAKVBD010000028.1, read on the forward strand.
CGCCATTGTAGTTAACGATGCGCTGACAACCGGCCAGAAAACTTCACTGGTTCCATCAATAACTGCCTGATATATGTTTTTGCCGGACTCGCGGTGACGTTTTATATTTTCGATAACAACGATAGCATCATCAACAACTATTCCACTTACTAACACAAAGCCAAGTAGGGTTAATTCGTTGATTGACTGGCCAGCTAAATAAAAGACCAGTAGACTGCCGAGAAAACTAAATACAATGCCTGAAACTGTAAGGACTGCTTCGCGACATGTTAACATTATAAATGTCGACAGGATGAGAAGAGCTATAGCTTGTGTAAATGTTGAATTGGAAAGAGGAATGATAATAGCCGCAGTTACTGCAATAATTAAGCCGATGAACGTTGTTTTGCGACTTGCATTTGCAAGGAAAACAAACAGCAAGGTCATGACAAAGACTGCTGACAGCAGCAAGCTGCTTGATAAGACTCCTAGTCCGTCTTTTATATTATTAGTGCTGTCCATTGTGTAAACAGCAGTAACTCCTGCATCATCATTTGTTCTTAAGAAGTTATCAGTCTCTGAAATAACCAGATTCTTAATTTTTAAGGCGTTTCCGGTGCTTAGTTTGAGAATTTTGCAGCCGACCATATCCAGACCGTTAACGGTATTTATGATGCCGCCTGGAAGGTTTTCGACGCCAGAATCACTGTGATCTATAAGGTCCTCGAGGTAAATAATGTTGCCGTTACCATCCTTTCGTATAGGTACGTCAAGAATATCTTGTTTACTGCGGAAACGACTGTCTATGCGGATCAGTCGCTCGCCATTTGAAGTATCCAGAGTCCCTGATGGAGGAGCTTGACCGGCTGCGCGCATAGCATGGGAGACGTCAGTAATTGTCAGACGGTTCTTTTCAAGTTTCTCCACGTCGAGAGAAACAGCATACTGTTCAGCAGAGTCACCCAGTAAAAGAACTTTTTTGATTTGATCTATTTGTTCTAGTCTGAGCCTAAGGTCCTTTGCCAGTAACATTAAAGTTCTTTTAGGAACTGGTTTGTTGATATCTTTGGCCACGAGATTGACTTGCATTACAGGTAGCCATTCATCTACATCTGCTTCAGAGAAAAATGGCGACAATGGATCACCATTTTGAACAGGAAGTCTGTTTTGTATGCCCATCACCCTAAATCGCAATTCATTATAGAGTGCCTGATAATCTGTGTCATCGACAAACTTGACATTGATCATTGAGAGGTCAGGCCTTGAAGTGGATTTTACATAATCCAGGTGCTTCATGCCTCGCAGACTGTCCTCTATTTCGGTAGTAACCAGTCTCTCTACTTCATCTGATGTTGCTCCTGGAAAACTGGTCCTGATTTGTACTTCACCAAAAGCAAAGTTGGGGAATTGTTCCACGGGCAGGTTTGGGACAGCTACAAAGGCACTGAAAATAATCAGTCCAACAAAGATGACGTTCAGCAGGACTCCCTGGCCAAGACTGAATTTGATAAGTGGTTTCATATTAATTCTTTTCCGGCAGTATTAACTCTGCATCTTTTGGTAAGCTTGAAAGATTTATTATCACTGAATCGGAGTTTCTACGCAGAGGAATAAGAGCAACACTGTTACCATTGCTTAATTTGACGTAGTCTTGCTCCAATTTTGTGAAAATATATTTGGCTGGAATTTTTACTGCGGGATTCGGGTAGGGAATGGGTAACTTTAGATCAAGGGCCTGGCCACCGGTAGCCTGCTTGAATTCAGACCCCGGAATTCTCATCTCAACTAATCTCTTGCGCGACACTGGGTCAAAATTTAAATCGATATGGTGTATCTTAGCTTTTATCTTTTTACCATTCAGTTTTAGCCTCAAATCTGGTTCATTAGTTTGTAATGCGAGAATCTCATTTTCACTCAAGCGGAAATAAACAGATAAAGTTCGAACATCAACTAATTGAATAATCTTTTCTCCTGGCGAAATCAGACTGCCTGCTTCTACATATTTCTTATTCACGGTCCAGCCTCTAGAACCAAAGATTTGGTGACGGGCTAAATCTTCTTCGGCTTTTGCGACTGCAACTTTTCTTTCGTTAATAGCTTGCTTTTGGACTATCATGGAGGTTTCTATGTCGCTTACTTTCAGACAAGCTCGGTCGTGCTCAAACTCAGCCATATCAAAACTTGCTTGAGTTGCTTTGCCTGTTTTTGAAAGTTTACCCAGTCGATTTTTTTCAAGTAAGCGGTACTTGACTTCGCGCTCTGCAATTGCTTTTTCAGATAATTGCTTCTTTAAGATTTGCTGCTCACTTTGCAAAGCAGCTTCTTCTTTCTTTAGAGCTATTTCGGCGAGAATACTGTCTTGCTTAACGAGTAGTATTTGCTGCCCTGAAGAGTTTAAAGTTTCACCTTCTTTGACGTGAAAGGATTCAACTCTAGCCAAAAATTCAGCTTCAATATCAAGATGAGCACTGGGTTCAGTAAAGCCAGTAATTGATCTCATGAGCACAGCTGGATGTTCGCTAACCTTAAAGCTTTCAGCGTTCGCAGTAAGTAGAACGGAGAATAGAATAATACAGGTAATTTTCACTTGAGATACTCCTCTAAACGCTGAGGTTCCTTCATAATTAATTGACAGTAAACCCGCGCCATACGGGTCGCTTGATCTTTGAGCATATCTTCAGTTTGCCACTGCATTTGCCATATGAGGCCATCTACAGTAGCAACTATGAATTCAGCAACATCTTCTGGTTTGTCGATATGTCTAAAATGTCCGGACTCAAGTCCCATTTGGTAATCTCTCAGGGCCATACCGCGCCACATTGTTAATTTCTCTTTAAATTCAATGCGCGCGGCTTCGCGTAATTGCGGGTGAGTGTTTGAGATAACCGAGAGCTCTTGAAAGAGTTTTTTCTCGTCTGTATTGGTCACTAGCAGTTTGGTGAGAATAGTTTCGACAATTGTATAAACAAATTTTACAGAATTATCCAAGCTTGGGTTGTTCAGAACGTTACTTTCAAGCCCGGCATCTACGGTGGAACAGAAGTAGCTGCAAGCTTTCAGAAGGAGCTCTTCTTTTGAAGAGAAGTATTCATATACTGTACCTTTGCCGATGCCCGCTTCTTTAGCGATGTCAGCAATTCTTACTGCAGCAAAACCTTTACTCTTGAACTGATTGATTGCCGCTTCTAATATTAAAATGTCTTTAGTTTTATCCAAATAAATCACCTGTAAATTATCCGACTGACCAGTCGGTCAGTTTTTGTAACATAGGGTATTTCCACCGCGATTTAATAGTATTTTTGGAAAAAATATGAAACTTTTTTAGGAAGTGAAGTTTTTAAGCGTGGGATTTAAGGATGCGGGTTATTCAATAGGTGTGAAAGCTGGTGTATTTATTCATCGGTTCTCATGACCACACAACACAATGCACAGAAAACCACTCTTCACTAGAGTGGCTTTCTTTTTCATCTGGAATCTCGAGTCCCCGCTCAACTATTTCGTTTGTTTAGAGTTCCTGAAAATCGTAAACTACAACTTTGGCAAGGGCAGGCTTCAAGATATTTGTGACTGCTTCAACATGCTTAGGGTGATCAAGGTAAACCTTTAATTCGTCGTTATTTTTGAAGGTGATGATAAATGAAATGTCAAAAGAATTGTCAGCGACGGGCTCGATACTTTCCAGTTTAGTTCCAACTGAAATATTTTGAACCTGTTCAATGGCTTTAAGGTTTTTTACAGCTTCGATAAATTTCTCTTGTGAAGCGCCGTTTTTGAGCCAACACATGACTATGTGTTGTACTTGAGGAGTAGAGTTTTCTGAAGTTGTACATGAGTTCATAAATAATAGCATCATTAAAATTGTTATCATTCTAAACATAAGGGATCTCCTTGTTTGTTTAATCTTAAAAGGAAAGAGACCTGCATTTTAAAGAAGTTTATTGTTCAAAGCTGCGCAAAAATATGATGAAAGCGTCTTTTTGCGTTTTTTGAAGAAAATTGTAAAAAATGCGCAATTTGCCTACTTGTTGCGTATTTTAAGTATAAAAAGGATTGCTTCGACTGGGTTATGTAATCGACAAGAGAAACAGATGTTTAGATTGAGGATAGTAGATGGTCAGAAAATTTTATGCTTTGAGTTTGGTCGGAATGCTGGGCTTGTTCAGTTTTGCTGCTGAAAAAATCAAAGTGACTGAATGGGCAAAAGACAAACGCATTGCAGGGCCCGTGGGTATCGATGTTGATGCAAATGGACGTGTCTTTGTCACGAGAACAACTCGTAGGAAACAATCCAGTTTGGACCTTAGGCACCGTAAGGTCGATGTCAAAAAAGATCTATCACTACAAACCATTGAAGAAAGAAGAGAGTTTTACAAAGAGACTTTTACCAAAGAAGCCAATCTAAAGTGGATTCCTGATCGAAATAAAGATGGCTCGCATGATTGGCGCGACCTGACTGTTCAAGAAGATGATGCCTATGTAATTGTTGATAAAGATGGCGATGGCAAAGGAGAATCTTACCAAAAAATAGATTCTTACCACACAGAAGTCACAGGTATTGCTGGTGATATTTTAGCGCTTGGTAACAGGGTATTTGTTGCCGCCGAGCCGTCGATTTACATGTACACCGATATTGACGGTGACGACAAGTATGAAACAAGCGAAGAGGTAGTGACTGGTTTCTCAGTACATGTCGGTCAGGGTGGTCACAATATGAGCGGTCTGGCTCTTGGACCTGATGGACGCATTTACTGGGCTGTTGCCGATAAAGGTTTTTCAGTGGTGACCAAAGAAGGCAAGAAATATCATCGTCCAAACAGCGGTGGGGTTTTTCGCTGTGAGCTCGATGGATCAGATGTCGAGTTGTTTGCTACTGGAGTGCGAAATGCACAGGAGCTGGCATTCGATAAATATGGCAATTTGTTCTCGATGGATAACGATGGTGACTACAAAGGTGAGATGGAAAGATCGCTTTACATTACAGAAGGAAGTGAGCACGGCTGGCGTTTAAATTGGCAATGGATGAAGATGCAGGACTTCATGAAAATCAGTGGCCTGACTTACTACAATCCATGGATGGCCGAAAAGCTTTATCTACCGGATCATGAGACGCACGCTTCCTATATGACTCCGACTATTGGCAACTTTGGCCCCGGGCCTTGTGGTTTTACTGCAAATCCGGGCACGGCTCTTAGTGAATCTTTTGAAGATTGCTTCTTCATGACCAATAACAAAGCAGAAATTCGCGTTTTTAAGTTTTTGCAAAATGGTGCCTCGTTTAAGTTTGAAGAACAAGATAAAATGAGCGGTGGTAGTAATAATACCGGCCTGGCGATTGGCGCCGATGGAGCTCTATATACCTCGGCCTGGCATGGGGCTAATGGTGCAGTTTTCAGATTTGATGTTGAAAAGAATAAGCACAAACTCAGAAAAGAAACTGCGAAAATACTAGCAGCCAGCTTTTCTAAAGAAAGTTCATCAAGTCTAATCAATTTACTTGGTCATGTAGATCAACGAGTCAGAACAAAAGCTCAGTTCGAATTAGTGGCTCGTGAAAAAGAAGGAGCTTCAGTTTTTTCAAAAGCTCTAAGTTCTTCAGATCAACTAACTAAACTTCATGCACTTTGGGGAATAGGCCAACTGGCAAGAAAAGACAGCTCTTACAGTCAGCTCTTAGCTAAGGCATTTGCCGATAAAGATGTTGAGGTGTTGGGGCTTGTTGCAAAATTGGCAGGTGAGTTAAAAGCAGAGAGGTTTAGTAAAGAATTATTGGCCGGCTTAAACCATGAAAATGTTCGTGTACAATTCTTCTCAGCTATTGCTTTAGGCAATTGTAAAATCAAAGAAAGTGCTGATGCGCTTATCACTTTTGCGGCCGAGAAGTCATCTGACCCTTACTTACACCACGCTGCGATCATGGGCTTTTCAGGAGCAATGACTCCAACTCAATTGGCGGCGCTTTCAACACATGCAAATCGTGAAGTTCGTCTTGCGGCTATCGTAGCTTTGAGGAAATTAGAGTCTCCGGCGGTTAAAGCTTTCTTGAATGATTCAGATGAATTGGTACTTCTTGAAGCAGCTCGAGCGATTCATGATGATGCCTCAATTCCAGCTGCGATGCAAAATCTTTACTCATTATTGAATCGTCCAGAGTTAAAGAATGAAGCACTTATGCGTCGTGCGATAAATGCGGCATTTCGAACTGGCAGTCAGGATAGCTTACAGTTTTTAACTCAATATGTGAAAAGCGGTAAAGCTTCTGAAAATCTACGCCGTACTGCTTTAGCTTCTATCCTTTGGTGGGCTAAGCCTCCTGTACTTTGTGCAGTTGAAGGGCGCTACCGTAAGTTGGCGGAAAGAAATGTAGAGCCTGTTTTTGCTGCAGTAAATCAGCTTAAAGAGACAATAGCTCAAGACAGGGCTCTTACTGAAGTACTTTTAAATGGCGTAGATATTCATGGTCATGCTCAGTGGTTGAAAGGCATGGAGTTTAATTTTGTTAAGCAATCTTTATCTGTACAGGATAAACTTCTTGTGGCTATGGGTAAAATAAATAGCCCAGAACTGAAAAAGTATGTTCAGCTCGGTTTAAATTCGAAGGACAGTATGGTGCGCTACACGGCTCAGGGCCTTGCTCAAAAAGCAGGGATAGATGTCTTTGATATCGTCGTTTCTATTCTCGATGATCCGAAAGGAAATGGCCATGGAAAAGCTCTTGAGCAGCTTATGGATATGAAATCTCCTAAAGCAAAAGCAAAATTCGATGAATTGTTGGCTCAGTTTAAAGCAGGTAAGATTCCGGCAAAATGGAGTTTAGACATGCAAATCGCAGCTAAAGCTAAAGGGCATGATTCAGAAGTAACAACTGCCATGTTAGCCAACGGTGGCGATGCGATCATCGGTAAAAAGATTGTTATGGAGCACCCAGCATCGCAGTGTATACGTTGTCACAAAATTGGTAAATCCGGTAGTGATCTGGGGCCGGACTTATCTAAGATCGGCTCTAAGTCCGCAGAGTATCTGGTGGATGCCTTACTCAAGCCTAACAAAGATATCGCTCCGGGTTACGGAAATGTCTTTATAAAAACTAAGGCTGGTAAAGATATCGCGGGAGTTCTTTTAGAGAAAGGCAAGAAGGAATGGAGTATTAAAGCTGCCAATGGCAGCAAGCAGTCAATTAAGGTTAATGACATTGCCAGTCATCAGTTGACATCCGTCATGCCACCTATGGGTATGATATTAAAACCAAAAGAAATTCGAGATACTGTTCAATATCTCAAGTCTCTTGTGTTAACTAAGAAACGCAAAAAGAAAAAGTAATCCTGGGAATAAATTTTGCCGAGCTATAGCTCAGCGATCCACAGTCCTAAGATCACCGGCAGCTCGCCGGCATACATTAAAAACATAGGAGCCACTTTTGAAATATTTAATCGTACTTTTCTTGCTTATCCTGAGTATACAAGCCGCTGATCGTCCAAACATCGTTTGGGTTGTCAGTGAAGATAACTCAGCCAGTTGGCTAAAGCTTTACAATGAATATGGCGTTAAAATGCCGACCATCGAAAAGCTGGCAGAAAATGGCCTGGTGTTTAACAATGCTTTCTCTTGTGGTCCGGTTTGTTCAGTGGCAAGAAGTACAATTATTTCCGGATGTTATGGGCCCAGAGTGGGGACCCAGTATCACCGTCGTCAGCAGCATGCTCTTATGCCACAGGGACTAAAATTGTTCCCTTATTACCTGCGTGAAGCTGGTTACTATACTTCCAATAACTCCAAGGAAGATTACAATTTTAATCCAAAAGAAAAACAGGGTGTATGGGACGAGTCTTCTGGCAGAGCTTCATACAAAAAACGCAAAGATAGTCAGCCATTTTTTCACGTTCAGAACTTTGGTACAACTCACGAGAGTTCTCTTCATTTTAAAGATATGAAGAAAGAAACCTCTGAGGATCCTGCAGCTATGAAGGTTGCAGACTATCATCCAAATACCGAGACTTTCCGTTACACTTATGCTTACTACAGAGATCAGCATAGAAAAGTAGATCAGCAGATTGGTGATTTCCTCAAAAATCTCGAAGAGGATGGCCTAATGGATGATACTTTCATCTTTTATTATGGTGATCACGGTGGTGTTCTTCCTCGTGGTAAAGGTTATGCCTACAATAATGGTCTACAGGTGCCGATGGTGGTTCACGTTCCTAAGAACTGGCAGCATTTAGTTCCGGCTAAACGCGGTACTCGAGTGGATGGTTTTGTACAGTTTATTGATCTTGGCCCGACAGTTTTAAATTTAGCAGGTATAGAGATTCCAAACGGTTTTGATGGAAAACCTTTCCTTGGTAAGGATGTAAAACTCGAAGAATTAAACAGTCGCGACAAGAGTTTTGGTTATGCTGATCGCTTTGATGAAAAGTACGACTTTGTACGTACAGTTCGCAAAGGAAAATATCACTACATGCGCAACTATCAGCGCTTTAATTTCGACGGTCTATACAATGGTTACAGATACATTCAGTTGGCCTACAAAGAATGGTGGAAGCTTTACAAAGAAGGCAAACTTAATGAGGCTCAAAGTCAGTTTTTTGAAGTGCGCCCCAATGAGTTACTTTTTGATGTCGAAAAAGATCCAAGTGAAGTGAAAAATCTGGCTGATGATCCGGCATATGCTTCTATCGTTCAGGAAATGCGTGGCCTATTGCAAAAGCAGGTGAAGTCCCAACCTGATTTAAGTTTTATTCCTGAGCCAGTAATGATAAACGAAGGTATTGACAACTTCGTAGCTTACGGTCAAAAGAATAAACAGAAGATTCAAAAGTTAGCCCAGATTGCTGATTTGAGTTTAAGAGCTTTCCCTGAAGCTAAAAGTGATATAAAACAAGCTTTGAATTCAGATGTAGCTTTAGAAAGATATTGGGGACTGATTGTTTGTAGTAACTTTGGTTCTCAAGCTCAGCCTTTCTTTGTTAGGGCTAAACAGCTTGCTGAAAGCGATAAAGATCTTTTGGTTAGAACTCGTGCAGCCGAATTCCTTGGACTTAATGGTGCAGATGATCCTGTTCCAGTTCTTATGGATGTCCTGGCAAAGACAGATGATGTTAATGTTCAAGGTCTGGTTTTGAACACTGTTGTATTATTGCAAGATGGCAAGTCATCTCACAAATTCGATTTGAAACCTTTACTTGAGTCCGGTAAATGGAAGAATCATAAACAATTTGATCCAACTGCTCGTCGTCTTTTTTATCTCACTGGAGATGAGCAATTTGCCAAGAAGACTAAAAAGAGAAAAAAGAAAAAGTAATTTAAGCAGGGAGCTCCGCAGGACTCTGCGGACTTAACGCATCATTACTAAATTCCGGCATCGGAGTGCCGAGGTACCAGAAGTTTATGGGAATATTAGTTTCTATGGAGCACCGGCGTCCTCGCCGGTTTTAGATTTTTTACCACCGAGACGGTGGAGCTCCCAACGTTATCCCAATGAAGGTGATTTACTTTTTCTTTTTATTTTTCTTTACCTCTTCGAGATGTTCTGGCTTGAGGTATTTCGTACCAGCATAAAAAGGATAATCCTGCCAAGGGTCAAGGCCATCAACTCTTGGGTCGCCGGTTTCTTTTTGGCGATTCTCAAGGAGTTTAATTAACTCATCTTTTTTACCGGAGTATTCAGGATCTCCAGCAAGATTGTTCAATTGCGCGGGATCTTTGCGAATATTGTAAAGCTCCTCTGCTGGAAGTTTCCCAAAGGATAAATTAAAGAATTTAGAGCTTTGGTTTTTAAGAAGAACTGATTTACTTGGGCCTTTATCAATATCTCCGGCTACTCCCTGGTGGCTGGCTTTAAAGTCCACAGGACCCATTGGCCAACGGTCTGGTGTGTAATTGCGGATGTAAACAAAATCATCAGTGTGAATGACACGACGGCCATACGTTTTACCATCTTCTCTGGCCCAAACGTGTCGCTCCAAACCTGAAACAGTGAATGATCGTTCAGAATCAACTCGACCTTCTTTGTCGGATTTAAAAATATTCACGACGCTTTTACCTGTCATATCTTTTGGAATGGATAAGCCAGCTACTTCTAAAAAAGTAGGTGCAAAGTCCTCATGATTAATGAAGTCAGAAACTTTACGGCCACCTTTGATTTTGTCACCCCACATCATTGCCAATGGCATGTGAACACCATAATTATAGGCTGTTGCTTTTGCTCGAGGGAAGGGCATGCCATTATCGGAAGTTAAAACGATCAGAGTATTGTTCAACATTTTTTTCTTTTCGAGAAAATTGATCATCTGAACCAGGTGATTATCCTGCCATTGAATTTCAAAGTAATAATCAGCAATATCATTACGAACTTCTTCACAATCAGGCAAGAAAGAAGGCACGGTCACTGTTGCAGGATCGATTTTATGTTCTTTACCAATTCCATATTTATAAGACCTGTGTGGCTCAGAAGCTCCAAACCAGAAGAAGAATGGTTTATTTGGATCTTTTTCATTTACAAATTTTTCAAAAGAAGCAGCATAGTTGACCGGCTTGATGCCCTTTGGGACTGTCATTTTTACATTGACTTGTTTGCCATAAATGTTCTGCCAGCAGTAATCGAAACTCTGGTTCGCAGGGCTATAGCCTTTGCCGGTTATACCTATTTCGTAGCCTGCATCTTGTAATAGTTTGGTAAAGATAGGGAATTTCTTTTTCAGCTTTCCGAAAAGAAGGCCGCCTTCTTCCAGCCTCCAGAAACTTTGACCGGTTAAAATGCTGGCTCTCGATGGTGCACAGGAAGGGCAATTGGTGAATCCATTTTCAAAATAGATACCGTTTTCAGCAACACGATCAAACCCCGGAGTTTTGACGACTTTATCACCAGCAAAAGAGGTGTGTTTCCAACTTTGATCATCGGTGATACAAAATAAAATATTTGGGCGATCATCAGCTTTGAGACCACAAATTAAAAGTAAAAGAAAAAACAACACATACTTCATGCAAAACATCCTTTATTGAATTATTTAACATGAATAATAACCCCAAAGATGATGAAAAGTGACTCAGTTTAGTGAAAAAAGATTAAAAAAAAATTAGTTTTGCAGACTTTTAGTGCTGACGATAACATGACCATCAAAATAAGCCCTTGTTCTGTAGGGGCCTCCACCTTTGAAACCATGTCTGGGAGTGGGGGACATATTACCGTTCCACGTTGAGGAATTCCCTGTCAGTATGACATCGTTTTCAATAATGCTATTTTCTTCAGAAGGCTCTTCAATAGCAGTAACAGACATCGGTGCTCTGGCTGGATCACCATTATATTCTGGGTAGCCGAAATAACGGTCTCCATCTGAATTATTTCCAGTTGCTCTGAATTGCACAGTTTGTCGGGCAGTGGATCCAGAAATAGAAGAACCATAAAACTGCGCTTTACTGCAGTATCGGTTCCAATCGACTTAGTTCAAAAAGAGAACCTGAACTTTTTCCCTGACAGGTTTGGGAATTCCAATAAACTCATGACCAACAAAGAGTTCAATGCTTTACTCTCAAAGCTCTTAACCCATAAAGATGTTTACAAGCTCTTTGACTCAAGCGAACTTGCTGTCTCGGGAAAAACTTTTGTTACCCGCAACTGTGAGGAGCTGTTTTTACCAGAAAGCTACAGTCCAATTCGAGAAACATCGACAAATAACAATCTGTCTATTAGTTCTAAATCATACGATTCTTTTTCAGAAAAGTTATTTTATGCGCATAGCTGATTTTTTACAGTCAACTCCTTGATGGACTTTCCGGTTTTCGCTTCCTTTTTTCCTTTTTTTGATTTTAGAATCAAGATTGCTATTTTTTGATGGCTTACTTGATAGCAATACGGCTCAAACTGACCGTTTTTAGGCACGAGGTTATAAGGCGCTTTTTGAAAAGAACCTTGCTCAATCTTGAATTTTATGCTTGTATCAGTCTATCACCCAGGGTATAAGTGATTTTTGCCATATATCGAGTAATTTCAGTTCAGCCATTTTCCATTTTGAAACTCTTAATTTTAGAGACCTTGCTCCTCCGACAATTTTTCCTGCCAGATCAAAGAGTTTTCTTCTAATGGTATTTGGATAGGTATTGTACGGAAAGCAGGCAATATTTCTTTTGAAAATCTGAAACAGATTAAAGGCTATGATTGAAAGAGTATACCAGAATGCATTGGCGCAATAATCGAGACAAGGCATCTTCTCATCGGAGAATTCTTTAGCTGCTCTATGAGTAAGCTCATCTAATCCACGAGAATGATCGTAGTTTATGACGTCTTGATCAGAGTATTGTTCTTTGCCAAGATTTGTTAAAATTATCCGTGAGTCCAATCCCAAAAGAGCTTCGCCATCTTCCTTAGTTGCGCGTAGAAATAAGGCTCGGTATTTCATATCGGCATCCCAGTCCGCCCGGCGTTCTTCGAATCGGTAGTAATGCCAACAGCTGTCATTGTTTGCATAGATACCATCAAAGTCATGGAGAGCTTTTTCTTCGAGATGTTTATGATCTGAGTAACGTTTTCCAGCACAAACAAAATGGATTGATAGATCTTCACATACTTTAAATATTTTTTGGTCGTAATAGCCACTGTCCATGCGAACAATGATGGGAATATCTTCTCCAAGAGCTTCGCGGATAAGGGGAACAGCCTCTTTGAGCATTGAGATGGCAACATCATCATGATTTGTTGAGTAATCACCTCTTTGAAAAACGGTATCTACATAAAGCCCTTCCCAAATTAAATTGATTGGATGATAGCCTTTCTTTTTCTTGTAAGTGGGTTTTACTCCACCACGACATTTGGCATCGTCATTAACGTAAACACAGGAATCAAGAAAAAGGATCACTTGTGAAGGCTTAGAAGCTTTAAGCGCACTTAGAAAAATCCGGCGAATAAGCGGTCGAAGTAAGTTAATTTCGTAGGGTGTCACTTTATCAAGAAGTCTTTGGAGCTGAGCCGTATTGAGAGTTTCTTTACAACCGTGGAGCTTTTGCCAGGCTTCATTATCTTTCAACTTATCGAAACCGTTGAGATGTTGAAATGTGCCATCGGCAAAGAAAAGTAATAACTGAAAAAAGGCATCACTCAGTGGGATACCTTTACTTGATTTGCGTAAGTGAGAAAGGATATATTCAAGTTCATCTGCCAATCTGCTGCCATGAAGAAAATTTACATACGGAGCTAAACCGGCACGAGAACTTAAACATTCATTCGTGGTATCTAGACTTTTGATTTTTCTACGACAATCTTTACGAGAAGTTCTGGGCTTTTTCTTTTTCTTTGGCAATTTAAACCTCGGGGGTTTTTGTTTAAGTTTATTCTGATTGAAACAACTTAACTCAAATCCCGAATTTCATCTATTAGGTGAAGCATTTTAGCTCAAATCGTAGTTCTTAGATTTGAGTTAAAATCTGTTTAATCGTTGTTCTTCTACATATGAAAAATATAAATATTATCAATTGCATCAGCGACTCTTATAAAAGAGCAATTAGTGATGTTAGATCCCTTCAATAATCTCGATTCAATCACAGGAAAACGAGGATTATAAATGAAATATAGAATATTTTTTGCGCGATATTTCTGCTTCTGGCAGACACTTTATTAAAAGCTGAAGAGAAGGCTCCAAACTTTATCATTTTTTATATGGATGACGTCGGCTGGGCCCAGACATCGGTCAAAATGATGGACTCTGAACCTCTGTCCGTTAGTAACTTTTATGAGACCCCAAATCTGGAAAAACTAGCCGCCAGAGGCATGAAATTTTCAAATGCCTACGCTCCGACTCCAACATGTACCGGCTCCAGAGTCAGTATTCAATTCGGCAAAACTTCCGCCCGAATGCAGTACCGTTTTGTTCACGATGTTCTGTCTTATAAGCAGCGTCCCAATGGATATAAAGACGAAGTTTCAATTGCCGGCATGCTTAAAGCGACTAATAAAAATTACATAACGGCTCACTTCGGCAAGGGAATCAGTGTCGAACAACTTAAGGATGTCGGTTACGATATTACCGATGAATACGAAGAGATCGCTGCAAATGGCAATTTTCATGGTGAATACATCGACATTCAAAGCAAAGAACCTCTGCCAGAAAATGATCCCAAGCGCATATATTCTTTAACTAAGGAGTCCCTCAAGTTTTTGGATGAGTATGCCGGAAAACAGCCTTTTTACATGATGATCTCTCACTATGCTGTTCACGGACCTCAAGCAGCATCTCCGCACATTCTCAAAAAATGGCAGAAGAAGTACGATGCCTTGAGTAAACCTTCTGACAAAAATGAACTTAGACAATTTGAGCGCCTGCGAACGCCAATGTTTGCTTCCATGATAGATGAATCAGATGCTCACCTTGGAAAGCTTATGGAGATGCTTAAGGAGAAAGGTGAATTAGAAAATACTTACATCATATACACGTCAGATAATGGTGCGGAGTGGACGCCAATGAATACTCAAAAACAACGCTATAATGGTCCATTAACACAAGGTAAATACTTTCCTTTTGAAGGCGGCTTACGGATTCCATTTGTAGTCGCCGGCCCTGGGATTCCTGCCGGGATACAATGTGATACACCGATTGTTCAATGGGACTTATTACCGACTTTTCACGATCTTGCTGAAAGTAAACAGGCTCTTCCTGCCGGTGTAGATGGCGGTAGTTTAAGAGCTGTTTTTACACAAGGAAATGCTGCTCCGGCAATAAAGCGTCAGGCCCCTGGACTTGTCTTTCACTTTCCCAGTTATTATCAGCCACCAATCAGCTCCATTCGTATAGGTGACTTCAAACTTATGCATAATCTAAATACAGGTGAGATGCGACTGTATAATGTTAAAACGGATTACCGCGAGAAGAATAACCTTATAAATGAAATGCCTGAAAAAGCTGCTGCTATGGCTAAGACTCTTGGAGATTATGTTAAGAGTGTCAATGGCGGTGAAGTGGAAGATGTCTATCAAGCAGCTATTGACCTGTTTAATGAATTTGATAGAAGAGCAAAAGAAAGTTATGAGAAAAAACTGGCGTCAGCAAAATCAGAAGCAGAAAAACAACAATTAAAGGAAGCATACGAGAAAAAATTGCGCTCAAATATGGTGAAGCGCGAAATGATCAAAGATCAAAGAAAGTCAGGTAATTGGCACGGTAGCGCTGCCAAAAAAACGATGACTCGCCTGGGCATCAAAAAAGACGGCACATTTCTCAAGAAAAAATAATAATTAAAATGCTTCTTCAGGAATCTCTGTAAGATCATTTTTGATATCAGTTGATGCGGTTTCTTCTTCAATCTGTAAATAATAACTACCAAATATGTAGCTATATAAAATCTCTAATAGAAAGAAAAACCAATAATTTGAAATTGTCACGCAGAGGCGCAGAGGCGCAGAGATTCATCTTATATAAACCATTTAATTAAATATTTGAGGCTATGTAAATAAAGAAATCATCAGCATTCATTTTTGTAATCCCCCGCGCCTTTGACATCCTTAAAAGAACTTGAGTGGCACAAGTCTCCTAAATTACCTTGAGTGTGAACTCGGTAATATGTTTAAATAACCAAAAATAAACAAAGGAGACTGTGCTATGAAAACATATGTTGGAATCGATCTACATTCAACTAATT